>JAWQFW010000006.1:0-53206 GCA_035968095.1 Oscillatoria sp. PMC 1068.18
TATCTGGAAGTAACCAGTTGACATAAGCTTCTGGATACTGTTCGGCGAGATATTTGCAAGTGTTGTCGTAAGCCAAGAGTGAGTAGCAGTTGAAAGATTACTTTCTGATAATACTGGTTTTGGGGTTTAAAGGCGATTAGGCAGAGCCTAGCGCCCTAATGGGCGATCGCTAACAAATTCATGTTGCTCAAACAGTTTAGGTGTCGTAATTTGATGCTAACTTGCTCTAAGTGTATGAGATTGAATCATGTCAATAAAGTATCATTTTGACTGGAATCCTGTTAAAGACCAGCAAAATCGACGTAAACATAATCTCAGTTTTCAACAAGCTGCAACTGTTTTTCGCGACCCATTCCAGTTATCAATTTATGATGAACACCATAGTGAAGATGAAGAGCGTTGGATTACGATAGGATTGGATAACAGGGAAGTTTTGCGGGTTGTGGTACATACCTTTGAGATGTTCGATGAGTCATTTTGTGAAATCCGGATCGTTTCAGCACGTAAAGCCACAACCGAAGAAGCACAAGTCTATTATCAAAGAAGATTATGAAAGCAAATTATGATTTTTCTCAAGGAGAACAGGGAAAGTTTTATCGTTCTGATGCGGTATTTGAGTTTCCTATTTATCTCGAACCTGATGTTAATCAGTTTATGAGAGAATTAGCAAAGACACAAGGAATTGAGGTTGAAATTTTGGTCAATCAGTGGTTAAGAAGTCAGATTGAGCGAGTGCGCTCATAGTCAATAATTTGTTGTTTGTTATAGAAGCAAAAGTATTATGCCAATTGATTTTGATAAATTTACCCCTTCTAAACCCGTAAAAAAATTAATAGATCCTATTGAGATATTTCAGAACCTTAAAGTGAAAGACTCGGCGATTAACGATCTTTGGCTTGCACAAGGTGATGCTTTGCGAGACTGGCATTCTCAACGAAATTCTGAGGATGTCGCAATTATTTTAAATACTGGTGCTGGTAAAACATTAGTAGGTCTTCTCGCGGCACAGTCAATTGTTAATGAAACAAACGAGCGTGTTTTATATGCTTGTAGTTCTATTAATCTAGTAGAACAGACAGAGAGTAAAGCAAAGGGATATGGCTTAGAAATTGCAACGTATATTAAAGGAGAATATCGCAACAAGAGTTTATATCAACGTTGCCTAGCACCATGTGTAACAACTTATCAAGCTATTTTCAATGGAAAATCTCGCTTTTTTCGAGAAAAACCTATAGCAATCATCTTTGACGATGCTCATGCAGCCGAGCATTTATTGCGAGATCATTTTACTCTCAAAATTAAACGGAATAATTTTACTGAACTATTTTCCAAAATTTTTGAGCTTTTCCGTAGCTATCATGAAAAAATAGGTAAGGGAATTAGCTACTCAGAAATTAATCATAATAAAGATCGGAACACATATTTTTTTATTCCTCCTTTTTCTCTATATGAAAATTGTAATGAACTAAAGCGAATTCTTGTTGAAGCAAAGCTAAACAACGAAATAGATACTATGTTTGCTTGGGAACATCTTAAGGATAAAATTGATTTATGTACTGTCTTTATCTCTGGTAAAGAAATTACAATTACTCCACCAATGGTACCTGTATCTCATTTCCTTTACTTTCAAAAAGGAATTCGCCGTATATATCTTTCCGCAACTTTATCAGCTAAAGATAAGTTTTTAAGAACCTTTGGAAAAAATCCTGAAATTATTGCTCCTAAAACTACTGCTGGAGAATGCGAAAGATTAATTATTATACCTTGTTTAAATCAAACATCTAATAGAGAAGATGATCTCGAAGTTGCCAAAGATATCATTAAAGATAAAAAAGCATTAATTTTAGTTCCTTCTTATCGACGCGCTGAAAAATGGTCAGATATAGCTTCAATAAACTCAACTGATGAGGTAACTAAGCAAATTGGTTCTTTTAGGGAATCTCAGTCAACAGATAAACTTGTGCTAGCCAGTCGATATGATGGTATTGATTTACCTGGTGATACTTGCCGAGTAATGGTTATTGATGATTTACCATCGAGTCTTAATATTATTGAAAAATATTTTTGGGAACAACTACAATTAGTTAAAAATATGCGCTCTGCAATTGCATCGAGAGTAGTGCAAGCATTTGGGCGAATTTCACGAGGAATGAGTGATTACGGTGTAGTTATAATTACTGGTGACAAGTTAACAGATTGGCTATTTGAAAAAGAAAATAAAGCTATTTTACCCTCGTTTTTAAAACAGCAAATTGAGGTAGGAATTGATATATCAGAGCAGGCAGAGTCTCTAAAAGACTTGATTGATTCTGCTTCCCAATGTTTAGACAGAGATGAAAAATGGGTTAACTATCATCAAAGAAATATTAGTACGAATATGGATAAACAAGATACTAATATTGATGAAGATGCTCTGAAAATTGCAGAAGTGGAAGTTAAATTTATAAATGCTTTTTGGAAGCGTGACTATGAACAAGCAGCAAAAGTTTTACATGATTCGTTAGTAGAAACTTTTGAGTTAAGTAGTCATACTGGTGCATGGCATCACCTTTGGTTAGGTTATTGTTATGAACAAATAAACGATATTGAAAAAGCTTATGAATCCTATCGAGACGCACATAACACGGTTCCTAATATTCCCCCACCACTACCTAGTCACTATTATTCAGAGAGTGACTTGAGTTTGCCTACACAAGTTCTAGAAGTATCAAGATATTTAGATACTCGTAGCACTCAGATAAACAAGCAAATCCCTAAAAATTTTGATACTAACTTGGCTGTATTAAATGGGACAGGAACTTCAGGACAGACAGAAGAAACTTTACGATATTTGGGTCAATATTTGGGTTTTTCATCTAGTAGACCAGATAAGGAATATGGAACAGGTTCCGATGTTTTATGGATATCAGAGAACAAAGAAGCTTTATGTTTAGAAGTTAAGACTGATAAAAAAGATGATTCTAAATATAAGAAAGAAGATATTGGTCAATTGAGAGATCATATTCAATGGGTTAAAAATAAATATAAATTCAAAATAATTTACCCAGCTTTCGTTGGTTTATTAATTCCTCCATCCTCTTCTGCTAATCCTGACGCTGAAATTCAAGTTATTCAATTAGAAGAATTTTACAAAATAGCGGAGCGTTTACGAGCAGCATTAAATGATATTTTAAATAAAAGTATTCCTAGCAATTTACCGCAGAATATTTTTGAGATATTTGAAGAAAGAAATTTGTTATGGGGTGATTTATACAGGAAAATCCAAAAAACCACTCTTGTTGAATTGAAAAGTAGATAAAAAAATTAAATTAGTTTAGCCGATCTTTACGATCGCGTCAATTTCCCCTCCAACTAGCTAAGTGTAAAAATTATGACAGAAACAAGCGAAACAGATATAGTGGTTATTGGTAGCGGTATTGGTGGCTTATCCTCTGCGGCACTTCTAGCTCGTTATGGCTTTGAGGTAGTTGTTTGCGAAAGTCACTCAATCCCCGGCGGTGCTGCTCATGCTTTTACCCGTAATGGCTATAAATTTGATTCGGGACCTTCGTTACATTCAGGTTTATCTTACAGTCCTTCAACGAATCCGTTACGACAAGTTTTAGATGCAATTGGGGAAGAATTACCCTGCGTGACTTATGATACTTGGGGTTGTTTGTTACCCGAAGGAAACTTTCCCGCTACTGTGGGTGCAGACAAATTTTGTGAGGTTTTGCAACAAGTTGGTGGGGAAAATGCGATCGCCCAATGGCGCAAACTTCAAAAAGCGATGCACCCCTTTGCAAATGCGGCTGTAGCTATTCCTCCTGCGGCTTTACGCTTCGATCTCGGTGCAATTTTGACTGCGGGGAGGTTTGCCCCGGCTTTGCTGCGTCATACGGCGAATATCGCTAAACTTAGCGGAGCTTTTTCCCGAATTATGGACGAAACGGTTACAGATCCGTTTATTCGTAACTGGCTGAACCTCCTTTGTTTTATGCTCTCAGGGCTGCCTGCTGAGGGAACCAGTGCCGCAGAAATGGCTTTTATGTTTGCTGAGTGGTATCGCCCGGATGTCGTCTTAGATTACCCAGTAGGCGGCGGTGGGGCGCTGGTAGAAGCTTTGGTAAGAGGTTTGCAGCGTTATCGCGGGGAGTTACTGCTTTCTACTCATGTTAAAGAAATTTTGGTAGCCGGAAATCGCGCAGTTGGAGTAAATTTACGCAACGGGAAACAAATTAAAGCGCGTCGGGCTGTGATTTCCAATGCTTCGACTTGGGATACACTGAAGTTACTCCCCCAAACAGCTTTATCGACAAAAGAAAGAATTACACGCGAAACTACCCCCGAATGTAACAGTTTCATGCACTTACATCTCGGTATCGACGGCAAAAATTTACCAGACGATTTACATTGTCACTATCTCGTCGTTAATAATTGGGAGATAACTGCACCGCAAAATGTTGTCGCAATTTCGATTCCTTCCTTACTAGATTCTAGTTTAGCGCCGCCAGGAAAACACAATATTCATGTTTATACACCAGCTACGGAACCTTATCAACTGTGGTCAGAATTAGATCGTAACTCAGAAGAATACGATCGCCTCAAACAACAACGCGCTGAAGTTATGTGGCAAGCTTTAGCCCGGATTATACCCGATATCCGCGATCGCTGCGAACTAACTTTGATTGGGACACCGCTAACCCACGCTCGTTTCCTCAGAAGATATCATGGTAGTTACGGTCCCGCAATATCCGCCGGAAAAGGCTTTTTTCCCGGTCATAAAACCAGTTTACCAGGATTGCTTTGTTGTGGAGATTCCACATTTCCCGGCATTGGTTTACCCGCAGTCGCCGCTAGTGGGATGATGGTAGCAAATCAACTTGCACCTGTATCCAAGCAGTTAGAGATGCTACAAGAAATTGGTTGCATTTAAGGCGATCGCCCTTCTCTGACTCAAACGAGGTAAAATTATCTGAGAAGGTAAATTGGCATAACTCATCCAACCACAAAGACAATTATCTTTTTGCAGCGACAATTTCCCGCAAAGTCTGCTCAACACTGCGAGGTTGCCAACCTAAATCTTGACGCGCTTTCGTTGCATCCACACGCACACAGCGATCGTAAATATAGTGTACTCTTTCTCGGCTCAAAGGCGGTTGCCAATTTAACAATTTACCAATTGGATCGAGAACATTTCCGACTAATCTAACTATAGCTTGAGGAGTTTCACCAGGGGCAGGAATTCCCGTTTCTTGACTGAGAAAAGCAAACATTTCTTCGGTAGTTAATTCCCCCGCCGAAATGATATATTTAGCACCAGGTTCACCTTTTTCTGCTGCTAAAAGCATCGCCATAACCAAATCGTCTACATGAACAATTCCCGTCACGCGAGATCCTCCCGCCCACAATTTTAACCCTCCCTTCAGAAATTGGTCAATAACCGGACCAAAATGAGGGTCATCTGCACCGAAAATTCCCGACGGTAACACACTCACCACAGGTAAACCTTGCGCGGCAAATTCAGCTACTAATTGCTGGGCTGCGTATTTTGTGCGATCGTAAGCAGAAGAAAAGTCTTTTTGTTGTCTAATAAAAGTTTCATCAACAACTTCACCTTTAGTGTCACCAAATACACCAATCGTACTGCAATAAACCATTTTCTTAATTTTAGCAGCTTGGGCAGTTTCTAATACAGCGCGAGTTCCTTCGACGTTCACTTTTGCCATTTTCTCGGCATTAACTAAGCCTAATTCCACATAAGCTGCGGTATGAAAAACCCAGTCTACATCTTTCATTCCATCACCTAAAGCTTCTCTGTCGGTAATGTCACCATAAACTAATTTAATTGGGTAATCACCGAGACGTTCTAAGTTACTTGTTTTGCGAACCAAACCAACAACTTCATGACCTTTTTCTAGTAATAATTTTACTAAATGAGAGCCTGTAAATCCATTAGCCCCTGTTACAAATGCTTTCATAATATTTTTTGATATTTAATAGTTAAAAATTGGTAATTCAAGACTGAGCAATTGGGAATTTAGAAATTTATAATTGGCGAAAAAATTATGATTATATGAAATGGAAAATAAAATGCTAGGTCTGCTATGTAGAGACTTTTGAGGCAACTTCTGTACAAAATAATGATGTATAGCAAACATTTGTGTATTTCATATTATCTAGATTTAGCTAATAGTTACTTTCAAATTTATGCGAGCTTTATAGTTACCATTTCCTAATTACTAATTCACAGTTTACAGTCCCCTTAATTGGAAATTTATTAACTTATAATTGGCGAGAAAGTTATCAGTTATTTAGAGTTGGTTAATAGTTATCTTCAACTTGATTCGAGTTTCCCAATTCCCAATCCCCAATCACCAATTCCCAATCCCCAATCACCAATTCCCAATCCCCAATCCTCCAATTCCGCCAATTCCCCCAATTCCCCTAATTCCTAATCCCTAACCCCTATTTTCTTCTCATAAATACGGTAAGTTTTGTCCAATTTTCCGCCCGATGCTTCAATTAAACGACGCGAAGGTAAATTACTTTCAAAAACGTGACCCAATTCCGCATATTTGTAGGGTTTACCTTTTTTAGTTGCTCCTTGAAGTCCTAAATAAATTAACGCTAAAGGAACCATTTTGCGCCGATATTCTGGTAGAGAACAAATAATTACGACTCTCCCTCGGTCAATTTGTCGCCGATACCAGAGAAACTTCAGTTTTCCCCAGAAATTTAGTTTGCCGTTAAGATATTTTAGGGGAATATTATAATCAGGTAAACCCATAAAAAAGCCAATCATTTCACCATTATCTTCAGCGATATAAAAAGCATCTGCATCGACTAAAGTTTGTAACGATTTTGCTTCTTCAAGAAACTCCTCTTCGGTACGAGGAGTGGAACTATAGTTGTTAGCAAAACACTTATTAAAAAGCCGATAAAGCCGCAGCGCATCTGCCTCGAAAGCTTTACCTTTGAGATTAATTTGGCGAAAACTGATTCCCGATTTCCAAGCAATGCGATAAGCTTTCGAGAACTTTTCTGGTAATGGTTGATCTAAAGGAAATTTATACGCATAAGCATCTTCTGCCTTTTCCCATCCTAATTGTTCCATAAATTGAGGATAATAAGCAGGATTATAAGGCATCATTACCATTGGTGGTTCATCAAAGCCATCGACCAAAAATAAACATTTATTGTGAGTAGAAAGATCGATGGGTCCGCGAACCAGTGTCATTCCTTGTGCTTTTAACCAGTCACAAGCAGCAGCAATCAGGGCTTGGGCTATTTCCAAGTTTTCAATACATTCAAAAAAGCCAAATAAACCTACATTTTGACCTTCTTTTTCCACTAAACGTTGATTAACCGCAGCGACAATTCTCCCTACCGGAATTGAATCTTTGAGGGCAAGAAACTGCTGTAGTTGACCATATTTGAAGAAAGGATTGCTGGGTGCAAATTGCTTGGCGATTTCGCTACGCAAGGGGGCTACCCAGTGGGGGTCGTCGCGGTAAACAAGGGCTGGTACATCCAGAAACTTTGCCAAATCTTCTGGAGTAATAACAGCCCGAATTTCCAAATTTTCTGTTGACTTAGACACTTATTTATGCACTAATTGTGGGTCGATAAAGTAAGTCTCGCGTTGCTACTAAAGCAGCAATTAAACGATCCATTTCTTCTTGAGTATGGAGCGAATTTACAGTAATGCGGAGACGAGGTTTGGCGATAAACCAAATTGGTGAAATCCAAATCCCGTGGCTTTCCATCATCTCGCGAGCAAAGATTTTCGGATTAATTTCTGGTGGTAAAATGATTGGAACAACATTAGTTTCACCGATCGCGGAAAAACCTGTTTCTGCGAGACGAGTTCGCAGGTAACGAGTATTAGCTTGCAACTTCTGCACCAATTCAGGAAATTGACGCACTTGACGAATACTCTCCAAAGCCGCAGCCGTATTTGGTGCTGGTAAAGAAATTGTCCCAATAGAAGTAGGAGAAACGTTCAACAAAGGTTTAAATTCAGCGACATGAGTGCTGATGGCGGCTCCAGCCGAAGCTGCAAATTTAGAGAAAGTGGTTAAAATCAAGGGAACGATACCACGCGCGATCGCCTCTTGGGGTAAAATCCCGAAATGTTCGTAAATTCCCCTTCCCGTTGCACCAATCGCACCGCTAGCGTGAGCTTCGTCCATTAATAACACGCTACCAGGATAATTTTCCAGTACGTCTAACATTTCTGGGAGAGGAGCAATATCTCCGTCCATCGAGAAGACTGCATCAGAAACTACCAGAATTCGGTCATCAGGACGAGCATATCGCTTTAATTTCCGAGCTAAATCCTCCACGTTGCAGTGACGATAAGCTTTGACTCGTACTTGGGGACTATGACCAAATACTTTACCAGAACGAGTCCCCGCATTAACTACCGCCGAGACGATACAACCGTGGTTGAGAACATCGGTCATAATTAAAGTCTCTCTGGTATGCTGAAACCCTGGAACCGGAATTGCCAGATGACAAAAAGCATCTACTAAAGCCTGCATCGCCATCCAAGCGTTGAGAAACAGTTGGGTGTGGGGTAGATGCTTAAACTGAGAAATTTCCTCTTCTAGTTGACGGTGTAAGTCAATGCGACCGCTCAAAACCGAGCAGGAACTATTTGACGTACCATATTGCATAATTGAATCTATGGCTGCTTGTTTGACTCGTTCTGATTGAGTCAAACCTAAAACGTCGTTAGTGCAGAAAGTTAGCACTTTTTGACGTTTGCCAGTATTTTGCGCTTCAATTTCAACTAGATTACCTTGTTTGGCATGACAAATAAATTCATCTGGATCTAGCCCGCTTTCGTACCAGCGCTGAACGTACTCTTTCACAACTTGCACGGATTTACTCCTCTCACCTGTTTGATACCATTTGGCAAAGTTAGTTTACACTTCCATTGTTTAGAAACTTGAAGTATGGTAGCAGTCTACAGCTATAATTCAAAGACTCGCTTGGTGGTAGATTGTTCATTTTTTCTGGTGAGTTTTGCTAAAAAGCCTCATTAGTTGGGTGTTGAAGAGGGAATTTTGGCGGGGCGAGGGAAAGCGGAATTTAGTCAAAAATTGTGGATTTAACCGGAATTTTGGCTGACTTCCTCGACGCGATTGTTCTCCAAACTAGCTACTTTTTGGGTTGTGGATGCAGAATTTTGCTGAAATTGTTCATATTGACGCAGGATCAAGCGTTGGACGGCGATAATTGCGGGGTTAATTTCCACGTAGCGTCGTTGAGGGTTTTTGAGATAGGTTTGTTGTTCGCTTTCGACCATTTCGATATCTTGGGCGAGAAATTTGAGTAAGACGAAGCGGGGTAACAAGAATTGTAGCGCAGGTTGGAGAGGGCGCAGTAGCCATTGGGGAAGACGAACTTTGAAGAAAAAGTAGGCAAAAGAACGGCTTTCGGTGGGGGAGATGGGCAAACGCATGAGGTATAAGGTGGAAACACCTTGGAGAGAGGTGTAGTAGTGGGGGTAGCGATATTGAATTGAGATTGGTAGAGTAGTTGTCTGGTCGGCGCGATCGCTTAATCCTAAAAATTTTGCCATTCGACCTCGATAGGATACGTTATATTCGGCACAAACACTGTTTTCGGTTTCTTTTAAATTTGTCAACACGGGGTCAAACCATCCTTGCAACCCCCGATGTAGGTAGCCGTGGAAAACGTCCATCGTGTTCTCGTTACACATGGAAAAATGCGCCTGGAAATGGGCGGAAACCGGAACCATTAACCACTCGTTTTGTTGGTCGAATTCTTTTATTTCTGGCGGTTGCTGGGTTGTAGCTAAGGAAATCTCGCCGGGAAATACCCAAATTAGGTTATATTTTTCTTGGACGGGATAACTCCGCACTGTCGCGCGAGGTAGCTTTTGCTCTTTTGGTAAATAAGGAATTTTCACGCATTCGCCACTACCGTTGAATTCCCAGCCATGATAAGCACAAGCAAGATTACAGCCAGTAACATTTCCTTTGTGTAAGGCAACACCACGATGGGGACATACGTCTGCTAAAGCATGAAGTTTACCCAACTCGTCCCGAAAAATTGCGAGATTTTCTTCCCAAATTGTGACAGCCAGAATTTTTTCTGGCTGAAGTTGATTTGCCCAAGCTACGGGATACCAGTAATTTGGGTTAATGCCGACTTCTCTGACTTGGTTGCGGACTATTTGGCTGGTTAAGGCTGTCTGTAGTTTCATTCCTTGACAGTTTGCGATCGCTTGTTGTTTATTGTCTCTTTGTTGTTTATTATTAGTGATTTTTCTGGTTTTGAGTCAAAATCTCTTTTCCAAGGAAAAGTCACAAGTTGCTATTTTAGCTTTGTTTTTGATATTTTTTAGGGAAAAATTTATTACTGATGTTTCGAGATCCGAAAATTTTAGTTTTACTTGCTGTAGGTTCCCTGACGACAATGGCGGGTGGAGTGGTTTCTCCTGTATTGCCAGAAATAATCGAACAGTTACAATTAGATCCGGCTTTGGCTGGTAATTTAGTTAGTCTACATTGCTTGACAATTGCGCTGTTCAGCCCTTTGTTAGGGATTTTGGCAGATCGAATTGGCAGATTGCAAATCTTGATTCCTTGTTTGGTTGGTTACGCTATTTTTGGTACGGCTGGGGCTTTTCTTGACGATCTTGCGCCGTTGTTGGTTAGTCGTGGTTTGTTGGGGGCTGCGAGTGGGGGTATTGCGGCGGCGAGTTTAGGTTTGTTAGGTAGTATGTATGAAGGGGAGGCGCGATCGCAAGCCTTGGGTTATGCTACTAGCACTTTAACTCTGACTGGGATTGCTTTTCCGCTTCTGGGTGGCTGGGTAGGTTCGTTTGATTGGCATTATGCTTTTTATCTTTACGGAATTGCGTTTCCTCTGGCTTTAATCGTGATTTTAACTTTTGGGAAGCGATCGCCCCGAAAACCCAAAACTAAGGTCAAGCCAGATTCTTTCAAACTCAGTACCGTTTTAGCTAACCCAGAAACTCTGCGACTGTTATTAACCCTCTCTCTAGCTTCAATTGCGATGTATGCTGTGGTTATTTACGCCCCTATCTACCTCAAACAAACAATTGGGGCTGGAAGTACCCTGAATGGGATTGTACTGGCTAGCAGAGCCGTAGGAGCAGCGATTATTTCCGCTTTTGGGGCGAAACCCCTCGCGAAAAAAATTGGTGGGGCTGGCGCGATCGCGTTTGGCTTTGGTTTAATGGCACTAACTTTAATAACAATTCCGGTATTATCTCAACTCAGTTTAATTCTCGTCACCGCCGTCTTTTTTGGCGTAGGATTTGGCTTAGTTTTACCGAATTTATATAACAGTTTAGCCAATCTTGCCCCCGCAGAATTACGTTCCAGCGTCCTCGCAGCCGGGACTGGCGCAGGATTTTTAGGTCAATTTATTTCGCCATTACTGTTAGGAATTATTTTAGGTATTAGTGGCTTAGAAACGGTTTTCTATGTCGCCGCAATCGTCGCCATGACTGCCGGATTTTTGTTGTTTGTCCCTCGCTTTGAAACTTAGAATAAAATAATCACCGAATCGGTAAACGGGCAGCTACACAAACAACGTAATCATGTCGCCAAACCCGTCAACGGGCGGCTACACGGACAAAGCCCGCCTTCGCGGGCTAGGTTGGTTGAGAATGAGATGGTAAGCTGGTGATATCTTTTGCTTCACTCAGGATGACATAAAATAAATTAGTCTGAGATAAATTGCGCTAGAAACATCAACGATAATGTAAGAGAAAATACTGTTGGTTAGCTTGATCTCTATAACGGAATATGGGTAATCCGATTTTGATAATCGCTTTCGTCACCAGCTTCAGCAATGAAAACAAGATTGTTAATAATTTCTCCGATTGTAAATTTTTTACGCAGGACGAATATACCAGGACTTTGATGATTTTGTTCTAAATGTTCGGTGAGATGAACGGGCATGGAACGTCGATTATTTGTCAGCAGAATAAAGTTATTTTGTTCGCACCAAAGTAAAATTTCTGGGTCTAGTGTTCCTTTAGCTGGAGCATCAGGATCGCCTACCATCAAAACAGTTGTTTGAGGAAGATAGCGCCTTAATTGTTCTTGATAAAGTGGAGGTAAATTTTCATCAATAAGGTATTGAATACTCATAAAATCTTTTCTCGTTCGGCTTTGAGTTGACGCAGGCGAAGAATATATTCAGGTGGGTTTTCATTTTGCTGTTTTTCTGATTCTTGACAATAGTTTAACCAGTCGGTCATGTATTGAGTAACTTCTTCTTGGTTATGTAAAAAGTAGAGAATAGTCGCATAGATTTGTTCTAAAGTTAAATTACTATAAAGGTTAGCAATTGTTTCGGCGGATTGATGACGATAGATATATTCGTATAAGATGGTTTCTATGCCTACTCTTGTACCTTTGAGTCGAATGTCATAGGAAGTAAGAAATTCAAAGTAATCTTTTAGTTGCATGGTTGATGACTCCAAGTTAAGTAATAGTTAGTAGTTGTGCGTGAGTTTGACGATCTGCGATAAAATCTGCTTCGTTGTAAGCTAAATCGACACCTTTGGCTTGAAGAAAAGCATCAACTTCTAAACGAGTAGACATTCCTAATAATTCTTTGACTTTACCGACACTGATCGAACCTTCTCGGTAAGCTTCTACGACAACAATTTCTAGTAACCTACGTTCTAAGCTACCCCATTTAGTTTCTAGTACCTCGGCGATTTCTTCTGGTAAGGCAATTTGAATTTTCATCAATTTTTGCACGAATTATCTGGCTTATAAATCTATTTTAAGTTCAAGTTACAATCGTAGCTATTACTTGTCATTCTGCACTTTGAGCGAGCGAGATAACATCTTTTCCTGGTGACGTGGCTCCGCCGTGTCACCTACTCCAGAGGCTCTGCCTCCAGGAAACTTGAATGGAGGCAGAGCCTCCTAAAACAGTTCCCTGCCGGAGACAGGGAACCATTTAAAAAAAAATTAAGCCGCCCATTTACGGGTTCGGCTTAACAAGATTTCGGGAAAAATTACACGACAGCAGTAGCTAACTTTTCCGGTAAAGATTGACGCAAACGAGATCCATACAACGCTAAAGAGTTACCACCCAACAACAAACCTAAATGCTCTTTGTCGTAGTCGGCAACATTCGCAGCATCTTTGACACAATTTTCCAAGACACCATCCCAATGTCCGTAGTCACCAGAGAAACAAGCGACACGCTTCCCAACTTCACCCATCGCTACGGGAAGATATGCGGGGGCGGGGTCATCTGACTCAAAGGAGGTAAAGATTTGTCCGCGTTCAAAATACTCCATTGGGTCGCGGTGACGCAAGTCGTAATGTTCGTACAAACTTGCATCATCAATTTTAGTAGGATCGTGGCTAGCGTTCCATAATAAATCGAAGAGGTTTTTCGCTTTACTAATAATATTGATGTTGTCTTTACCGCCTTTTTCTTGAATCATCAATTTGGTAAATTCCATCAAGGAAGGGCGATAAGGGTTTTTCGGGTCGAAGTCGCGAATGCGCTTTTCCCAGTGTTCGTGGAAGGCGTGGGCGAGGTCTGGTAGCCAGCCGCAACCGCCTTCTAAGAAGCCGACTCTGAGGGTGGGAAATTGCTCGAATGCGCCGTCAAAGACCATTCTCGCTAAGGCGTGTTGTTGTTGGTTACGCTGCACGAAAATGTGGGTTAAGACGAAGGTTTCCATGTGGTCGGAAATACCACCCATCATGCTAGAACCGGGTCCGCCGTGAATGCCTAAACCGATGTTTAAATCGACTGCGGCTTGTAAGATGGGGCGGAAGTCGGGGTGGGAAATTGCTTTACAGGTGCGAATTTCGGGGAAAGCGTCGGGGGCTTTGGGATGGGGAACTGGTAAGTTGGGGGCGACAGCGACGCTGATTAAACCGAGTTCGTTGACGCAGCGATACATTTCGGCGACAGCCGCATCTACGTCTTGGAGAGGAATTACGCCGATGGGTTTGAGACGGTTGTCGTAGCCTTTGCAGTCGTCAGCGATATAGTTGTTGTAAGCTTGGCAAAGGGCGATCGCGAAATCTTTGTCTAAAATACTGGAAAAAATTAGGTTCAGCGTTCCGTAGATAACTTGGATATCAACGCCTTCTTGCTCCATGTGTTCCAAGCGTACTCGATTAAACATTGCGCCGAGGGTGGTTTCCGGATGTAGGGTACGAAAGCCGCCTTTTCCTAAACCTTGAGGTTGGGGAAACATTCGCTTGAAGTCGTTTTTCCCGGTATTAGGGTTAAAATCAATTAGTTGCGCCCGTTGATCTCCGAGACTGTCGATGACTAAACCAATCCGGTCTTGATATGCTGAATCGAGATAGTCACGTAAAATCAAGGGATTTTCGAGTTTGTGTGCGTCAGCGTCGATGACAATTAAACCTTCGTACATTAATTCTCCTTTAGGGTTGAAATTACCGCCAAAAGCGGATCTTAATTGAAATAAAGTTGTTAGTTACTGGTTTGTTGACGAAAAATTTGGCGTAAACCAAACCAATTGTCAAAAGACCAAGACATCGAAGCGAGAATCACGATACCGGGATATTTTCTAAAGGCTGGTTCGTTTTTCTCGAAAAAGATGTGTCCGCTAAGGGCGAATACTTGCGTCAAGACGACGCAAATCGCTGTTAAACGCCAATCGATGAATAAACAGATTACCGCCGCGATCGCCACCAGATTCGTGAGGTGGTGTAAAATTTGGTTGATTGGATGCTGGTGAGAAGCGATAAAATGGGCTTTTGCTTCCTGAAAATAACTCAAATTTTGTCTCCTAATTAGCCAATAGTTAGAGTTTTCAGCGCTTTAGGGAAGGATACACCAAATTTCTCGTTTCGGACAATTTTTCCTCAATTCGGCGATCGTTGGGCATAACTCAGCGATCAACTGACAACTGATAACTGGTCACTGATAACTGGTCACTGATAACTGAAATTACCACCACTTCAGTTGCAAGTAACCAAGTTGATTTGCTCTCAATTCCTCGTCAGTCAACCATTCCACTGATTTATATGTCCCGAAAATTCGATCCCACCAATCGACCGCTAAACCGAAATTATGATGCCACATATTATATTTGTGATGAACATAATGTACAGGCATTTTCATCCAAAAACATTTGGTCGGATTTTCGTGTTGTAGCTGATGAGCATAAGCCGAAAAAGCGGCATAAACTAAACAACCTGAACACCAACCTAATCCTACATCCCAAGCGAAGAAGAACGGCAAACCGATTGCGATAATACTACCTCGAACATAATCGCGGAACTCCCAGAACACGCCTTGTCCTTCATTGCGACGGTGATGATCTCGATGACGTTCCCCGACACGAGGATTATAGTGCATTAAACGATGAATCCAGTATTCGACAAAACTCGCCAAAATAAAAGCTAAGATAAAAAACGCGATCGCTCTCATTGCTGTTTACTCCTCACCTCACCATACTACATCTCAAAAATACCAGGGAACTCCCCACTAATTATCTGATTCATTACCAATAACCATCCTTCAGCACATACTAAAAAATTTTAGTTTGTACTCCGAAGACTATAATACTTTAAGTTTATTTACAATTGACATCAGCAGCAAATGACCAACTTATTTTTCTCACTATTGACTTCTTTTAGCGAACGTGCTAAAGATAATTTCCTCAAGAAACTTAATCAGACTCCGACAATTCAAGAAAAGTTCCTTCTCCAACTCTTACAAGCCCATAAAAACACCGAATTAGGTCAGAAATATCAACTCCAAGACATTAAAACTATCGATCAATTTCGAGAACAAATCCCAGTTCTACCCTACGCTAATTACGAACCTTATATCAACCGCATTGCCCAAGGCGCAAAAAACGTTTTAACCCCCGATCCTGTAGTTTACTTAAACATGACCAGTGGGTCAACCGGAAACCCCAAACTAATTCCCGTAACCAAACGCTTTCAAAACACATTAGGAAAAGCCAACTTTATCAGCATTGGCTTCCTCTCCCAAGCCCTCCGTTCTCACGGCTCACAGTTTGGTAAACTTCTTGCCACCAACTCACCCAAACTCTACGGAACCACCGATGCAGGAATTCCCTACGGACCAGCAAGCACAGGAGTTTTACGCATGGGAAAATGGGTTTATGGACAACTATTTGCCATGCCCTACGAAACCCTCAAAGTTGATGAATTAGTCGCTCGTCATTATGTAGCTTTACTCTTTGCTTTACAAGACACCAACCTGCGGGGAATTGGGCAAAACTTCCCCATGTTATTACTACGTTTAGCTAACTATTTAGAAACTTACTCTGAAGAACTAATTCATAATCTAGAAACAGGAACTATTGCTAACTGGCTACAAATAGAACCCGAACTCAGAACCAAACTAGAAAATATTTTTCACGCTACACCCCAACGCGCCCAAGAATTAAAAGAAATCCTCCATTCCGAAGGAAAATTAACTCCCAAACTCGCCTGGAAAAACCTCTCATTTTTAGTTAGCGCGAGAGGAGGAACATCAGACTTTTACTTCCAACGTTTTCCAGAATACTTTGGCGATACACCTGGGTTTGGTGCTGTTTATTCTTCCTCAGAAGGTACATTCAGCATCAACCATAGCCTCAATGTAGACAGTAGCATTTTAGCAATTGAAAGTGGCTTTTTTGAATTTGTCCCTCAAGATCAATGGTCAGCAGAACATCCCAAAACATTACTTGCAACCGAAGTAAAACCAGGGCGATTATATCGAATTTTAACCACAAATTATAGCGGTTTTTATCGTTATGATATTGGCGATGTAGTTGAAGTAGTTGGTTTTCACGAACAAACCCCATTATTAGTCTTTCGCTTCCGTCAAGGTGGGATAATTTCTGCGACAACCGAGAAAACAACCGAGTTTCAAGTCACGAAAGTAATGGAAGCTTTGCAACAAGAATTTAACGTAGCTTTAGAAGATTTTTGTATTACTTTATCCGCAGGTGAATTTCCCGCACGTTATTTAGTTAATATAGAATTAGCTAAGGGTCAAAATTTACCAGATTTACCCGGCTTTTTAGCAAGTTTCGATAACAAGCTAAAAGAGGCTAATAGCTATTATGAACTCAAACGACGCGACCAAATACAACCTCCTCGCTTGCGTCTGCTTCAACCTGGTAGTTTCGGTATTATCCGTCAGCGTCAATTAGACAAAGGAATGCCTGATTTTCAGCTTAAGTTTCCCCATACCAGCGAAGATCGAAATTTCTTAGCTGGTTTAGAAATAGAAAAGGAGGTTAGTAGCGAAGAATTGAGTCTCACCTAATCAGCGACAAATGTTTTGTACCAGACGTTGCAGGCAATGTCTCTACAGGATAATGATGTTACGAATAAACACTTCTAGCTAACAATAACCATGACCAAACGTAAAGCTTTACCTCCCAACTTAATTATCAAACTCGGAAAATTTGTTTGGACAACAATGTGGCAAGTTATGATGTCTAAACTTGCACCGCGTAACTCATCCGGCGAGTATCTTCGTCCTAGTAGTGAGTTTAGAAATTGGATCAATAAAGACGCAGAAAACACTTATCAACCAGCTACCGAACGTTACCATCTTTATGTAGGAATGAGTTGTCCTTGGGCGCATCGAACTTTAGTTGTTAGGGCGTTGAAAGGATTAGAAAAAGCGATTTCTGTATCTGTTGTTTTTCCTTCTCCAGTTGAGGGTGGTTGGATATTTAATGAACCAGAAAAAGGCTGTCGGAGTTTAGCCGAACTTTATCAATTAGCTAAACCAGGTTACACAGGACGAAATACAGTTCCAATTTTGTACGATAAGCAAACAAACACTATTGTTAATAACGAAAGTGCCGAAATTATTGTTATGCTAAACTCAGAATTTAATGAGTTTGCAGATAATCCTAATTTAGACCTTTATCCAACAGAATTGCAGGAAAAAATCGACTTCTGGAATGAGAAAGTTTATCACGCAGTAAATAACGGTGTCTATCGTTGTGGTTTCGCCCAAACTCAAGCAGCTTATAATCAAGTATACGAAGAATTGTTTGCCACTTTGGACGAAATTGACTCAGTATTAGAGACAAGTCGCTATTTGTGTGGAAATCAATTAACTTTAGCAGATGTACGTTTGTTTACAACTTTATTTCGTTTTGATATTGCTTACTACGGTTTGTTTAAATGTAATCGTCGTCGCATCCAAGATTATCAAAATTTAGGTGGTTATTTACGCGATATTTATCAGCTTCCTGGTGTTGCGGAAACTTGTAATCAAGAAGCAGTAAAACGAGATTATTACGGAAATTTATTTCCTCTTAATCCTGGTGGAATTGTTCCCCAAGGTCCCGAATTAGCTAATCTTTTAGAACCTCACCATCGCGCCAGGTTTACGGTTTCAGTTTAATGCTACAATTAAAAGATAAACTCTTTAGCTTTGTTTTTCTCCTGAATTAGTAAACATTCACAAGCAAACAGTAATAGTTCAAGAAGGAGATTTAGAAAATTGTGGTTAAAAAATTACAATATCAACAACAAAATTCTCAGCAAACTTTACAAGTAGCACTTGAAGAATATTATGCTAAACATCCGGGTTTAATTACCGAGGATAATAGTAGCAGTGAAGTAGCAAAACTCTTTCGACTTCATGATATTGCTCATGTAGTTTTTGGTTGCGATACTTCGATTTGTGAAGAAACTTTAACTGATACTTGGACGATCTTTGGTTCGACGGTAAAATTTTCCGAATACTTGAAGTATTTGCAATATCCGGAAACTCAAAAACTTGTTCAAGATGTAGGTTATCTCAAGTTATTTTGGGTATTTATTTTAACTATTCCCGCAGTTTTTCAAGTTATTGCGAGAACGAGAAAAATGAAGCAAAAATGGACTTGGTCAGGTTACGAAGAATACCTAAATTATCCTTTATCTCAGATTCGTCAAGAATTTGGAATTGAAGTAATTTAGCTAGTTATTTCTGAACTACCAAGGTAGAAAAATCTTTTTGCTGGTAATCTTGTTGACAAGGAAAAGGTGCTTCGATAAACCAATGTTGGCAATTTTTTGGAGAGAGAGAAGAAACTTGACTTCCCGCGCTGATAAATGCTCCGTGCATACAAATATTACCACTATGTTCTCGCAAAATTGATTTTGCAGTCTCGATTGTAAATTTTCCTTGATTTAGCTTGCATAAATGTCTGACTTTTCCTTCTCTTGAATGAGGGGAAAGCTGATCTTCGACGCTACCTTCAGAGAAAATTTTGGCAAAGTCAAATTTATCTTTACTCGAACATAATCCCGTTGCGAAAGTATCTTTAAGTAAGTCTGGATGACGCAAATCACCCTCATTTCTAATACTAAGATTATTAGAAATTGAGCGAGTTCCACTGGTTATTTTTTCCGCTACCCAATACTTTCCTGCTGTTTCTAATACCCATGCTTCTCGGCTATCAGCAATTAGAAAAGAATTATGATAATTCATTGCGAAGTTTTCCGCACAATTGCCACCTTGACCGTATTTATCAAGTAGGCTAATAATAGTTTGGAGAGCTTGGTAAGCTGTTTTACCTCTTTCTAAACCTAATCTTACTAAATCCATGCCTAGTAAGCCAGTATTTTTGTAAGGTTGAGTTGTCCAAACGGCTTCGTTTCCAATCACAACTCCGGACTCGTTAGCACCCATTTCTGCACCCCACATCCACTGCGGTTGAGAGAGAATAACTGCTAAAGTTTTTTCTACTTGGGGAATAGTGATATAAGTGCATTTTAGTTGACTATTTGGGGGATAGTTTTGTGAAGGAATAGTTACTACGTTTTGTAGTTCTCCTGCGGGGCGGTCGCTATTTTTTCCAAAAATTAAATTGCCATTTTGGGTTACGTCTGGTAAAGCTACAAAAGTATCACACATAATTTAAATAATCTCCATGTATTGACAAATTACTTTTGATGATGTACTTTCTTCTCATCATCAAACACCCAAGTGTTTTCATAGCGATAAGGAAAAATTACCATCATCGTATTCGACATTTTTGATTTACCAAATTAAGTTCTTTGTTGATTTTACTTGATAGCAATGAAATTTGGATAACCTCCTTAAATTATGTAGTTAAATATTTTGACAAATTACTGACTTTTGCGCTCTATTTGCTTGATTTATTGATTAATATTTGCTAATAATTAACAGTTTAGTTAAGAGCATCAATCTAGAGACGTAGGCAATTGCTACTCAAAATTGTTAAGATACTAGACTCATGAGAGTTTTGGTGATTTAGTTTGGCAAGTTCATCTACCCTAAGTAAAGTTTCACAGAGTAGAAAAAAGACTCAAGCAAAGCATCCTTTGCAACGTTTATTCAAATATGGACGTAGATATCGTCCTTTAATTTGGAAGGCGGTTATTTGTTCAGTTTTAAACAAATTATTCGATTTGGCTCCACCTGCGATTATTGGTGCGGCTGTAGATGTGGTAGTGCAGCAAGAGGATTCTTTGATTGCGCGTTTGGGAATTGAAGATGTTTTTACACAATTACTGTTTCTAGCAATAATTAATTTAATTGTTTGGATTGGTGAGTCAGCTTTTCAATACGCTTATGAGCGTTTGTGGCGTAATTTAGCGCAAAATATTCAACACGATTTGCGCTTAGATGCTTATAGTCATATTCAAGATTTAGAGTTGGCTTATTTTGAGGAACAAAGCACAGGTTCGCTGTTATCTATTCTCAGCGATGATATTAATCAGTTGGAGCGTTTTTTGGATGTAGGGGCGAATGAAATTCTGCAAGTTAGTACGACTGTAGTTATTATTACTGGTGCATTTATTATTTTAGTTCCGAGTTTATCTTGGATGGCAATGTTACCGATACCTTTTATTATTTGGGGTTCGATTGCTTTTCAGAAAAGACTTGCGCCTCGCTATGCAAGTGTGCGGGAAAAAGTAAGTTTACTTAATTCGCGTTTGTCGAATAATTTGAGCGGAATTACAACAATTAAAAGCTTTACAACCCAAGCTTATGAAGTGCAAAGATTAGCGGTGGAAAGTGAAGCTTATCGACAGAGTAATCAAAGTGCGATCGCGCTTTCGGCTGCTTTCGTTCCGTTAATTAGAATGCTGATTCTAACTGGCTTTACTGCGATTTTGCTTTATGGCGGTTTAGCAGTAACACAAGGTAAGGTAGCAGTTGGTACTTATAGTGTGTTGGTATTTTTAACCCAAAGATTACTTTGGCCTTTAACTAGATTAGGACAAACTTTAGACTTGTATCAACGGGCGATGGCTTCGACAAATCGAGTGATGAATCTTCTTGATACACCGATTGCTATTCACCCAGGAAATGTGCCTTTGGGTAAAGAGTTGGTACGTGGCGAATTAGACTTACAAAATATTACGTTTGCGTACCAAGATCGTCAGCCAGTAATGGAAAATCTCTCGCTTCATATTCCGGCGGGAAATACAATCGCGATTGTTGGTTCAACTGGTAGTGGTAAAAGTACCTTTGTGAAAATTATTTTGCGTTTTTATGAGGTACAAGAGGGAAGAATTAGCCTTGATGGTACGGACATTCGCGAGATTTTCTTAAACGATTTACGTGGGTCAATTGGTTTAGTAAGTCAGGATGTTTTTCTGTTTCATGGTACAGTGAGAGAAAATATTGCTTATGGTAGCCCAGATGCAAGTTTAAATGAGGTAATTGAAGCAGCAAAAATTGCTGAAGCTCACGAATTTATTATGCAGTTACCTCAAGAGTATGAAACAATTGTTGGCGAACGCGGTCAGAAATTATCAGGGGGACAGCGACAAAGAATAGCGATCGCGCGCGCGGTACTCAAAGATCCGCCAATTTTGATTCTCGACGAAGCTACCTCTGCTGTGGATAATGAGACTGAAGCGGCGATCGCGCGATCGCTAGAACGCATCATCGAAAATCGTACCACGATCGCGATCGCTCATCGTCTGTCTACAATCCGCCATGCTGACTGTATTTATGTCATGGAATACGGCAAAATTGTCGAAAAAGGTACTCACGAACAACTACTAGCAAAAAATGGTATTTACGCCAATTTGTGGCGCGTTCAAACCGGAATTAAAGCCATAGCTAGTTAAAAGTAGCTAATCAAAACCTAATATTTGTACTTCTTGACAAAGGAAAGCAAATATTTGTGTAGTTCAGATCATATAATAAAGCTTCAGGGTGACTAACAAGCACCCTCTTTTTATTTGTACTCAGCAAAATAATTTTCTTGTAATCGCTATTTCCCTAACCAATATTTTCTCAAAATTTTCCATGAAACACCTACTCAGTTTGTGCCTAATTCTTCTCATAATTGTACCAGCAAACGATGCTTTTGCCGAAACTTTAACCGAACGTTTAACCCAATATCCAGCTTGGGAAAGTAAACCAAAAGTTGCAGTAGCAAGCGGAGATTTAGTTTACCCTGACTGGATGGCTGGTACTTGGCAAGTTACGAATATTCTGGTAGATTTAGTAGCACCCTTAGCACCGAAAATTATCACACCTGGGTTCACTGCTAATCAAAAATATCTCGATGTACCTGTGGAATTCCAAGTGCGATTTAAGCAGCAAAATCTCTCGAAACCAAGCTTTTTTCTCTCTTTACCACAGACAAGTAAATTAGGAGTGATTAGCGATCGCGCTTTTAATGGTTTCCAAATTGCCAAAGCTTATTTAGGTAAAAATGCTGTTTTAGCTGTGAAAGTCGATCCAGACAATCCTAATCGCCAGATTACCAAATTACAAGGCAATATTCAACTAATTTCCACAGTAACAGGTCGCGCCCAGGAAATGCCAGCAGCTAATCAATTTGTCGCAAGTGAAGTGACACAACAGTTGTTTCGTCGAAACTCACAAATTTATCTCAATGAAGTAGAAACAACTACCGCCTATCATCTCTTATCTTCCGCTACAATTGAAGCTAACCAAGTCACGGCTATTTACTTATCTCCCCAAGACCCTAACTATTTTATCGCTAATGGTCGTCCTGTAGCACTTTATCGCTATCATTTAGAGTTAAATAAATAATTTAACTAATATTTAATTATGAACATAAATTTATGAATACATTATTTTATCTTGTTAATATCGGTTTACCTCTACTCTTGATTTTAGCAACTTTTCTCTTTAGTTTTTATTTTGAACAACGAATTTTAAATAAATTACAAAAGATTGCTAATCGTACTGGTTGGTCTAATAACGAATTCTTTTTTAAGTCTTTTCGGGGTATATTCATTCTCTGGTTTGTACTTTTAGGTATTTGGTCTGCAACTTTTCTCTTACCATTATCTCCTCAAGGAAACCGTTTTTTTCAAAAGTTCTTACTAGCTACATTCTTAGGCTCTGGAACTCTTTTATTTTCTCGATTAGCTGTTAGTTTAATTAAGTTTTATGGTAGCCGCGAAGAAGGTTCGCCTTTAACTTCTTTGTTTGAAAATTTGACTAGATTAATAGTTTTTAGTTTAGGAATTTTAATTATTCTTCAGTCGGTTGGAATTGCAATTACACCTTTGCTAACCGCTTTAGGTGTAGGTGGTGTTTCCATTGGTTTAGCTTTGCAAAATACCCTCGCTAATCTTTTCTCCGGTTTAAATATTATTACTTCTAAAAAAGTTAGACCCGGAGATTATATTAAACTAGAAACTGGTGAAGAAGGTTATGTGCGAGATATTGCTTGGAGATATACAATTATTCGTGAATATTACGACAATTTGATTGTTATTCCTAATTCCAAATTAGTTTCTGCTACTTTTAAAAATTATACTTTACCTAACAAGGAAATGTTAATCCCAATTGAATGTAGTGTGAGCTATGGTAGTGACTTGGATAAGGTAGAAGCTGTGACTTTGGAAGTAGCAAAGGAAGTGATGAATTATGTACCCGGAGGAGTAGCTAATTTTGAACCTTTTTTACGTTACCATAAATTTGATTATTTTAGCATTAATTTTACGATCTATTTAAAAGTGAAAAAGTTTATCGATCATTTGATTATTAGACATGAATTTTTGAAAAGATTGTATCGACGTTATCAATGGGAAGGAATTAAAATTCCTTTTCCTATTCAAGCTGGTTATTTAAAAGAAAATCAGCAAAAAATTGAGCCAGATTTTCCCAATACTCCTAGCATTTGAGCGGCGAAAATATTTTCATTTTTTTCAGAGACAAAAACTATGTAGAAACTTAGAGACAACGTTTCTACATAACATCTAAACGATTTTCTTCTCCTTTCAGTTCTACTTTTCAACTACAAACAATCGCTACTCCAGCGCTGAATAACTTCAAAGGGATTAAAGCCACGATAACTGAGAAAATTGCACAATTTATTTTTAGTTTTAGGGTCGAGATTATGGAAATCAGTTATTTTGTATTTTCGCATCGCTTTGGCTTTTAACTCTTCTAGTTCATTGTCAAGCAAATCGTCAGTCGTTTCACTCCACACTTCAGTAAATAAATCTCTGGAAACACCTTTTTGTAAACATTTATTCATCACCACAGGTTTGCCATATTTACCTTGAGAGGAAGAAATTAAATCTTCAACGAAGCGTTTATCTGATTGATAATCTCTTGACTGAAGATAGTCGATTGCTTCAGTGATTTCTTGAGGTTCGTAGCCTTTTTCTTTAGCTTTGCGTTGGAGTTCCCAAGCAGTGTATTCACGACGAGATAAAAGCCGCAGAAAATAGTCTTGACAAGCAGATTTCGGCATAATTAATTATTTAATGAATAAGCTGTTGTTGTAATTCAAATTTTACTCTTTCATACTCACTTTCGAGTTGAGATAAAAGCGATCGCGCTTGAGTAATATTCTCACCAGCGTCAATTTTTTCTAAATCTTTACAAAGTTGGTAGAATGTCATCGCACCGAGAGCGGCACTGCTAGACTTGAGAGTATGAGCGCCAAAAGCAGTAGTTTCGCGATCGCCCGCCAAAATCGCTACCCGAATTCGCTCTAAATACTTGTTAGTCTCTTCTAAATAGGAATCAACCAAAATTTCCAACCCTTCGGGAGTGCGATCGCCAATCGCGTCTAAAGTAGCTTGCAAAACTTTAGGATCAATCGCAGGTTTACTCACGGTTACTGGCGAAATCGTTTCTGGTTTAATTGAGCTATGCTTAACTTCAGGCTGAGATTTTTGTAAGGCGGTGACTAACGCCTGAATTTGGATCGGCTTACTCAAATAATCATCCATCCCCGCCGCTAAACACTCTTCTCGATCACCTTTCATCGCATTAGCAGTCATCGCAATAATCCGAGGATGATTTTCCCAACGCTGACAAATTTCTTGAGTTGCAGTAATCCCATCCATTTCTGGCATTTGTATGTCCATAAAAATCACATCATAAAACTGACGTTCCAGGGCTTCAATAACCTCTAAACCGTTACTAACTACATCAGCACGATAGCCCATTTTCTCAAATAATTTTAGCGCCAATTTCTGATTAACAAGATTGTCTTCTGCCAAAAGAATGCGTAAGGGAATATTCTTAGCAAGATTTCGGTCAATTAGAGATGGTGGTTTAGGCGTTGGTTCGACTTTCACCAACTGTCCACCACAAATTTTTGCTAAAACATTAAAAAGTTGTGATTGTTTTATTGGCTTATTTAAAAAAGCAGCAAACTCAGTGAACTTTTTCCCATTTTCTGGTTTTCCAATTGAAGTCAACATCACCAAAGGTAAGTTTTCTAAACTAGGTATTTTACGGATTTTTTTACCAAGAGTAATCCCATCCATTTCCGGCATTTGTAAATCTACGATCGCTAAATCGAATTTTTCTTCTTGCAACACTTTTAAAGCTTTCGCACCAGAATCAACTGTCAAAGACTTTGCTCCCCAAGATTCTGCCTGTTTGAATAAAATTTGTCGATTAGTTGCATTATCATCAACTATCAGCAGTTTTTTGCCAACTAACTGCGATTTACTAATCATTACTTCTTCCAAAGATGAACTAGGAACAGCCTTTGTCGCTATCGTAAAATAGAAAGTTGAGCCAACATCAACCTGACTTTCTACCCACATTTTGCCGCCCATAATTTCACACAATTGTTTGCTAATCGCTAAACCAAGTCCAGTACCCCCATATCTACGCGTAATAGAAGAATCTACTTGAGTAAAAGGTTTAAATAAACGATGTAAACGTTTTTGAGAAATTCCAATTCCTGTATCTTTAACTACAAAACAAATTTCATAATTTTCTAGTTCATGAAGTGGTTTTGAGCTAACAGAAACAATCACCTCTCCAGTTTCAGTAAATTTAATCGCATTACTTAGTAAATTTACTAAAATTTGTCTGACTCTGGTAACATCACCTTGAATTAAATGAGGTGTTTCTGGATTAATTTGATAAGCTAATTCAAGATTTTTCTCCGCAGCCTTGGAAGCAAGTAAATCAAGAGATTCTTCTACACAAACTCTCAAATCAAAAGAAACTTCTTCTAACTCTAACTTACCCGATTCAATTTTCGAGAAGTCAAGAATATCATTAATAACTGTTAGGAGTGCATCGCCACTATTACGGATAGTTTTCACAAAGTATTGTTGTTCCGAATTGAGGACAGTATCTAACAGCAATCCTGTCATCCCAATTACTGCATTCATTGGTGTGCGAATTTCGTGACTCATGGTTGCCAAAAACTCACTTTTAGCTCGCATTCCGGCTAAAGCGCGATCGCGGGCTTGGGCTAATTCCACGGCGACGATTTCGCTTTCAATTTTACCTCCAATCCATTGCGCCATTAATCTCAGTAATTCTTTTTCAATCGCTTTAAATGGTTTTTCACGAGCTTCGGTACTACAAAAGTTTAAAGTACCATAAATTTTCCCATGAACAACTACAGGAGTACCAAGATAAGTTTCTAATTTCAAAGCATCATAGCAAGGATGATTTTGCCAATGATGGTGGTTTCCTGCACCAAGAATACACAAAGGCTTTTTGGCTAATATAGTTTCGTGACAATAGGTTTGGCGTAAATCTAAAATTGTTCCTTTAATGTGTAAATTATTTGGTAATTGGGCAGCAGTTATTTGATATTTGTCACCTTCAATTTTTGCTAAAATACCTATTTCTAAATTAAATTGTTTTCTACCCATCGTTAGTAAATTTTCTACTGATTCGGTAAAATTGTGACATCTCGAAGTCGTTACTTTACATAAAGCTCGAATAGCAGTTTCGCTTTCTCTGAGTTCAGTTTCGGCATCTACTCGGTCGGTAATATCTATTGAAACACCCATCACTGCGGCTGTATTTAATTCATTAATAAAAAAGGGAATTTTCGTAGTTGATAAAATTCTTGAATTCCCTTCAATGTCAGTAAAGTTTTCTGACTCAATGTGTTTAGATTCGCCACTATTAATTACTTCTAAGTCATCAGCACGAAACTTATATGATTCTTGTCGAGAGAGGGCAAAGTCAACATCTTTTTTGCCCAGTAATTTTTCTACAGTTGTACCATAGGCTTCAGCGAGAGCGCGATTTGCAAGCAGATATTCTCCTCTTTCATTTTTGGCGAAAATAAAGTGAGGTACTAAATCAATTACTTGACGTAATTTTGCTTCACTATTTTGTAATTGCGCTTCTACTTGTTTGCGAACGCTAATATCTTGAACAAAACCTTCGTAATAAAGTAATTTACCGTTAGAATCTCGAACTCCACGAACATTTTCAGAAATCCAAACTTGACTTCCATCGCGACGATATACTTGGGATTCAAAATTCTGTACTGCACCATCTAAGTTAATTAGTTCAATAAAATCCTGACGCTTACTTTTATTAACGTAAAGTTGTTCTTCCACATTGGTACATTCTGCAAGTAAAGTTTTTGGTGAGTCGTATCCATACATTTTAGCTAAAGCAGGATTAGCACTTAAATAGCGCCCCTCCGGTGTGGTTTGAAAAATTCCACTAACGGCATTTTCAAAGATACTTCGATATTTAGCTTCTGTTTGTTGTAGCGCTATTTCTACCTGGGATCGCTCGTGGATTTGGTCTTCTAATTGATTATTTAAATTTTTAACTTCTGCTTCGGCTTGCTTACGGGCTTTGTTTTCTTCAGTTAAGGTTTGATTTGCTATTTCTATTGCTTCTAAACTTGGTAAAATTAGTGCTTGAAGCATTAATTTCCCTACTTTCAGTGCTGTATAAATCGAGATCATTGCCGTGATTGCTTTGAAGCTACCAGAAAGCCAATAAATCGGAAACCATAAAGTCACAATTTCCATCAAATAAGTTGTTCCGCAAGCGAGCAGGAAAACTCCAAAGAAGATCAAGATGTCCAGGAAAGGGAGATCTCGTCTTTTTCGCTGAAAAAATAATAAAAGTGAGGCAATTGAATAGTAAGCAACCGCGATCGCTAAATCTGAAACTATGTGCAATAACACTAAGTTAGGACTCCACGCAGAACATTCTCCATTAAGCAGGAAATAGCGGCTACCTAAGATGTTTAGCAATAAATCTTGCATAAATTAAATTTTCCCTATTTCGTTGCTGGTCAAAAAAGCTCTTTCAGCTTATTTCGCTCAAAAAAATTTTAGCTAAAAATAACTCTTAAACTTGTATAACTTATTTTAATTTATTAATTATTTATCTTTACTTTGGCTTGCGCGACGTTTCTCTATTTCTTGAATCCGTTCTTTCACAAACTCTTCATGTTGTTGTCTTTCATTCGCTGTTACCCAAGAAAGTGTGGTTGATAACGCTACTAAACTAAAAAACATCGCGATAAAGATTTCACACATTGCTGCGGTACGTGCTAATAAGGAAGCCGGATGTACATCTCCATATCCAACTGTTGAAAAAGTAACTATCGAAAAGTAGATTGACAAAAAACCATCTTTTAACCCCAAAAAGTTATCAGGATTTTGACGGAAAAGTTCAGCATAAAGACTCGAAAACCCAAAAATTACCGTAAAAAAACCTAGTCCAATCAAGAGTAGAAGATAAGGAAGACGATTTAAAGAAGGAATAAATTTATATTCACGCACAACATTTTTTCCTTCTTGAAAATCTTTCTCTACTTCAATTCCTGCACCAACAAAGACTTCAGAAACCATTAAAACAATTAAAATTAATCCTGCTAGAATATCTAAAACTGATAAAACTAAATTAGGTGAATTAGTAAATACTTGTGTAAAAGTGTTTACCAAGCAATAGCTTAAGAAAAAAATAGTAGTAACACTTAAAGCCTTCCGGACAACCACTAATGTACCATGACGATAATATCTACGAGAATCAATCAGTTTTCGTTCCTCACCCTTAGATATTGTCTCACTTTGACTTAGCCTTTCTGCTAATAATTGGGTAAGCATACTGACAAATTCTTCGTAGTCAAATAAATCACCAAATTGAGAATCAAAGCCATTTTTGCGATCGCTCATATTTTTACCTACTGTTTCCTCGCTCATTTCGATGATAAAATATTTTCACACTCCGTGAAGAATAACTGAGAAAATCTTTCAACTAAAGCGCCGCCAAGTTTTTTTTATCGCTCCCAACTATTTTCTAAAAAAGTTTTAGCTCTCTTCAATTAAATCAATAATTATATCAAAGCGAAAGTTATTTACTAACCCTACTAAAGCGTCGCTTAGATCGCTATCTTTTTCCGGAATTAAGGCGATCAATTTACGAACTTTTTCATCATCAGCTAGTAGCGCAGCATGGTGAATTTGGGTAATCCACTCAGATGACATAACCTGTAAATCTTCTTTAGTTAATTTTGAGGACAAGCTAGAATTTACATTAGTAGGTAAATCTTCTTTGTAAACATAACGAACTCCTAAATGCTCGCTCAACTTACTTAAAAGAATTTCTTCTCGCAAGGGTTTATTAATAAAATCATCGCAACCAGCCGCCAAAGCATTTTGCTTATTTACAGGCAATACATTAGCAGTTAAGGCAATAATAATTGGCTGTTGTTCTGAAGGATTCGATTTAATTTCTTCAACAACTTGGTATCCGTCCATAACAGGCATTTGTAAATCTAAAAGCAATAAGTTTGGCTGCCAAATACGCCAATGTTCAAGGGCTTTTTGACCGCTTTCAGCTAGTTTAATATTAAAGCCAAGAGGTTCAAGAATTTCTAAAACTAACTGACGATGTTCGGGCAAATCATCAACAACTAAAATTCGATAATCAGGTTGATTTGGTTGTAGAGCAATTGCCTGTTTTTTTGACCAGTTTTTAGTTTCTACATCAATAGCCCTAGCTAACTTAAGCGGAATATTTACGGTAAAAAGAGAACCTTTACCTAACTCAGATTGAACTTGGATTTCTCCTTGCATAAACTTAATAAATTCGCGAGCTATTGATAAACCTAAACCTGTTCCTTCTGAAGGTTGACGGTTAGTTCGAGTTTGGACAAAAGGTTCAAATAAACTTTCTTTTTTGTCGAGACTAATTCCTAAACCTGTGTCTTCGACTTGAAAAACGAGAAAATGCTTTTTCAGCCGCAAGAAAGTATGGTTTCTTTCCAGCGCTCGCTCCTCGACGTTTACTCGGAGAGTTATTGTCCCAGAGTCGGTAAACTTAATTGCGTTATCAAGCAAATTAACTAAAACTTGACGTAGTTTGCTTTCGTCAGTTTGGACATATTTAGGTAAGTTTTCATCGAATTCGTAGTTTAATTCTAAATTTTTAGAGTTTGCTGGAATTTGCATCATTTTGATAATATGGAGCGTGAATTCCCATAAATTAAAGCTATTTTCTTGAATAACAATTTGATTATTTTTAATTTTAGTGATAGAAATAATATCATTAATTAATTTTAGTAAATGTTCGCTGCTGTTGTTAATAATTCCTAGATATTCTAATTGCTTCTTAGTTAAGTTTTCATCTTGCACTAAAATTTGACTAAAGCCAAGAATAGCATTGAGTGGAGTACGCAATTCATGACTGATATTCGACAAAAATTGGCTTTTTGCAGCCGAAGCTGCTTCGGCTGCTACTAAAGCTTGTTGCAGGGCTAATTTGGTTTGCTGTAGCTCAAAGATTTTTCTTGACAACAAATAGTTAATATTTTGCAGTTCTGAGGTTCGCTGCTGAACTTTTTCTTCTAAGTTACTTTGTGCTTCTCGTAAATTTGTTTCTACTCTTAAACGACGTTGAATTTCAGTTTCTAGCTGTTGATTTTTTTGAGTTATTTTTGTTTGTAAGTGCTTGATTTTTAGGTGAGTTTTCACTCTGACTAAAATTTCTTCTACTTGGAGAGGTTTGGTTATGTAGTCAACTCCTCCTACCTCAAAACCTGTAACTTTGTCTTGTAAATCTCCTAAAGCGGTCAGAAAAATGACGGGAATTTCTTGACAAGCTGGATTTTCTTTTAAACGAGAACAAGTTTCAAAGCCGTTGATTCCTGGCATCATTACATCTAATAAAATTAAGTCAGGTAATTCGGATTCTAATAGTTCTAGTGCGCTTTGTCCGTCTTGAGCTACTCGAACTTGATATCCTGCTAGTTGAAGAAAGTCAAAGAGTACGGCAATGTTGCTGGGACTGTCATCAACGATTAAAATAATGTCCTGCTGCTGAGATTTTTTTTGTATCATAGCTAAACAAATGTTTAAATAGCTACCCGCTATCCTGACTAAAATTGTAGCTAGCTCTGGGAAAAAATGGTTTTTTCATTACCGTGTTTAAGTTACCCCTTGAGCTTATTGAGAATTTTTTTAATCAGCTAATTAGCTAGTTTCATCGGCAGTGATTTAATTATTAAGGTTAGCTGGGTTAGAAAAATGTCTCTTACTAATTTTATCTTGCTTAAGTTTTTTTAGCCAAGGTGGTAGTTTGGGTTGTTTGGCTCTTGTAGCAATAAGCTTTATTGAGTTTTTTTGAAAAAGTTATCAAATTGTTTATTGAGTAATTTTTTGGCATTGTTAATTGTTTTTTCGCTAAGGATGAGCTTCTGAGTTTTAATTGAAATCAAATATTTGCTATATTAAGCAATAATTGTCAGGCTTTGTTACTATCGGTTATCATTGAGCGATCTTGTAATTTAAAATTTTGTTGAGAAAAGTAGGCAATTTGTAGCTGATATCCGCAATAAATTGGCTTTTTGCTTCTCAAGTGGTTTTAGCTGGGGTTCTCAGAGCGATTAATGCTGATATCCGTTGGAATTTTTTTTTTATTCATACGCTTAATTGGGGTAAAGTTTGCTAACTAAGTCAAGGTAGAGAACAGTTACAGACAAAGGCTTGGGCGAAATTTATTTTAATCTAACTTAAGATAGAGGATTGTGACAATCGCCTGTCTAAATCGACTAGAACTAGAAACGAGGTTGGCAAGGACTTGACTTAGCTAAGTAAAAACAAGCAATCTTTACAGTATCTTTACAATTTCTTGATTAACTGAAAACGAAAAAGACTAGCTCGCAGCGATCGCCAAACTAATTTAGGATCATGACAGGTTATTAATTAATTAAAGCATTTCGCCTATGTCTCTAGATACACTTCAACCTGCTAACAAATCAGACGAAGTTGTTTACGCTCCTTATTTTCAGGGGAGTAAGCGTAACTTACTTGCTTATGCTATTACCTTATATCAACAAGGTTCTTTAGAAGGTAAGCGACAAATAGAAGGCGGTGAGAGTATCCCTTTTGTGGCGAGTTGGTATGTTTCTAAATTACCTGCGGATTTAACTCGCTGTCGCTTGCAATTTGATGGTAACGCCGAGTTGAGCTATGAGGTGACGATGCAAAATTCTGAGTTTGTAAATTACTTAATTGAAGTATTGATGAACTATAAACGCTCGCGGAATACTCCAAAAACCACTGATTTTCCCCAAACTTTTTATCGAAAGTTGCTGCGTCGAGATGAATGATGGCATTTAACATGAGGTTAGCGATGGTTTTTTTCCACAAGTTCTTTTTTTCGACAATGACAAAAGTCAAGGAGTGAGGGTGTGGCAAAATCTGCCAAAAAATTATTAATCGGCTCAACAGAAGCATATAGCGGTAAATCAGCAACGATTCTCGGTGTTACTCATCAGTTACGTGCGAAAGGAATTGTCGTTGCTTACGGGAAACCACTAGGAACTCTTCCGAGCAAGACTGGTGACACTGGAGAAGAAGACGTTAATTTTCTGAGTGAGATTCTCGAATTACCAGAAAATCGGCTTTTAAAGCCTTTGTTGTCTCTCGATGAAGGTGCGATCGCGCGTCGTTTATCTGGAGAAGATACTACCAGTTACCAAGCTCAGTTGGAATCCTATGTGAGTCAAGCAGATGGTGATGTCTTGCTACTCGAAGGCTCAGGAACGTTATTTGAAGGCAGCTTGTTTGGACTTTCTGCTCTCGACATTGCGACGAAAATAGATGCGCCCGTTTTGGTGGTAACTCGCTATCATTCTTTGTTAGCCGTGGATAGTCTCTTAGCAGCGAAACAGTTGTTAGGATCTCGCTTAATTGGGGTTTTGATTAACGGTATTCCCGAAGAACGCTTAGAAACTGCGAACCGAGAAATGATTCCTTTCTTGGAAAAACAAGGGATCGCCGTTTTAGGGATGTTACCGAAAAATAATCTGCTGCGTAGCGTCAGTGTTCGTGAGTTGGTGAAACAACTGAAAGCCAAAGTTCTCTCTCGTCCAGATCGCTTAGATTTAATGGTCGAAACCTTGACGATTGGGGCGATGAATGTCAACTCAGCGATCGAATATTTTCGGAAAGGGAGAAACATGGCAGTAGTCACAGGTGGCGATCGCACTGATTTGCAATTAGCTGCTTTAGAAACCTCTACTCAGTGTTTAATTCTCACTGGTCATGTTTCGCCCCAGCCGCTAGTGTTGCAAAGAGCAGAAGATTTAGAAATCCCGATTTTGTCAGTAGATCTTGACACTCTGACTACAGTAGAAATAGCCGATCAAGCCTTTGGTCAAGTACGCCTCGCTGAACCGATAAAAGTCAAATGTATCGAGCAATTAATGAATCAATACTTTGATCTCGATCGCTTGGTTAATCAACTTGAACTTTAAGTTAAGTTATTTCTGACCAGGAGCAGGAATCTTCCCCTGCTCCTACTCGGAAGGAAAATCAAGTTGATTGTTCTTTTTCGGCTTGGTAATAAATGTCACTCGTTCCTTATTTTTGCTTTGTTGAGAACGTGGCGATCGCGACTGAGTGCGACTCGCATTGGGATCGCCAACTCCAATCCGAATCCGGATTTTCGGTCCCGACTCACCTAAACGAAACACCATCCCATCCTCTACCCCAACTTGAGTTATGGGTTTCCCTTCCACATAAGTTCCATTCGTTCCATAATTAACTATTTCCCAGCCTTCAGGCTGATTTATTAGCTCTACATGGTGACGAGACACCACAGCACTATACATAACTACATGGTTATCAGTTGAGCGACCGATCTTGATCGCTGACTCAGATTCAAAAGTCCAACTTTGAATCGGAACAGATTGAGTGGGATGCAGCAGAGTTAGAGTAATCACAGATATTACGTTGGAGATTTCACCGAAGGTCAAGGAGGCTACCTCTTTAATTTAAGCTGATTGCTCCTCATCTGCCAACTATCCCAAATCGCTGCTCAGTGGGTAGTTACTGGTTGCTCGTTCGCGACACAGAACTAGGTGTGCAAAATTTACTTAGTGGCGATCGCTAGCAGTTGAGGGGGGTAAGTCTTTCCCCCATTCCCGATTAGCTTTTCTTTCTTGACGAAATCACTGATTTGCCAGTGGATCTAAACTAATTCAGGCGATCGCCTGGTAGCAAGAGCTTGTTGACAAGAATATTTGTGTTGAACTATTTAACCTAACCTTGCTGAAAAAGCTAACAAATTGAACTTTAATCCCCATCCCTAAACCAAAAGCAATTATCTCGATCTTTTTTTCAAAAAAAGTATACAAATCAGCCGTGGCTTTACGAAAGCTTTAAAAAGTCAGTATAAATCTGCCATTTAATTAAAGATTTCGTGAATTGTCGCGCTCCCCTGTGTTTCTCAAGAGAGGGATTGTCTATTATCACGAATAAGCCTCAGTGATCTCTAGGTGGTCAAAGCGATCGCCTTTAAATAACAGGGAATATAACAGGGAAACTACCTACCGTGGAAACTACTACTAATTCATTCAGCACAAATTCGCAATCTCTCGAATCTAACTCAGGAATTTTTTCTGTAGATGAAGATTTAGCGATCGCAGTTAGTGGACTTTCTCATTACTCAGCTTTAGGAGGAAACACTCCCGAAATCGATGAAACAGAAATCTCAAGATTCACGCTAGCTAGTCACGATTTCAGCGAAAATGCAGGATATCTAACCAATAGCGAAGACAGCAGTTTTGTCGGAGACATCAGTGGAGACAGTTTGCTAGGACAGCCTCAAAGTCTGATTATTATTGACCCTAGCGTCACCAACTATCAACAGCTTACAGAAGGCATCTCCTCAGCAGCAGAAGTTATACTGCTTAACGATTCCACAGACGGAATCGCACAAATTAGCGAAATTTTAAGCGATCGCCGCGAGATTACCAGTTTGCACCTAGTTTCTCACGGCGATATCGCTAGCTTAGAGCTTGGTTCCACAGAACTGAGTTCTGAAAACCTAGAGCAGTATAGCGAAAGTTTGCAAACTTGGGCAAGTGCTTTCACCGCAGAAGCCGATATTCTTCTCTACGGCTGTAACGTCGCGGCTGGTGAAACTGGTTCTACCTTCATCCAAGAATTAGCCAATCTCACCTCAGCAGATGTGGCTGCTTCTGACGACTTAACAGGAGTAGGAGGCGACTGGAACTTAGAAGTTACCACAGCAAACATCGAAACCGGAATAGTTTTTGATGCTGAGGCGATCGCCAATTATGAAGGAACCCTTCACACCACAGTCGCCTTAATTAACGCCGGAGGTAGCAACTACACCGATACCACCAACCACAATTGGACAGCAGACCAAAACTTCACAGGCGGTAAAACCTACTCCAATAATTCAGCCATTTCTGGAACTGACAACGATGCACTATTCCAAAGCGAACGCTACGGAAAAGACTTCTCCTACGACTTTGCCGTCGCCAACGGTGACTACCAAGTTAAGCTCAACTTTGCCGAAATTTACTGGGATACAGTAGGAAAACGAGTTTTTGATGTCACCGTTGAAAATCAAATCGCGATCGACAACCTCGATATCTACGCCGAAGTCGGCAAAAACGTTGCCCTAACCAAAACTGTAACTACCACAGTCACAGACGGCAACCTCGACATCGACTTCTCCACCGTCGCCAACAACGCCAAAGTTTCCTCAATTGAAATCATCCCACTAGAAGGACACCAACCGCCTGAACCCGATACCACCGCCCCAACAGCCAGCTTAAACGCAACCAATCTCAATACCACTTCCGGCAGTACCAACGACTATACCTTTACAGTTCAATACACAGATAACGTCGCTATCGACGTAAGTACCATCGATTCCAGCGACCTAAAAGTTACCGGACCGAATAACTTCAACCAATTAGCTACTTTAGAAAGCATAAATATCAACAGTAACGGTACGCCTCGTACAGCAACATATAGTATCGCCGCACCAGGAGGAGACTGGGATGCAGCCGACGCAGGTAGTTACACAATTTCCTTAGAAAAATCTCAAGTAAATGATACTAGCGGCAATTACGCTTCCAATGCAGTTCTCGGTAGCTTCCAAGCTAGCGTTACTGATACACCTCCTCCCCAAACTCCCATAACCCTAATCAATGCTGGTGGTGGCAGCTACACCGATGGCAACAGTGACGTTTGGAATGCTGACCAGTATTTCAGTGGTGGTAAAATTTACTCCACAGGTTCAGCGATTAGCGGCACTGACGACGATACGCTGTTCCAAACCGAACGCTCAGGCAAAAACTTCGCTTACGATTTTGCTGTCGCCGATGGAGACTATCAAGTTGAACTAAACTTCGCCGAAATTTATTGGGGTGCCACAGGTCAGCGTATTTTTGATGTCACCATCGAAAATAACCTAGTTCTCGATGAGTTCGATATTTACGCCGAAGCTGGTGGCAAAAATGTTGCCCTAACAAAAACCTTTAACATTGGTGTTGTCGATGGAAACCTGGATATCGACTTTTCCACAACCAAAGATAATGCCAAAATCTCTTCGATTAAGCTAACTCCTCTCGGCGAAATCGACAATTACACCCCTACCACTAGCGGTATTAATGACATCACAGTCGAAAAAGATGCTCCCAATAGCATCGTTGATTTATTTGCCGCTTTTGACGACGTTGAAGATGCCGACGAAGCCCTAACTTATACAATTACCTCGAATACCAACCCTGGTTTATTCGACAGCACTAGCATCGATGGCACAACGGGTGAATTGACTCTCGACTACAATGCTAATGCTACAGGTAGTGGCGCTCTGACGGTTCGAGCCACTGATACAGAAGGATTGTACAAAGAAACAACCTTCAGTGTAACTGTCAATGAAGAACCACCTGAACCCAGCGAAGGAATCCGAATTAATGCTGGTGGTGGTGCATATACTGATGGTTTAGGTCAGCAGTGGCAAGCAGACAACTATTTCTTGAATGGCAAAACTTATTCCACTGGTTCAGCAATTGATGGTACAACCGATGACAGTATCTACCAGACAGAACGTTCGGGTAAAACTTTCGGTTATGCAGTTCCCGTAATTAACGGTGCTTATGATGTTAATTTACACTTAGCCGAAACCTATTGGGATACTTCTAACAAGCGAATTTTTGATGTCATCGTTGAGGGTCAACTGTTATACGATGAGTTCGACCTTTGGACTGAAGCAGGTGGTAAGAACAAAGCTTTAATCGAAACTATTGAAGGGATTGAAGTTAAAGATGGCATTCTCAACATTGACTTTACTACGACAACGGATAACGCTAAGATTTCCGGTCTAGAAATTACGCCTAGCGAACCACCCGGACACTACCTCCACGTAGTTATTGATGCTCCGAAGTGGGTAGTTGACTATGACGGTAATGGCAGTGAAGTCGTGGCGTTGAAAGGTAACGAGTCTCATACTCACGAGTTTGGTGAGGAACTAACTGAGTGGGTTTGGAAAGATCAAAATGATAATATTTTAGGCGCTCAGGAAGATATTACCGCTCCGATCGCGGTTGGTGAACATAATATTTCGCTGACAATTGGTGACTCTAAGTCGCCCAAAGAGTATTTAACAGATTCGGTTGCGCTTAATGTTTATACTCCTGATGCCGTGGGTGGTGGTTTCGCACGGTACTATGAAGCGGGAGGACAGTCCCTTGCGAATCTGATTAGTAATTTACCTGCTGAACCTAATTGGGTCGAAGTTTTACCGGAAATCAAGCTCGAACAAAGTTCGTCAGGAACGATTGGTGGGTCGCCATTCTCTAGCGATACGGTAATGACGATTGATGGTGAGTTCACTGTTAGTGCTGATGGTTTGTATGACTTCAACTTGATTGGAGGATCTGCGAGCCAATTCTATATCGATGCAGACTCAGATGGGGATCTTGACTTCACAAATCCGAATGATGTTTATCTGAGTGCAGGAACTTATGAGTTGCAAAGTCGCTTTGCGATCGCGCAATACTCGAATTTACCCATCGAAGTCCAAGTTGCTCCCGATGGCGGCACTTTCGAGACAATTGAACTTTTCCACGACCATACTCAGTTAGATCCGTTTATCAACGATGCACCTGAAGAAGTTTCCCCGTTTGGCAGTTCAGTGACTCTCGAAGGATTTTTCCCTGCTGACTCGGTGGTAGTTAATTGGGGCGATACAGTGATTAACAATGTTCAGTTGGAACAGGGTTCAGTAACTTTCAATGCTCCCACTGGAACGCTGGGAACTACAGTTCCGGTAACGGTGGAAATGGGTAACGGTGAGAGCAATACAGTCTTTATGACTTATGAAGGTATTGTGGAGCCAGATTTTGAGATCAATGCAATCGCTGGTACAGGTGATGACTGGTCTACCTACAATAAACCAACTCAGGCAGATTGGGGACCCGATGGAAAGCTTTATGTTGGTGGTAGCTACGGTACAATCCAAATCTATTCTTTCGATGATAACTACAACGTTATTGGTGAAAGTACCATCAATACGATCCAAGGTTTGTCTAACCCCAGCATTTTAGGCATTGCCTTTAACCCTTACGACCAAGAGCCAAAAATTTATGTTGCTCACTCGCAATTATTTGCGAACAACGGCGGTAATGGCATTAATCCTGGCGACTATTCACCCTACAGTGGTCAAATTTCCGTCCTCTCTGGACCCGGTTTCTCGAACTTCACACCTTTAGTTACAGGTTTACCTGTTTCCAACCATGACCACGGCATTAACGGTCTTGCTTTTGACGACAATGGCGATCTCCTCATTACTGTAGGTGGTAATACCAATGCAGGTGTTCCAGGGGATCTGATGGGTGGCTTACCAGAATCACCACTTTCGGGAGCGATCGTGAAAGCTAACATTACCAATCCGAATTTCAACGGTAATATTCAATATGAACTAAGCCCTGGAGAAACTGCTCCCTCTGGTTTTGACCCTACCAACCAGGTATACGGCGATATCGTCGATGTCGTTGATGGTGTGGATGTAGAAGTTTTTGCTCCTGGTTTCCGTAACGCCTTTGATATCGTTTGGACTACTTCCGGTCAGCTTTACGGGACAGATAACGGTCCGAATACCGGGTATGGAAATGAATCTACCGGAGCAAATACCCAATCTGGCGACCCCAGCTACAAAGACGAAGTTAACTACATCGTCGAAAATGGCTATTATGGTCATCCCAACCGCAATCGTGGTCGCTACGACGATCGCCAAAATGTCTACTACAGTGGCGGCGACCTGGCGATTTCAGGAGTACATAATGCTCCAATTGCTAGTGTGAATTCCTCGACTAATGGAATCACTGAATACCGAGCTACCACATTCGGCGGTCAATTACGCGGCAATCTCTTGGCGCAGAAGTGGAACGGAACTGTCTACGGGTTCAAACTTTCTGCGGATGGTACTCAAGTCGAGACAAGCGATCTATATGAAGAAAACACTGATGGTTTCCCCTCATCTTTGGATATTGTCACCGGACCTGGTGGAACACTAATTGGTGTTGACTACGGTGCGAAGAATCTCACGATCTCCAAACCGATTGATCCGGCGGCTGTGGGTGTAACTGCTTACGATATCTTCCCCTGGCGTGCGCCTGCTGCTGGCGGACATAGTTTCACAATCGGTGGTGCTAACTTCGGGACTCTCAGCGATACTACTGTTACCATTGGCGGTCAACAAGCAATTCTGACGAAGGTTTCGGATAACCGGATTCAAGGTATTTTGCCGGAGTTCTTCTCTTCTAGCAATCAACTGCTAGATATTGTTGTTAACAGTGCTGGCGACACCTCAGTTATTCCTGACGGTTTCAAGGTATTAACCGGAACTGGTGCTGTGGTTGACCCTGAGCCGACACCAAGTGACGATACTGGGTCTGAAGCTTTGGTAGTTATTAATCCTGGTGGCAATATTATCCAAAGCAGTACCTTCAGTAGCGGCTCTTTCAAAATAACCAATAACTCTACTAACGCTCAAAAAATTGACCGTGTTTTGATTGACCTCAGTTCTGGGATTCTGCCAGATATGGTTTTCGATCCTACAGGACAAGCTGGGGATACTTGGAAGAAGGTTTTCACTGTAGATAACAATGGCGGTACTGGAACCATTACTCACAACTATCTGAACGCTCATGACGGTGGTTTTGATGCGCTGGAAATTAACTTTACTGATTTCGATCCGGGTGAGACAATGACGTTCTCGATTGATGTCGATCCTACTAGCGCTCAGGGAACTCCTCCTCCAGGACCTGGTGAGTCGGCTAGTGTGTCGGGATTAGAATTGGCTGGAGCAGAGGTGACGGTTGCTTTTAGCGACGGTACTAGCTATACCGGGGAAACTTATCGCATGGCTAACAGCAGTGTAGGTTCCCAAACTACGGTTCAGTATGGAATAGCCAGCGCACCTCAGATTGAAGCTTTGGGTATCTCTGCGGAAACTGCTACGGTGGCGAATGCTAGTCAGACGATTCGTATTAGCGGTACTACAGGCGCTTCTGTACGTTTGCTAGTGGTTGAAGCGGCTTTATTTGAACAAAGTGGTGGTGGCTTTGATATCGATCCTTATGAGGCAAATAATGCCTTAAAGGTAACTGAGAAGACAAACACGGTTGGTGCTAATGGTTATGTGGATATTCCGGTAACTCTGACTAAATCTGACCCAGAGGGAGGTTTGAACTATGTTGTGGCTGTGTTTGAGAATCCTGATGGAACGACGAGCTTGCTTTCGTCGAAGTTGGTTCTGGAGTTAGTTTAGTTCTCAAGCTGATTGATTAAAGGCTGAATTTTTAAGAGGGGTAGGGCAGATGTTAGATGTCTTACCCCTCTTGAATTTGTTGCGAGTGCGGTTCTCTCTACCCAGTCCCTAATCCCCAGTCCCCAATCCCTAATCCCTAATCCCCAAATCTATCCCAACGAAATGCTTCTAGGAGGCGATCGCTCTTTCCTTCTAAAATTAAATCACCGATCAGTTTCGCGGTGACTGGTGCAAGTAAGATCCCATTACGATAATGACCTGTGGCAAAAGTTAAATTTGTCAAGCCACTAGCACCAAGAATCGGTAATTCATCGGGAGTTCCAGGGCGAAATCCCCACCAAAACTCTTCGATGGGAAAATCTTTTAACAAGGGATAAAGTCGGATTGCTCGATCTAATAACGTATTCACTCCCGCAGGGGTCATTTCTGGGGTGAAACCGACATCTTCGACTGTAGCCCCAATCACGATTAAACCGTCTCTACGAGGGACGATATAGCAATTTTCGCCAAAAAGTATCCTTTGCAGAGGTAGTTCGCTAAACGAGTTAGGAACGCGCACTGAGAGCATTTGTCCTTTGACCGGAGCAACTGGCACTGAAAATAAGTTACCAGCCCAAGCCCCAGCCGCGAGGATGTAGTGAGAAGCGGAAAATTGTCCTTGGTTAGTTATTAGTGTCGTAACTTGGCTTTGATGTTGCTGAATCTCTTGCACTGCGACATTTTCACGTAAGTTTACACCTAAATCTATTGCCGCCATTTTCAGTGCTTTAATCAAGGCGCGGCGATTGTCAACTTGAGCATCTTGAGGATACCACCAACCGCCGACAATTTCTGCACCTAAATTGGGTTGAAATTGATGAATAGCATCTTTGTTGAGCCAAAAAGCTGTAATTTGCTCAGGAGTCTGATAAACTGGGGCGAGAATGCCACATTGCCAATATCCGGTTTCGATTCCGGTGAGTGATTCGAGTTTGCTAATCCAGTCAGAATACAGGGCGCGGCTACGCAAACACAAATCTAACATTGGTGCAGACTCAATTGCTTCTGCTTGGGGTGCCAGCATTCCGGCGGCGACATGAGCCGCAGCTTCAGAAAAATTGCGGCTGAGGACTGTTACTGATCCTGAAGAACGCAATTTTAATTCTACGGCTAAGGAAAGTCCGATTATGCCACCACCAATAATAATTATGTCAGTAGATTGATTCATCTAGCTCAATTTAATATAGTCGCTATTAAACAGTTTGCCACTTTGATCGGTAGTAAAATCAATTAAAAGCTAAAAGTGTGATTGGGTTAAGGCTCAAGGCTGGAAATGGATCTCGCTGCTTGCTTAATTTCTCTTCTGTAACCGGAGTGCTAATCTTGGGAGTATATTTTCCTTGACAAGCTGTGTAATTATTTTTCTCTGTACTCTTAGCGTGAAGATAATCGATCGATGACTACGACTGAAACGACCGTAATTCCCCGCTATAATTCTGGCGCAATCAAAGCGAACAATCCTTGGAAAGGTTATTTATTCTTAGGTTTATTATCGAATGCTTTGGTTTGGGGGGCGGCGATTACTTATCTAGAAGTGACTGAGCCGACTTATACTAGCGAGTGGGCGATTAGTATTCCGGGAATTGATGCGACGACGAGTGTGGAAGTACCGGGAATTGGACGTGCTGATTCTCAAAGTGAGTCGCCTTATCGTCATGATAATCACGATCCGAGGGAAAATTATAAGTTTATTGCTGAAAGTGATGAGGTGGTGACTTCAGCTTCTAGTGAAGTTGAGTTACCGAAAGAGGATTTTGGCGAACCTCGGATTAAGATTGTAGATAATACGACCTTGATGCGGTTTGAGATTCACGGAGATAATCCTCAACAAGCTCAAGAAAAGGCGATCGCTTTTCAAGAAGTTTTTGAAACGAAGCTTGAACAACTACGACTTCAGGAAATTGAACAGCAAGATAGTGGTTTAAAGGATTTACTCAAAGAGTCACAAGAAAATTTATTGGCAGCGCAAAAGCGTTTATCTGAGTATAAAGCTAGTTCGGGTTTGAGTTCCTCAGAGCAATTGCGCGATCTTTCGATTAATATTGAGGAGTTACGCCGACTGCGGGCGGAAACTTTGGCTCAGTTACAGCAAGTTAGTGGACGTTTTCAACAATTATCTCAAGATTTGGAACTATCTACTACTCAGGCTAATGATTCTTTTGTCCTGAAGTCCGATCCTTTGTTTCAGCAGCATTTGGCTGATTATAATCGTGCTAGTACCGAGTTGGCGACTTTACAATCGAAGTTTTTACCGCTTAATCCGTCGGTAATCGCCAAACAAAGAGAAAAAGATACTGCGGAAGCGGCTTTGTTAAGGCGTAGCGCGGCTTTGTTGGGACAACCTGTAACTGGCTCTACTTTAGAATTACCAGATATTGCTAATAGTGGTGAAGCGAGTGCGCGAGATAATCTTTCCCAAGAGTTGATTTCGCTACAATCTCAGCAGCAAGGTTTGGCTTTGCAAGCGCAAGAGTTGACTAACCAAATCGAACAACTGGAAAAGCGTTTACAGTCGCAAGCGCAGCAAGAGTCAGGATTGGAAAATTTACGTCGCGATGTCCAAATTGCGGAAGCGGTGTTTACTTCGACGTTAACTAAGTTGGATTTGAGTAAGTCGAAGATTGCTTCTTCTTATCCCCAAACTCAATTGTTGATTCAGCCGAGTTTACCAGATGAACCGACTGCACCGAAAGAGAAGTATGTTTGGTTGGGGACGGCGATGTGTTCTTTCTTTTTGACTACGGGAATGCTATCTTTGTGGTGGCGATCGCGCCAAATCCACAAACAACAGCAGCAAAAGCTACAACCAAGCGAAATTGTTAATTTACCTGTTCTGAAACGTTAACTTATGCAGCCTTTGGTTTCGGTGATTATTCCTGCTTATAATGCCGAATCGACGATTCTAGAAACCATTCAATCTGTGCAACAACAGTCTTATCCTCATTGGGAGATAATTGTTGTTGACGATGGTTCAGGCGATCGCACTTTAACCATTCTCCAAAATATTGTCGAACCTCGCTTACAAATTATAACAGGCGATAATGCAGGTGCAGCCGCCGCCCGGAATCAAGGTTTAAAGCTCGCTCAAGGCGAATTTATCGCTTTTTTGGATGCCGACGACCTTTGGACAAAGGACAAGCTACAGCTTCAATTAGAAGCATTACAAAAGCATCCTGAAGCGGGTGTAGCTTATAGTTGGGCTAGTTTTATCGACGCAAACGGAAATTTTCTCTATTACCAAGAACCAATTTTTTATCAAGGTAATATTTACCAGCAAATGTTATTACTGAATTTCTTAGTTTGTGGTTCAATTCCTTTAATTCGCAAGCAAGCAATTGAGTCTGTCGGTGAATTTGATTCAGAAATAAAATCAGCGCATGATTGGGATTTTTGGCTAAGATTAGCAGCTAAACATCCATTTGTATTAGTTCCTAAATATCAAACTTTTTACCGTCAATTTCCTGGCTCAATTTCCGCTAATATCGAAGCAAGAGAAAAATATAGTTTGCTAGTAGCAGAAAAAGCTTATCACAATGCTGGCGAAAATTACCAATATTTAAAACCGCAAACTTTAGCTAACATTTATCAACTAATTGCTCGATTATATCTCGATCGTCAAGGAAATTCTCAGGCTGGTTTACAAGCAATTAAAAGATTAGCACAAGCAAGTAAATTAAACCCCAGATTGTTATTAAACTTCAAGTTTCTTCGCTTATGCTTAAAATCAGCACTTATACAGCTATTACCAACACAATTATCGAGTTATTTTGTCAGGAAATTGCGTCAGTTTCGCGCAATTTACGACACTAAAATCAAAGCCAATTCCTAGTTAAGAAACTTTTGTAGAGACATTATAAATAACGTCTCTACCTTAATCAAATCTAAACTCTAGGTAAATTTAATTCCTTACTAGCAGACACAGGTTTTTCTTCATAAACAGTCCCCTCAACTTTGCTATAAACATCCAGCAAATAATCAGGACTAAAATGAGTAATAACTCGACCGCAGAAAATTAGCAACCAAGAAACCAAAGCAATAGGAATTGCAATTGGTAAGTAAATCAATTGCGAAACTCGGACATTTTTAACTCGACGTAAAATCGGGAAAAGATTACCAATTCTCGTTTTCAACTTAACTGGTAATTTAACAGCTTCCGGCTGTTTATCAAAATCATTAAACAAACGCTTTATCAAAACATTATCTCTTCCAATTAACAGAAAACGCCAGAAAAAATGATTCCAACCATTCGGAGGTGCATGACTAGCTTTCGCTTCTGGTAATCTTAAGATATAATCACCTTGACGGACTAAACTTTCCGCATGAATCGAACAATTCCCACGATAAAGAGGTAAACCAGAAGTAATCGGATTAGCGAGGAGAAAATCGCGACGAAATGCTACATTATTACAATAATATCTTGTTGATTCGTAAGCTTGTTTTTGTCCGGAAAAACCATTAAAAATGTAAGCAAAGTGCATTGCTAAACCATAAGGGTTATCACCACGAGTAGCTGTTTCACCTGCAACCACATTCACTTGGGAATTTTCCACAAAAGCTGCTAAGATATCGTACAACCAATTGGGAGAATAAACGCAATCCGAGTCACATAAAACAATTATGTCTCCGGTAGCGACTTTTGCGCCTTCCATTTTTGCTTGATAGTAGCTAATTCCCGGAGTAGCAGGGTGTAACTTTAGCCAAGGAAAGCGCTTTTGTAACTCTTGCAACACCTCTTGCGGTGTATCTCCACTATCGACAATTATAACTTCATTCGCCTCAGCAGGAGAAGGATTTTGTCCTACCAAAGAATTTAGAGACAAATACAAATCACCCAAATCTGCTGTAGAAAGGTTTTCTGTTTCTAAGATAATCGAAAAGCTAGGTAACTTAATTTTAGTTGTCGGTGTATCCAATTTCATCTTTTACTCCTCACCACTAATTTTTGCTAATTTACGACAAAACTAAGCTTCTTACTTCCAACCCCTGAAAATTATTTTTCTCTTCCGCTAGAATAGCTAGCCACCTTTTTTACGAAAATTTAGAAATTGTCATCATCAAGTATAGCATAATTATTAGAACCACAAAAGTATTCTCAACTTTTGTAGGATTAGTGGTGTGAGTTGATGAACTATCTCGAAAAAATTAAACGTAAGCTAAAACAAACCTTAGCTAATCAGTTTATTCGCAATCTTAGTTGGTTAGGTGCGTCAGAAATAATTATTCGCATTTCGCGACTAATCACGACTTTTGTGTTAGCCCGTTTTCTCTCCAAATATGACTACGGTTTAGCAGCAATTGTCTTAGCTTCTCATGAATTTGTCCAAGTTTTCAGCCGCAACGGAATTACTGCGAAGTTAATTCAAGCTGACGCAGAAGAATTAGCTGAATTATGTGATGCAGCTTACTGGCTAAACTGGGTCGTTTTTTCTGCTTTATTTTTTATTCAGTGTCTGGCTGCATTTCCTATTGCTTGGTTTTACGGTGACAACAATTTAATTTTACCAATTTGCGCCCTAGGCTTAACTTATTTAATGATTCCTTTTTCAAGTATTAATTCTTGTTTAGTTAGACGAGAAAATCGCTTACAAATTCGAGCATTAGCACACACAGTCGGAATTGCTACAGGTAATATTTTATCTTTGTTTTTAGCTTACTTCGGAATGGGCATTTGGGCAATAGTTCTTCCACAAATATTAGTTGCTCCTTTGTGGCTTTATATTTACCGTATTTATCAACCTTGGCGACCTAGCAAAAACTTCAACATCCATCGCTGGAAAGAAATTTTTGATTTTGGTCGTAGTATTCTCGGTGTAGAGTTGTTAGACACCTTACGAAAAAACTTAGATTACTTATTGATTGGTCGCTTTCTAGGAATTAGCGAGTTAGGGATTTATTACTTTGCTTTCAATGCCGGGTTGGGAATTAGTTTAAGTATTATTGGTGCAATCAAGGCGGCAATTTTACCTCATTTATGTTCGCTACGAACCGATTGGCATGAATTACAGCGACAATATTATAAAAGTATCAAAATAATTGCTTTAATTATTATTCCTGTAGTCTTGTTACAAGCTAACTTAGCACCTTTTTACGTCCCGATTGTCTTTGGTAAAAAATGGACTGAAGCCATCCCTATTTTAATGATAATTTGTTTATCAGCAATTCCCCGTCCCTTTGGTGATGCTGCTTCCCAGTTACTTGTGGCTTTAGGTAAACCAGATTTAGACTTACTTTGGAATATAATTTTTACAGTAATTTTTACTCTTAGTTTGCTCGTGGGCGTACAATGGCAATCAATAGGTGTAGCAATTACAGTTTTAGTAGTGCATTTTGTTGCGATACCAGCATTTACTGTTTGGGCAACTCGTTATGCGTTTAAAACAAGAAAAATATAGGTTAAATTAGCATTTATGAAAATTAAATTTTGGTATAAAGAAATCAAAATAAGTACCTTTTATTTGTTAATTATTGTAGTTTTAGCTTTAGGAATTTGGTTTCGCTTTGTCAATATTGACCGCAAAATTCCTTGGATTGACGAGTGGATTACTTTAGATAGAATTACTGATTATGATAACCGAGAAGAAATTCAGCAAAAATTGTTTGGTGGAACAGTAATTACTGTAAAAGAATTACATGATTGGCAAAAATTAGACCCAAAAACAAATGCGTTTAATCTTCTCAATAATTCTTTAGTTAATTATCCTGAACATCCCCCAATTTATTATCTCTTTGCACGGCTGTGGGGAGAATGGTTTGGTAGTTCTATTGCTACTCTCAGAAGTGCGGCAGCCGTTATTAGTTTATTTGTCTTTCCAGCGATGTTTTGGCTATGCTACTCGTTGTTTAATTCTTATTTCGCTAGTTGGCTAGGTATGGCACTAATTGCTGTTTCTCCAATTCATGTTTTGTACGCTCAAGAAGCAAGACAATACAGCTTATGGACAGTCACAATTTTACTTTCTAGTGCTGCCCTTTTACAAGCTATGCAGCGCCAAACTAAACTAAGTTGGTTAACTTATGCTCTTACTTTAACTGTGGGTTTTTATTCACATCTATTTTTTAGTTTAGTTGTTTTTGCACAAGGAATTTATGTAATTTTGAAAGAAGGTTTTCGTTTCAGTAAAAATTTGCTGGCTTATTTGTTAGCAATTCTGGTAAGCATAATTGCTTTTTCCCCTTGGATTGTAGTTGCTTTTAATAGCTTATCTCATCTCGATCGTCAAGTAAAAGGCTGGACAGAAGCGCAACCAACTTTCTTTACTTTTCTGAAAAGATGGTTAGGTAATTTAAGCCGTCTTTTTGTTGATTTTGGCTTCGACTCCAGCACAAATTTCGGGGAAGCAATGGTGATTATTCCGTTAATATTTTTCTTGACAATTCTAGTAATATATGCTCTTTATTTTCTGATTCGGAACAGTTCGCGAGAAGTATGGCTGTTTGTTTTGAGCTTAATTTTTGGTACTACAGCTATCTTGGTGTTGAGAGATTTATTTGTAGTGTTTGGTTTAATTTCGGGGAGATTATTTTCTGCGACAGCGAGGTATATAATTCCTTTTTATCTAGGTATTCAGTTAGCAGTAGTTTACCTTTTAGCTAGCAAAATGATGTCTCCGAAAGCAAATGAGCAAAATATTTGGCGAGGAGTGTTTTTAGCTTTAGTTTCTTTGGGAATATTTTCTTGTATAATGAGTTCTCAAGCAGAGGTTTGGTGGAGTAAAGGTGAAGCTAGCGAATTGGTGCAAGTAGCACCAATAGTTAATCAAGCTACTAATGCTTTAGTAGTTAGTGATGCTGATTTAGCTCGTGTTTTGTCTCTTAGTAATTTACTTGATGAAGAAGTGCATGTACAGTTATTTTTGGAAGGAAGTTACTACCCAATTGACCAAGATTTTAGCAATATATTTGTTTTAAATCCTTCTGAGAGTTTTCAAGAAATTTTGGGAAAAGAGTATCAATTAGAATCTCTGCGTGATACGGAGATCCAATTGTGGAAATTAGCAGAATAAATTTAATATTATTTGCATAAAGTAATACTACAGATGCAGACCTTTAGAGACGTTGCATGCAACGTCTCTACACAATTTCAGATAGCTTAAGAACTAGATTTAGCAGGTAAAGCAAATAACCCATTCTGGTGATTATTAACAGGTTCAGAAACAGGCTCCTCCTTCGCATTTAATGCCAAACCAAGCATGAGAATTCCGGGCCAATATATGTGCGCCAAAATATCTAATTCTTCAATAAAAGAAAAGCACAAAAAGACTAAATAGACACTCAAACCTACCCGCGCAGTTACATTTTTTTGTGCCTTTCTAAATAACTCAATAAAAGTGTACAACATCGGAATAGCTACAGCAGTGCAACCAACAAGTCCTTTAGTATAAAGAAGATTGACCCAACTCCCACAACCAGAAGTACCAATTGGGAAACGATAAGTATAAGCTGGGCCTTCTTTTTCAATATAGCCATGACCCCAAATTGGGGCATATTTCCACCATCTTTCGAGAGACATTCGGACTAAAGTTATTCTTAAATCAGATGAGTTTTCTCGCACGCTATGAAAGCGTTCAATAAATACTTCTAGGAAATGTTTTAAAGGAACCCCGAAAAGACCACCAAGAAAACATAAAGTAGCGCTAGCAAAATGCAGAATAGGCTTACCTAAGTTAACTAAGCCCCAACTGGCAAAGAGAATAAAAGGAAAGCTAACTGTAGCTAGTCGCGAGATAGGTGTAAGGATTATTAGCACAGAAATACTTGTGGCGAGAAAGCGCAATTTTTGATCGGTTTCTTGACGTACCATGAAGAAAAACATCATGCCCACCATTGCCATATTTGGTGCCCAAGGTGAATATAAAGTGGTGCGCATTTGATTGTTATCAGCGTCAAAAATATACAGTACCACGCGATAAAAGTCTGAGTCTCCTCCTAAGACAGAAATGGGGGAAGTATATAACTCTCCTGGTAGACCTACAAAAAAGGCGAGATAGGAAAGTATAATTAAGGGAAAACTTTGTAAACAGAGAAGACAAACGGCGCGATAAAGTAATTGTGGGCGAATTTTTAGGCAAGCAATGAGGGGAAATAATGCCCAAAGCGCCCATTCTCGATTCCATTTAATTAAGGATCTAATTAGTCTACCTGCACCTAAATCTAATTGGAAGTGGGCGATAATTATCCCAAAAAGCATGATTAGTAAACAGATTACCCATACCCAAACTGAGAAGGGAATTGTAATTTTTGATTCTGGGGGTGTATCAGGTGTTTGACACCAAAGTTTGTTGACGAGATAAAGGAAGAGAAGCCAAGCGACGGCGGGCATAATTAGGGGTTGCGCGCCTAAATAGTAAACGAGATAAGTGCTGAGTAATAAGTACCAAACTACTTTTTCTTCAAAGTTTTGTGGTTTCATGAATTCTTTTCTTTTAAGTAATCTTTAACAAAGCCGCCCATATAGTTTTCGCCGACGAGAAGATTCCAGTTGCGGTCGAACATTTCTGGTTTCCATTCGTAGTCTGCTACCCAAGCGGTCCAGCCGAGATTGTAGCGATCCATTTTGCGTTTGAGGGGGATACCAAAGTCGGAAATTGTGCCGCTTGTGGGATAGTCTGCGCCGTTTCTAAAGCCCCATTCGGTGACGATCATTGGTAGTTTGTCGGCGAAGTCAAAAATCCATTCGTCCCAGAATTGTTGGGCTAATCCGGGGTAAATGTGGGGTGCATAAATGATGTTTTCACCTGTGATGGGATTTGCTAAGGTATCAAAGAAATGTTGATTCCAGTGGGGTGCGCCGACGATGATAATATTTTTGGGTGCGGCGGTGCGAATTAAGTTTACCCAAGGTTGAACAATTTGTTTCCATTCTGTCCAACTGGTTTTGGTTTTGTTTTCGTTGAAAACTTCAAAGATGATGTTGGGATAGTCTTTAAATTTGGGGGCGATATCGCGCCAAAATGTGGTGGTTTCTGTGGTATATTCGGCTGGGTCTTTGACGTAATGCCAGTCGATTATACAATAAACTTTTTGTTCTAAGCATTTGTCGGCGGCGGGTTTGAGGAAATTTTCATAGTATCCTTGGGGGTTTTCGTTGTATCCTAGTCTGCGGTTGGGGTTAACCATTAAACGGAAAATGTTGGCGTGCCAACCGCGATTAGGGTCGCTCATTTCTGCGATTAGTTCTAGGGGTGATTTGCTGGGTTTGCCTTCTTCGAGTCGATACTGATGGAGGGCTAAATCGGGTAGGGCGATACCGCGTAAAATTATTTTATTTCCTTGGGGATCTTGGATGTCTCTACCTACGACTTGTAGCCAAGGTGTGCCTCGGATGGCTTCTACTTGGTGGTTAAAGTCGGCAAAAAAGAGGATTGATAATAAACAAGAAATTAAGAAAATTATGCCGAAGATTTTTTTTGACATTGTGGCTCGAATGAGTATAATTTACAAATCTAGTTAATTTTGGGATGGGGGAGAGATTTTTTTTTATTCAGTGAGTTTGTTATTTTTTGAGTTGATCGGCGATCGCTAATTTGGGTTTTCTAGTTCTTTGTCTATGCTAGAGGCGGTGTTGATAGCTGGTTGCTAGTTGCTAGAGAAAATTTTGTTGGTGATGTTAATTAATTAAAGAGAAAATTAAGCCGCTTGTATTTTACAATCTCGATCAGGATCTAGCCTACTACCACGAATTTGAAATTGTTGATCACAGGATTTGCTATTTGTCAAGGAATGGGTGTAAATATTGAGATTGTGTTTGCTAATCAGCAGCTTGACCCGATCGAGGGACTGATATGAAACTCGTTTCTGTTGTAATTCCGGTGTACGGAGTAGAAAAGTATATTGCTGCCAGTATAACGTCGGTTTTGGCGCAGACCTACTCTAATTTTGAACTGTTGCTGGTGATTGATGGTTCGCGCGATCGCAGCCAAGAAATTTGCGAGGAATTTAGCGATTCGCGAATTAAAATTATTCAGCAAGAAAATCGAGGGGTTTCGGCGGCGAGAAATAATGGTATTCGCCACTCTCAAGGGGAATATCTGGCTTTTCTCGATGCGGACGATCTTTGGCTACCAGAAAAGTTGGCTGCTCATGTGGAGCATTTAGAGGCTAATCCGCAAGTTGGAGTTAGCTTTAGTCGTTCGGCTTTTATCGACGAAGATGGTAAATCTTTGGGAATTTATCAAATGCCGAGGTTAAAGGAAATTGCTCCGGTAAATATTCTCTGTCGGAATCCTGTGGGTAACGGTTCGGCTCCGGTGGTACGCCGTCAGACTCTAGAGGAGATAAAATACCAAAAAGAAGATCGGGGTAAGTGGTTCGATTGTTATTTTGACGAACAACTGAACCACCAGGAAGATATTGAATGTTGGCTGCGAATTTCACTCTCTACTTCTTGGCAAGTCGAAGGAATTCCTCAAGCGTTAACTCTTTACCGGGTCAACTTTGCTGGGGCTTCGACGAATATTTATCAGCAGTTAGATTATTTGGAAATTATGCTGGCAAAAACTGAAATTTATGCTCCAGAGTTAATTGCTCGTTGGGGAAATGCAACTAGAGCTTATCAACTACGTTATGTTGCCAGAAGATTAGTGAGTTTGCGTGATGGCGGTGGTGCGGTTAAACTAACTCAGCAGGCGATCGCTACTTATCCCCAAATTATTCTCGCTGAACCACGGCGCACGTTCCTTACTTTAGCTGCGGCTTATTCTCTGTGGCTACTACCGCAAAAGTTCTATCAGCGTCTCGAAAGTTTCATGATGGAACAAACAGGTAAAAGCCAAAAACGCCGTATTCTCAAGGATAGGGATGAACAGTGAACAGTTATCAGTTATCAGTTACCAGTGAACAGTTACCAGTGAACAGTTACCAGTGAACAGTTATCAGTTAACAT
>JAWQFW010000007.1:0-33929 GCA_035968095.1 Oscillatoria sp. PMC 1068.18
ATTTATTCTAAGCCAATAAGCTGTAAGAATATCTATTTTAGCTCTTAGCTTTTGTTTTTTCTCATCTTGACGGTTAGTAAAAATATTATTATTATGAATTCTTTGGATCGATAATTCTTTTGATAAAGCAAAGCCTTTAGTTAAACTTAAAGCTGCAAATTTGATATAGTTGTCGCTAAGAGAAACTGTTTCACCTTGAGGCATTGGTAAAATTTTTTCTAACAGCGATCGCCGGAAACAAAGAGCAGAAGTTGCTGGAATTCCCCAAGGAGGAAGATAACCATTTACTTTACCTTTTGTAATCGGTATTCTCAAGTCGTATTCTTCAGAAACACTAATTTCTTGAGCTTCAATGGGAATTTCAGCTTCGATCTCTTCTGTATTCACTAATTTTTGAGGATGGAAGCACCAACCTAAATCTGGTCGATTGTGCAGAATTTTGACAACTTCTGCTACCTTAGTCGGGAGAAATATATCATCAGAGTCTAAAAGAAAAATAATTTCTCCTTTACTTGCTGCAAAGCCTGCATTAATAGCTGAGGATTGACCGCCATTTTGCTTAAGTACAGCAGTAATTTTATTGTCGTAACTAGCAATTATTTCTGATGAATTATCTATCGAACCATCATCAACAACAATAACTTCACAGTTAGGATATGTTTGATTAAGGGCGCTCTCGATAGCCTGTTCGAGGAAATCAGCGTAGTTGTAGTTATTAATGAGAATGCTGACTAAAGGATTGGCTTCCATAATACTTATTTTTTGCTCAAAGTTAGTAATGAGGCGGTTATTTATTTATCTTTTCCAGTGACTTAAGTCTTGGTGACAAATTTGACCGAGCAAGTCAATTTCAGAACTAAATTCTTCAACCAATTTAGCACGAAAATCTGGGCTGAGTGGTTCTCGTTTGAATTCTTCTCTATTTGCTTGTCGAATTTTGTTAGCAATTCCCAAACTTTCTACACCTAGCATTTTTTTGGCGATCGCTGCTGTCTTAACTAAACTCTGAGGGGTTTTTTCCGTAATCATTCCCAGCAAAGCTATTTTGTGCTTTCTGTTTGCATTAACTCGCGGAAAATCAACTCTCCCGTCATCTGGTACTTCCAAAAATTCTAAGACTTCTTGATAAATTTTTGCTGTGGATGATTTAAAGTCATCAAAGAAAATTAATTTTACTTGTTCAGTAGGAAAAATATTTAATAGCTTGACAACTTGAGAACCTAATTGACCAATTGAATAATATTGAAATACGAGAGGATTTTGAGCCAAAGTAGGTAAATTTAGCCCTTTTTGACGCGATTCTTGTAAATTCCAGGCTCTTTCAAAATCTGCTTCGTCTTCATCGCAGTTGTACACCAGTTGAGAGTGGTAAGAATATACCAAATCTACTGGATTACGAACCATTGCAATAATTTTCGCCTTTGAATTGTAGTCGTAAATTCTTTCTAAAGCTATAGACGAATATAAATAGTGTACTGATGCTTCCCCGACTGCTAAGTGTTTCTCGTTAGCATCTTCAAACAGTTTTAAATATTCTTCCCAAGTTTTAATCTGAGGCAGATTAAACTCTTTTTCTGCAAAATAGTGAGGTTCCTTAGGAGAAGATACATAAATATTTGGATGAGTTTTCAGATATTCACTCAGGGCTGTTGTACCGCATTTTGGAGCGCCGATAATAAAAAAGTTGGGTTGTTTCATTGTTTTTTATTCTCTTAACTAAGTTTTCCTAGGATAGTGGAGTTTATTCGTAATCTTTTCTGAGCAAATATTACTAAAGCAACATTCCAGAAAAATGTGCTAGTTGCTGTTGCTATTGCCGCACCGTCTACACCCCATTGTGGAATTAGCATCGCATTCAAAATAATATTTAAAAGCGCACTAGCTGAAATTCCAATTGCGGTATCACGTTCATGTCCAGTCATAATCAATAGTAAAGCAACTGAACCTGTAGAAGCGTTAGCTAGCTGACCAAGACTCAAAATTGTCAGCGCTGTTTGTCCTTGAAGAAATTCTGCACCAAAAAGTAACAAAAACCAATAGCCAAAGGCGATTAAACTAATTCCAATAGGTAAAGCAGCTAACAAAACTATTCGGCAACCTTTGGTAACAACGCGCTGTAGTCGCCTTCTATCTCCCTGAGCGTATAAACTAGCGAAAGTGGGGGCGAGGGAAGTGTTAAAAGCAACTAAAACGAATGTAATTAAACTAGCACCTCGATTAGCAACTGTGTAGATACCTACTGCGGCTGTATCTTTCATGGCTCCGAGCATAACTGTGTCTGTTTGGTTGTTAACAATGTACAAACTACCAATAAGCAACATTGGTAAGGCACTACGGAGCCAAACTGAGGGAGAATATTCAGCAGGGGTATTTTTCAGATTTTCTGGAAGATTTTTATTGAGTAAATATGCTCCTACGAAAAAAGCTATTCCGGTAGCGGCAACGTTGATGCCCATTGCCCAAGGAGTTGTTAAATTGTTACTAAAAAGATAATATCCTCCTGTGAGGAAAACGACTAATAACAAGGGGCGAACGAGCATTTCTGGTATTTGTCCGACAACAATGTGTTGAAGGGCTTGCATTGCTGATTGTCTGAGTCTGGCGAGGGCGGCAAAAGGCAATGAGATCATTGCGACAGAAAAGGTAAGGAGTATTTCTAAGTTAGAAGAAGCGATGAAGTAAATAACGACAGATGCTAAGATGCTTAAAATTATAGAAATAATTAAAACAACTTGGTTTGCCCAATTGAGAAGACCGTGGGCTAGACTCCAGTTTGATTGAGATTTATAAACGGCAACTTCACGAGTAATTATGCCTTCAAGTCCTAAGACTGCTGGGATTAATAAGAGATTTACCCAAGCTGTAGCGTAGGAGTATGTACCGAATCCTCCTGCTCCTAAAATTCTCGCTAAAATTATGCTGACAGCGTATGCTAAAAAAGCGTTGGCTACTTTGAGTCCAAAAGTTCCTGCGGCTGCTTTGGCGATAAAGTTTTGGAGACTATTAGATTGATTTTTTGTGGCTAATTTTTGTTTGGTACTAAGAAGATAATGTTTGAGTTGAGCTATGGTAGTTAGGATCTTTTGATACATAAAAAGTACCTAAAAAAGCATGATTTTGGACAAACAGTTTGTTAGCAATTATGTTGTTTAATTTATGGTTTAAGAAGTTTTTGAGAATTTTTATGTGCTTGTGCTTTTTGAAGGTCATTGTGTTCTTCATGGTAGCTTTTCGCATAATGGAAGTAACTATCGGGTTCGTTTTCAACGAAGACGTTATTGGTAACTAAGCCGAGAACATTTTGTCCTGATTTTTGGAGAAGTTCTTTCGCGGCGGTCGCGCTTACTCTGTCGATTATTCCTGGTCTAGCGACTAGCAAAATACCGTCGGTTATTTTACTCAGGGTGAGAGCGTCTGCTACTAAAAGTAAAGGAGGTGTATCCAGGATAATAAAATCATAATCTTGGCGAAAGCTCTCAATTAATAGTTTCATCCGTTTGGATTCAAGTAAGGCTAAGGAATTAGGTGGAATTACCCCGGAGGGTAAGACATCTAGATTTGGGATTACGGGCTTGATTGCGCGTTCTATTTCAGCACGGTCAACAATCAGATCGCTTAGTCCAATGTCATTAGTCAGTTCCCAGACGTGATGTTGAGCAGGATGGTGGAGATCTGCATCAACTAAAAGAACGCGGCTACCAAGTTGGGCGATCGCGGCTGCTAAGTTTGTGGAGACAGTGGATTTTCCTTCTTTGGAAACTGAACTGGTGACGACGATGACTTTCAAGTCGCGATCGGGACTCAGAAATTTTAGGTTTGCTTGTAACATACGGTATGCTTCGCTATTTACCGAATGAGGTTCGTCGATAACTTGACGTTCTGGAATAGTTGATTCTACTTGTACTCTGGAAAAAATTCCTTTTTTCTTGGAGACAGGAATCATTCCGAGCAAGGTGTAGTCAAACAGATTTCGTAGCTCTTTGCTGGTTTTAATTGAGGTGTCAATTAATTCTAGTAAAAATGCTGTAACTACATATAATCCGCCACCTAAGACAATCCCTATTCCTAAAACCATCTTTTTACTGGTAGAGACTGAACTTTCGGAGGCGATCGCCGGACTGATAATTTGAGCATTCCCAACGTTCTGGTTTTCGGCAATTTGAACTTCTTGTAGATTATTGAGTAAAATTTCGTAGGCAGAATTGGCAGCATCTACTTGTCGCTGTAAATTTTGTTGTAACTGTTCTAGTTTCGGGATTTCATTTGCTCGTTGTTTGTACACTGTGCGAAGTTCTTCTAGGGATTCTCTTCGCTTAATAAGTTCTCGAAGTTCTAATTCAGCACTTACTAAATTATTAATTAAACCTGCTTGCAGTTCGCTTGTTTGTAAATTACTTTTATCAACTCCTCCTCTTGGTCGAAACTCGGAAAATTCACCAGAGTTTTCTCTAACTCGCTGTGCTAAAAGTGTTTCCAGGGCTACTTTCTCTTCCTGTAATTTAATCACTGTCGGGTTGAGATCGGAAAAGCGACTTTGTTCAGTAGCTAGCTCTTGTTCTACTTCTTGTAATTTCGTGAGCGCTTGCTGAACACCTTCGGATTCACTTAAAGAATTTGATCTGAGAGCTTCTTGAGAATTCAGTCCAATTTTATTTTGAATTTCCGCTATTCTGACCGTAATTCTTTGAAGTTGTAAGTTGGCTTGATCTATTTCGCTCTCTAATTGATTAACTTGAGAAACGGAAAATTCTTTTTCTGTATCTAAATTGACAATATTATTCGTTTCTTTGAAATTTCGCAGTGCTATTTCGGCTTTTTCTAAAGCAGCCTCAGTTTTGGGAAGTTGTTCTGTAATAAACTCTCTTGCTGCGGCTGCTTCAGTCCGATTGACAAGAATATTATTTTTGAGATATATTTCCATAAGTTGGTTGACTACCAACTCGGCTTTTTCTGGATCTTCATCCTGATAGGTGATGAGTAAGACATCTGTTCCGGGAATCGTTTTAACTTGAAGAATTTCCAGAAAATTTTCGTAAGTTAGTAACTCACCTTCCTCATTAGTCAAATTTAAAGTTTCGATGGTTTGATTGATTACTGGAGCAGAACGAATTACTTGTGCTTCTGTATCTAAAGGAGTGTTATTAGCACTTAGAGAGTCTAACTTCCCAATTTTTTCTCCGGCTCCAGTAATTAACGCGGAAGTAGTATTTTCTTTCTTAAAACGAAGCTTGCCTTGAGCTTGATAAATATCTTCAATGGACAATGCTTTATACAGAGAAATAGCGATTACTGCTAACCAAAGTAAGCTAGCTGGTAGCCAGTGTCTTTTGAGAATCAACCAGTATTTTTGTAAATCGATGTCTTCCGGATGTTCTTGAGGTTGCATAAAGGTTTTTAATAAGGCAGGAATCATCTCTTATTCTAATTCCTACCAATTCTAATTTTACTCTACCACTCTCTCAAGGTTAGTAATTTCCCCATTCTCAGTTTGATCGGCTGTTACTGCTGAGTAGTAAACATCAAATAAAGAACGACTGTAAATTTTCACGTCTAGGGGGGCAACACACTCTCTAGCTGCCTTTCCTAACTGTAATCTCAAGGAACGATCTTCGATTAAAGACTCTATTGCTAGTTTTAGCCCGGTTATGTTGCCTGGATTAACTAACAAGCCTGTTTCTTTGTCTGTGACTAATTCGGGTATACCTCCGACTGGGGTGGTGATGGCTGGTAGTCCCCAACTCATTCCTTCTAGTAATGCCATTGGTAAACCTTCGTTATAGGAAGGAAGGAGGAAGACATCAGCTTGGGCTAATAATTCCTGACATTGTTGTTTGGTTATCCAACCCGGAAAGAGGATTTGTTGCTCGATGTTCAAGCTTTGAGCGAGGTTGGTTGCTGACTCGATTTCTCCACTTCCTGCTAAAATCAGTTGGGCTTTTGAGCGCTGTTGTGGTGTAAGCTGGGCAAAGGCTTGGAGTAAATCAAAGATTCCTTTACGTTGATTGATTTTTCCTAGGAAGAGGAATTTAACTTGCTCGGAGTTCTGGCGGTCTGGGATACTTTCTGGGATAGCAACTGGGTTAGGAAGAACTACTACTTTTTCTGATGGTAAGCCACAGCGATCGCAGTAAAATCTTTTCCAGCTTTCGGATAAAACGACTACATAGGTACATCGTCGCAATACCCAGTTGAGTGCCTGTTTGAGAACTTGAGGCAGTTTTTCGTAAAATAAGTGGAATTCGCAACCATGAGTGTGCATAATTACTGGCTTACGGAAAGCGAAAGCAATCAAAGCGAGGATTGATTTTCGCACTGTGCTACCACCTTCAGCCAAATGGATATGAACTAAATCTACTTTGCCTTGTAAAAGTTTTCTTAAGAAAAAAATTACTGCTGGCAAAAATAGTTTCAATGTCTTGGTTTCTCCGTTCCAAGTGGAAGCGTGTTCAATGTTAACTTCGGGAGGAGCCGTATCGAGAATGAGGGTTTCTACTGAACCCATTCCCCCTTTCTCTTCCAAACCAGGACCGAGCATTACCACATTCAGCTTGTTCATTTTTTTTGTTGCGAGTAAGTATTTTCCAGTGCAGTCAGCAGAATTAAGGTTTATTTTATCACACCATATTCTTGCGCTAACCTACCGAATTCTAGCTAAATGTAAATTCAATTTCTGGTGGATAATCAATCCTAAGAAAGGCAGATCTTCAACTAAATATCTTCTCCAAAGTCGCTTGGGTTCTAATACGAGTCGGAACAACCATTCTAAACCCATCTCACTTATCCATTTCGGCGCTCTTTTTTTCGATCCAGCTTCAAACTCAATTGTAGCCCCAATTGCTAAGAAGGTTTTAATATTTTTCAATTGATCTTTATACTTGAAAATCCATTTTTCTTGCTTGGGTGCGCCGACACCTATTGCTAAAACTGTAGCTCCAGAGTTATTAATAATATCTATGATTTTCTGACATTCTTGTTCATCCTTTTCAAAGCCGAAAGAAGGTGTATGAGAAGCAACCGCCATTTTACGACCTGCTTTGGTATTAATTTTTTCTTGCGCTTTTATGGCTACTCCTTCTGGTCCGCCTAACAAAAACACTTTAACTTCCGGCGCGGATTTATAATATTCACAAAAAGCGGGAAATAGATCTGAACCTGAAATTTTTTCCTGAATTGGTTGACCCAAAAATCTAGATGCCCAGAGGACAATTTGACTATCACAAACTCGGAAATCAGCAGTTTGATAAATTTGCTGAAATTCAGGGTCTTTTTGTAATTTAATTATATGGTCTACATTGGGAGTGTATACTACACCACCATCCTTAAGTTTTTCTAATAAACAATCAAGGGTAAGATTATCGATTTTAACGTTGAGAAGATTGATTTGATTCATGTCCAACTCCTAAAAAAATTATTTTTGGTAAAAAATAATTCTCAACAGACTAAGTGTTTCTTCGGGGTATAAATTTAATCTTACTTACTGGTTCTAGTTATGTCTAGCGTTTCTAGTGCAACTTCATCCAATCTTGAATTTAAGTGAGTCAAGCGAAAATGAGCTTTTGCCTCCAACGTAAGTAAATGAATAGTTTCAGCTAATTTACGCAAACTAGATAATTAAGTTTGTCGAGGAATAAATTTACTGAAAATTTATAGATATTTTCCTGTCGGCTTCCGGAACGAGAGAAGCCGGGTAGATTTTAGGTTTAAGTAGAACGCGATCGCGCTCATTGGCTGTGGATGTCTATCCGGGTGGGGAGAGCCTAAAATTAGGAAGAGAAGAGTAATTAACAACAGCCGCAGGTCAGATGAGGAAAAAATTAGCGTTACTGGTGAGTGGTTTAGCTGCATTGAGCGCACCAGCCTTAGCCTTGGATACTTCTGTTGGACAAGGAGGAATTGATGCTCGTCGGTTACACGAGGCTCCTTATAATTTAACTGGTCGTAAGATTGCAATCGGTCAGGTGGAAATTGGTAGACCGGGATTATTTGGTTTGGATAAGGTGGTTTCCTGGAATCCTGCGCTTAGTTTAGCTGGTGTGTTTCACCGCGATTCGCCCGCAGAGTCGAATAAGTTTGTGGATACGCATGCGGGAATGGTAGCGGCGGTGATGGTAAGTGGAGATAAGGATTTACGTGGGGTTGCACCGGATGCGAGGTTGTATGCGAGTGCGGTAGGAAGTCTGAGAAGAGGGGGACAAGCAGAAGAGTGTCTTTCGAGTCAGCACGTTGCTTTACAAAATAATGATGATGTGCGGGCGATTAATTATAGTTTCGGGGAGTCTCTCCGACGCGATCCCCGACCAGATGCTAGTTTGGATGGTAATGCTTTGTTGACTAGATGTGTTGATTGGTCGGCGCGAGTTCATGATGTTCTTTATGTGATTGCGGGGAATCAGGGTAGTGGGGGGATTCCGATTCCGACGGATTTGTTTAATGGGATTACTACTGCTTATTCTACTGAGCGAGATGGGGTTTTTACGAAGGTGGATTTTGCTAATTTAAGCGATCTTCCGGAAGGAATTGGTCGAAGCTTGATTCAACAGGAAATTAATCTTGGACCGAGACGGGCGATTAATTTGGTGGCTCCGGGTAGTAACATTACGGTGTTTGATTTGGATGGTAAGGTTATTAAGGTTTCGGGGACGAGTTTCGCTGCACCGCATATTACGGCTTCGGTGGCTTTGTTACAGGAGTTTGGCGATACGCGCCTTGCGCGTCGGCGTAGCCATCGCCAATTAAAACAAGAAACAAGTAATTGGAGTCTTAATTCTCGTCGTCATGAGGTGATGAAGGCGGTTTTACTCAATTCGGCTGATAAGGTGCAAGATTCTGGTGATGGTTCGCTTTTGGGTATGAGTCGCACGATGCGGACGAAAAATAATCGTACTTGGTTTGAAGGTGATGCGGCTCAAGACGATAAAATTCCTCTTGATATCCAAATGGGAACTGGTCATCTGAATGTTTTTCGCGCTTATCAACAGTTTAGCGGCGGTCAGTGGAGTCCGGAAAGTTCTGCACCTGCTCTCGGTTGGGATTATCGTACTGTAGCTGTTAATTCATCTCAAGATTATCAGTTGGAACAACCTTTACAGAAAGGTAGTTATGCGGCGGTAACATTGGCTTGGGATCGTTTGGTGGAATTAAATGACAAAAACCGTAACGATCGCTACGATCTGGGGGAGAATTTCCGCGATCGCGGTTTGAATAATCTTGACGTTTATTTGATGCCAATTGATAGCAATGATTCTAGCCGCAGTATTTGTACTTCTGTCAGTGAAGCAGATAGTGTCGAACATATCTTTTGTCAAGTCCCAGAAACCGGACGTTACAAAATTCGCGTTCAATATCAATCTCAAGTAAACGAGGAAACACAAGCTTATGGTTTGGCTTGGTGGACTAAACCAGCACAATAACTGATTTTTGTCAAGAGATTTAAGTAGCTGTTACCGTTCTAGGTACGGCTACTTCACTATATATATAATCACTAGATAATCATAGCGACTCGAAGAATTTTACCTACGTTTTTGGTTAATGAAAGTGGAAGATTTTTAAGTAAATTCGCTTCGGATTTTCTAGCTTGGAAAGTATTTAAAAGAGCAAGATTTTGACTGAGCAGTAGCGACTCTTTAAACTTGAGAGGTGAAGCAAAAGCAAGGGAGGATTAACTATACTGAAAATTTCTATTGAAGTTAAAGTAATTATAGGAAAATGTAACTTTGAAAAGTTGAGACAGAGAGAAGAAAATTTTTGGGTAATTTTGGCTTATCACGATCGCTGATGATACTTTTTTACATGATTATTTATTTAGTTTTACTAAGTTGTGATTATAACATAAATGGCAGTATTGAGCAAGGTTATCTCACAATTATTTACTTTCCACTGCCTATTATTTAAGAGAGAAGTTCGTCGATTGTTTGGCTAATCTCCTGTAGTTTTGCGGTTACTTTACCTTTAGTTAACATGGCTTCTGCTTGAGCAAAACCTGTGTTAATGTCGTCACAAATTCCACAAACCCAAAGATAAAAGCCCCCGTTCCAAATTGCGTCTTGCATTAATTCAATTGGTTTGCCTTGAATAATCTTTTCTAAATCTTGTTGCAACTGATTTGCTGATTCTAAAGCAACATCTTTACCTGCAAAATCGTATTCGTGAGGATTTAATAAAATACGTTCAAAATTGGGTTCTTTACCTGGTTTATAGACTCCGATGATTCCGGTACGACTTCGGGCTAAGTCGCAACTACCTTCTAATCCTTTAATGGTTATTAATTCAGGAATATTATCTCTGAATTGTACAGTCTTACAGAAGCGTTCTTCTGTAGGTGGATGAACGAAACCTGTAATGAGGCGAACTTTGCCAGCGTAGGGCGACCAAATTAGTTCTAAAGTTGCGATGGGAGGACGTTTACCGATTTGTTCGCGGTAGGGAACTAAATTATTAGCTTCCGGAAAATGTTGCGGTAAATAGACAAAAGTCAAGTTCGTTTTTGCTAATAATTGTTGAGTTTGAGCGAGTGATAATTTAGTGAAATCTACGCCTAATTTTTGCCAAATTTCAATCATGGGAATACCATATTTGGTTGGCATACAATCGCCACCGTGCATGATAATTGGTACTCCGGCGATCGCTAAAATTAAAGCAGTTATCGGTGTAACGGGTGCAGTGCGAGATCGCCCATCGTAAGGAGTTCCCAAAACGGTTACTGGATGTACAGATTCTGAGGTGAAAGGTTGAAGTTGGGGTCCAATTTCGTGATAAGCGTCGAGCATTCCGGCTAATTCTTCAGCCGTGGGGCGTTTGATGCGATGAGCAATCATATATGCGCCAATTTGGGCTGGTGTTGCTTCTGACTGCAACATCATTCGCATTGCTTCTTTGGCTTCAGTACGATTTAAATCTTTACCTGTGTGAGCGCCACTGCCAATTTTTTTTAATAATTCTCGAAATTCATTGCTCATAGTTATTGATTCATAGTTAATAGTGAAAAGTTACCTCAGTGATAATTTTGAGTAGTAGAGAAAATCTCAAGTAATCTTGAGATTAGTAACTATTTTTTCCTAATTTTCTTGTGCCTTTTTTGATTTAACCAGCTAAAGCAGTCAAAGAAGATAAAGTTAGGCTACTCATAGACTTAGCTTGTAAGATAATCATCTGTCGAACTAAGTCGCAAAAATGTTTAATTGGGGGAATATCGAGGCGATCGCGGGTTGTTACTAAAGCTACTTCGCGACTAAAATTGGCTTCAAAGTTGCTTGAACTGTGACTTGAGTTAGAAGTTTGGCTGATGATGGAACGAATTGCTAGACTAGAATCTTTACTTGCTTCGATTAAAGCAGATTGAGGTAATAAGGCGATCGCTTTTCCTTGACGTACTACTCCTCGGAAAGCATCCAAAGTATTTAATTCCATGACTGCTTTGAGACTAGCACCTTGACGCGCAAACCAATCTTGAACAATGCGTTGCATTCCATAACCATCTTTAAAGACGACTTGGGGATATTCCACGAGTTTTTCCCAAGGTACTTCTTGATATTTGGCTAAAGGATGATTTGCTGGCATTAAGACTTGAATTGGTTCATTATATAACACCTCAACCACCATTTCTTGACTAGCGGTGAGAAAGCGGTTATTCATGACAATTGCTATATCAACCAAACCATCACGCAAAACTTTCAAAGCGCGATCGCTACCTAATGCGGTTACTCGTAATTGTACCTCCGAATAGTCAGAGCAAAATTGCTGTAAGACTGGGGGTAGATAATAAGCACAAATTGAATGGATCGCAGCGATACAAAGTTCTGGCTGTTTTCCAGCGACTAAATCTTGAATTTCGGCGATCGCATTTTGCCATTCTAAACAAATTTTCCGCGCACGAGGAAATAAGGTTTCTCCCCCTAATGTCAATTTCGCTTGGGAAGTGCGATGAAATAGCTGCAAACCGAGGTCACTTTCTAATGATTGAATCTGGCGACTGATGGTAGACTGGGTTACACCACACTTTTGGGCTGCTTGTCCAAAGTTCCCTGTTTCTGCGACTGCTAAGAATGCTTGCAACTGCTCGATACGCATGATGGTTGGTAATCCGATTACGTTTTGCAATATTTTTGAAGATAGCTTATTTTTTCTTGCAGTTCGGTAGAGCTTGATACAATAAAAAGAAATTTTTATGCACAATTTACATAATTCGGGTTGACAACGATCCCAGAGTATGGTCGGAAAAATAGCGACCAAATCAGACAATTTTGCTGTAGTGTTCAAGATTGTCAAAATATCAGTATTCTCAATCAATCCTAACATCAAGCGAGATTTTGTCTCTTAGAGATTAAATCAGTAATAGTTAACGATAATCAAAAACAAGCGAATCAAAAAAAGGGTTAGCTTTCTAGAAATGCGTTCAAAAATTTTGGTCGCTATTAAATTCATTGTATTGAAAATTGCTCAAGAATAATCCTTGTGGCTACTCATACCCAATTTCAACTTATGAGCCTAGAAAAAGTTTATATGAAATAGAAAATAAAATGCGACAGATTTTATGTAGAGACATTGCAGACAACATCTCTACAAGGTAATGATGTGTAGCAAACATTGGTGTATTTCAGATTAGCTCAACCTTAATCTTCCCCTTCATCTAAAACAGGCTGAGAATATTGTTGAGAATTTTGCGCCAAAATCCCATACTTCGGTGCAAAAACCATCGCTATCAGAAAAAAGATTGTTAACAGAACCACGATCGCGCCACCTGTCGAGATATCCAGATGATAACTCAGGTAAGTTCCCAAAACACAGGATAACACACTCGTTGCCAAAGAAATTAAGAGCATATAATCAAAGCGATCGCTTAACAAATATGCCGTAGCCCCAGGTGTCACCAACATCGCAATCACCAAAATAATCCCTGCGGTTTGCAAAGCCGTGACAATTGTTAAAGCCAAGACACAAAGCAAAGTATAATACATCAACTGAGTATTTAACCCAATCGCCTTAGCGTGATTTGGGTCAAAACAAAACAACAACAAATCTTTGCGTCGCAACAAAATCACCACCAAAGTGATGATACCTGCAATCAAAGTTTGGATAATATCTTGCTGAGAAATACCTAAAACATTGCCAAACAGAATATGAAATAAATCAATATTACTGGGAATTTTCGTCACCAAAACAATCCCAAAAGCGAAAAACCCCGTAAAAACCACCCCAATTACCGCATCTTCCTTCAGACGAGTTTTCGATTTAATATAACCAATTGCCACCGTAGCCCCAAAACCAAACAAAAAAGCCCCCACCGCAAAAGGAATATTCAGCGCGTAAGCTACCACCACACCAGGTACAACCGCATGGGAAACCGCATCACCCATCAACGACCAACCTTTCAGCGTAATGTAACAAGAAAGTACCGCACAGACGACCCCGACAAAAGCACTAACCCAAATAGCTTGTACCAAAAACCCATATTGCAGAGGTTCAATTAGCCAATTCCACAGAGGAATGAAAATGATCAAATCGTTCACGCATCAACCTCAGACTTTGTGGGAAACATTTGATGTAAACTGGCAACTGGTAAACCACCAAAAGTCATCACCAAATTCTCTTCAGTAAAAGTTTCTGCGGTAGTTCCCGAAGCGAGGATAGTTTGATTGAGGAGAATCGTGCGATCGCAAAACGTCGAAATCGAAGCCAAATCGTGAGTAGACACTAAAATCGTATGTCCTTCGGCGCGCAACTGCATCAACAAATCGATAATTTGCTTCTCAGTCTTCACATCCACCCCAGTAAAAGGCTCATCCAACAAAATTACTTTACCTTCCTGAGCCAACGCCCGCGCCAAAAACGCCCGCTTTTTTTGACCTCCAGAAAGTTCGCCAATTTGATGATGGCGAAAATCGCTCATTCCCACTCGTTCCAAACTTTCCCTCACCAAGCGACGATCTTTTGCACTCGGAATTCGCAACAAGTTCATGTAGCCATAACGCCCCATCATCACCACATCAAACACACTTACCGGAAAATTCCAATCTACCTCGTCTGACTGAGGTACATACGCCATCAACTGTTGCTTTTGCGCTTTTTGGACAGAAACACCACCAACACGAATTCGTCCCTGTCTCGGCTGTAAAAAGCCCATAATTGATTTAAATAAAGTAGATTTACCACCGCCATTCGGTCCAACCAAACCAGTAATTGTCCCAGGTTCCACAATGCAATTAGCGTTATAAAGAGCTAATCGAGCATTGCTGTAGCTGACGCTGAGGTTATCTACGGTAATATTCAAAGGTTGAGTCATTAATTTCATAAGCTTTAAAAATAGTTTCTTAAATTACTGAGTTTTGCTACCCGCTAACAAACCGTTGGTAATCGTGCGGACATCGTATTCCAGCAAATCGATAAAGGTGGGAACTGGTTCGGCTTCCGTTGAAAGGGAATCTACATAAAGGTTGCCGCCAAACCGCGCTCCCGTCGTTTTCGCTACTTGCTTTTGTCCTTCGTCGCTGACGGTAGTTTCGCAAAAAACGGTCGGCACATCGTTGTTTTTCACCTTGTCGATGACAGATTTTAGCTGTTTCGGTGTAAACTGTTGCTCGGCGTTAATCGACCACAGATAAATTTCTTTGAGGTTATAGTCGCGAGCTAGGTAAGAAAATGCACCTTCACAACTAACCAGATAGCGCTGCTTTGGTGATACTTTTGCTAAATCTGTTTCCAGTTGCGCGTCGATTTCTTGGAGTTTTTCGCTGTAGGCTGCGGCATTGGCGTTGTAAGTGTCGGCATTTTCCGGGTCTAATTCCACAAAGGCTTGGCGAATATTTTCCACGTAAATTAAGGCATTTTTCGGTGACATCCAAGCGTGAGGATTGGGTTTGTCGGTATAGGGTCCTTCAGCAATGGGAATTGGCTCAATTCCTTGAGTTAGTACCACGGAAGGAACATTCTCGACGTTACCAAGAAATTGCTCGAACCAACGCTCTAACCCCATCCCATTGTAAAGAATTAGGTCGGCATCTTGAGCTTTGGTAATGTCGCTGGGGGTGGGTTCGTAGCCGTGAATTTCTGCGCCAATGCGAGTGATTGATTCGACTAAAAGCTTGTCTCCGGCGACGTTTTGAGCGATGTCAGCTAAGACTGTGAAGGTGGTGAGGACTTTCTTTTTCCCTTCGGTGTTTGCTTGTTGTTCGTTGGTAATCTCGGTTGTCTCGTCTGAGGTTGCCGCAGGTGAGTTTACTTCTGTTCCACTACAGCCAGTTAGCCAAACCCCTAGGGCTAGACTAAAGATTAAGATAGGGCTTCGGGGAAAGAAAGATTTGGTCATTGAGCAATAGTTGAACTCGGTTTCATATTTGTCTCATATTTCATATTTATGTCATATTTTGCTCGTTTGGTCAAGTGTGCGATCGCGCTTCCGGAATTTTTGGGTAGAGTGTCAAAAATCAGGGAAATTGCCCCTAGTTGCAAGTTAATCGCTTTGAACTTAGGCAAAAACCCCAGTGAGTCAGATGTTTGGGTTAGGCGATCGCGTTACTTGTATAATTTGAAAGAAATTGAATAAACTATCTACCAAAAGTTAGAAACAAAAAATAGCAAAATTAGTTACTCAAGAAACAGCAAAATCAGTGATTTTACGACGTTCTGGAGTTTTGAAAGCGAGAACAATTTGCTGAGGAGAAATACCCTGTTTAACAAGTTCGTTAGCGATACCTTCTTCCGTACCATCTTGCTGTATCCAAATCTTATTGTTAATAATATCGATATGGATTAAATTTCCATAAATTCGGCGGTTATTTTGCCAGCCTGTTTCTACTAAAAGGTAATGGTTTTTGCTTTGGTCAATGATTAAATTAATATCGCTATCGGGGTCGTTACCAAGAAATTCTTGGTAATCTTGTAAGACTTTGGTTATAGCTGCTTCGAGATAATTTTTATTTAGATTATTCATTTAATAACCTCTTTTGTGGTAATATCGAAAGTTAGTAATCGCAGGATTTTATCTTCTAGTAAAAGTTATCCGGCTTCGGTCAGGATGACATTTTTCTAGATTATCGTCTTATAAGGTTACTATCTCTAAAAGCAACTTGGGATTATTTTCCATTTCCAATAATTTCTCTTGAAATGTACATTTTTTGGAGAAAAATATAATTCTAAAATAGAATAGCAAAAAAGCCCGTCGATGCGGGCTAAAAAGTTGATTAAGTTCAGAGAATTTACTTTCTGGAATCTAGAATGTAAATGTCGTTCGTACTGTACCGATAAAGATGTCGCTGTTATCGGAGTTTTGGTTAGGAGAAGGTAGCCAAATTACGCCGGGAGTGATGGAAATATTATCGGAGACTCGCATTTTGTAGAAAGCTTCAATATGAAAAGCTAAGTCATCTTCAAAATCTTCATCACCAGGGACTTCAAGATCGATTAAAGTTGGTGCAGCACCACCAACAAAACCTAAGAGATTACCTTCACCACCGAAGTTGGGGAAACCAACGTTAACGGCGAAATTTAAGATTCTTGCGTCACCTAAACCGATTAAACGAGCATCGGTTAAGCCGACCCAACCGTTAATGATAAAATTGGGGCTAAAACCGAGAGAAGCTTCGATACCGTAGGAGTTGGTGACAACAGGAGTGTTGAGTTGTCCGGCATCGAGTTCGGTGATATTGGAAAGTTGTCCGGGGTTAAGATTAGCATAAGCTGTTCCGGTACCACCAAGGACGAAGCGGTTGGGAAAATTGCTAGCGGTAGTACCGTCGTAGGCGTGGACGTAGGTTAATCCTAGTTTGTAACGACTACCAAAAACAAGTTGAGCGATCGCGGAATAATTTCCGTTGAACAAACCTGCACCTTGGGAGGGATCTTCGGCTTCGTTAGAAATATATCCTAAATCGAGGCGAATGTTACTGCTAGGTTGGTATGCTAAAGCTGCACCTGCACCGAATGGTCCGATACGATAAATTGGGTTACGTTCGGCAAAGCGGGAGATTGCATTTTCACCACCTGCACGACCTTCAAAGAAGGGGTTGACAGTATCGGCATAATAGTGGTGGAGTCCATTATTAGCGATTAGTTGGATGCTGGCGCGATCGCTAATGGGAAAACGATAGCGTAAAATATCGATAATTACATTGTTCCCATTACTACCATCGTAGGTGAAGCGACCTTCTTGAGTCCCACTGGAACCATCCTCAAAAACTGTTCCTGGAAGCAACAAGTTAGCATTACCAGCTTGTAAACGAGTTTGCAGTAAGTCTTTTCCGGTAAAGCTAGTCAGGAAGTTGAGACGAACGCGATCATGAAGTACGGTATTAACGTCATCACCCACCTCGTCACCGAAAGCATCAGCAACACCAACGATAACTTCTCCGGCTAACTTCGTCGTCGTCGAAAACTGATTATCTTCCAGGAAAGCAACTCTGGCTTCTAAATCATCGACTCTAGTTCCGAGGGTAGCTAATTCAGCTTCAAATTCTTGAATTAAACGTCGCAAAACTACCAAATCTTCTTCCGTAACAGAGGAAGTCGTAGTTGTACCGCCACCTTCACGAATTCTCGCGGCTAACACTTCTAAACAAGCATTTAAACCTGCGGCAAATTCGTAACGAGTTAAAGCGCGATTTCCCCGAAAAGTTCCGTCCGGATAACCTTGGATACAGCCGTAGTTATTAACTAAGTTTCGCAAGGCTTCATAAGCCCAATCACTGGGAGAAACGTCCCGTAATTGGTTGACATTGGTGATCTGTTCCATTGCACCAGCTTCGGGGAGAAACTGAAATTCCTCGGTGGGAGGGGTTTGACTCTCCTGAAGTTGATTAACTTGGGGTCCTGCGTCTATTTCTTGTTCTTGATTGTCGAGAAACGGCGTTTGACTATACAAAGTAGTCGGGTTTACTGTTTCTGCAACTGTCTCCGATGCCGTTTCGGTTATTTCTGCGGTTGCAGTAGCATCGATGGCTGGGTTAGCTATAAATGATAAGTTATCCTCAGTAGCGATCGCTCTCGCTGAGGTGACAAAAATTGTTCCTAAGATTGCTGGAAAGTAAATTAAATATTGCCAAGATTTTTGTGGCATCTTTGCCTTTTTCCTCACACCTAATTTGCTGGCACACACTAACTGAATTAGTTTAGCTAGCTTTTCCTTCCTGAGTAAACCCTTGTTCTAGCTAATTTTGTTGTATGCCCTTATACAAAACTTTTTTTTTGATGCGGAAACTGAATTTACCTGATGCACGAGCAGCACAAAAAAAATACTCTCCAAAGCTGAAGCTTAGAGAGTATGGTCAATGTGGTGTGAGGACAAAGCTTGGGATTTTGTGTCGAAAAACGTGAATTTTACCGCTAGCTAGATTCAAAGAACCTTCTTCAACCGCTAACTTTTGCTCTTTGTTCTTGTGCTTGTGGCGATTCTGGTTCCGATAAGGATAACTTTTTCAGGGCGGCGATCGCGTGTAATTGAACTACTCGTTCTGAATCAGCAGCTAACTTCTCTAATTCATCGAGGGCTTCTGCTTGTCCGAGTTGTCCTAGAGCCGTAGCGATCGCTTGTTTAATTGTCGCCTCAAAGGTAGCATTTTGTCCAGAGTTGAGAAACTCAATCAAAATTTGCGTCGCTTTTGGTTTTAGTTCGGCTGATTTCAATCTTCCTAACAAAATAATAATCTGGCGACAGACTTCTGCTGCTGACCAACGTAGTCCTTCTTGTAAATAGTCTAAACTAGCTGGGGTTTCTATCCAAGCTAGGGCGCGCACTAAGTCGGTTTTCAACACTAAAGGTGTTGCGGGTGACTTGAGGACACGAAATAAAGCATCAGCCGCTTCTTTGGTACGAAAACGTGCTAAGGCGATCGCTGCTTGACGACAAACTTCGATCGACAAGTCGTTTAATAAGGGCTTGATTTGCTTGACTAAATCAAATTCTGCGGAGTCTGTAGTCCGAAAACTCAGCCCGATGACTGCTTCTTTTCTCACTGCTGTTGCCGGATCTTGTAATGCCGTAATCAGAGTCGAAGTGATTTCGGGAGAGTGAAAACTACTCAAAGCTTCAATTGCCGCAGCGCGGATTTTTGGGTGGCGATCGCTAACTACTTTTAGTAAAGGTTCGATCGCTTCGCAACGGCGAATTTGCGCTAAAGCTTTCACTGCTAAATGTCGAGTTTTTTCTTCAACTATAGGCGTATCATTAGCCAGATTAGGAATTAATAATTTGCTTAAATCTGCAATTGCTGAACTACCCAAATTTGCTAACGCTTCGGCAGCCATTGTTGCTAATTCTGCGTCGCTATCTGGATTTTGGATCAATTTCACCAAGGCAATTATCACCTCTGGAAAATCATATTTTCCTAAAGTTCGACCTGCAAACCAACGCACTTCGGGGTCTGCTTCTTCGTCTTCGAGGATGGCTAATAAAGGTACAACGATTGCTTGACCAAACTTTGGTAGCAACTTGGCTACATCCCATCTTTGTTGAAAGTCTCCTTCCTGCAACACTTGGATCGCCAACTCAACCCCCTGTGCGATCGCCAATTCACTAATTTCTCCGGTCGATTTTTCTCTTTTTTCTAGTGGTAACTGTCGTAAATAGTTATACACTTCTAACCAGTTTTTTTGTTCTGCGGCTATTCGTGCTTGCTTAATGATTTCGGACATAACTGTTAATCCTAGTTGCTCTACTGTGACTTCGGTAGAAATTTCACTTTGCCGACTACTGAGACTAATTAATTCAATTCTTTCTAGCTTTTCTTAGTAGTAAACTGGTTCTAAGTACCTCAACTTTTTATCAACTTCTCCTTCAATTCATTTAATTACTTTCTACGCCTTTGTTCTTTTTTTCTCAATACCAAAAACGTTATTTTTTTTAATTGCTTAATTAAGTGGATTTTTGTTCGATTTCAGTTTCTCCTAAGACTATTTAGTTAGTTTGTCTTCTTAATGTTTTCTTTAAATTTCAGTCAAGTTGCCGCGATTTTTGAGCTAACTTCAGCAGACTCTATTCCTTTAACGCATAAAAATCATTCTCAAAACGCATAACAGCTAATGCAAAACTAACTAAATAGAGGAAACTACAAATAAAAATAAATCAACAAAACTAAAAAATTAATTTCAGGAATGAATCCCTTAAAAAAAAATCAATTCATTCCCCCCGAACTCGCGATCGCGCCTCCTTTCCCCCAAGGACAAGCTCAGAACCTGATTTTAAGAGAAGTAAATCTCGATTGCAATAGTAATTTCCAAGTGTGGTCTCCCCAAACCAACTCTGTGCTACTGCCCGTAGAAGCTAGTTTACTCCAGAGCGATCGCTTACGGGTGGAAGTAATCTGTTCGCGTCTAGTCTGGTTATTCGGTGCAACCTGTTCCGAACACGAAGATTATCTTACCGCCAAACAAAAACTACTCTATAACTGGGAAGACATCGTTAATTTTGCCAGCAAATATAATTTTCGTCCTAATGCTTTAGATATAGTCTTTTCTCCCCAACTTATTCGTCCAGTTTACAGTCACAACACCAAGCAACCTACTCACTGGGTGAGCGAACCTCCCTGCTGGGAAATTTTTTTCCTCCAACTCAAATCCGTTTCCGGTGGAATTGTGGCTGAAACCCGTCCCAAAAGCTTATCGATCATGATCTGGACTGGACAACCGATTGTGAAATCAGCTTGAGCGCAATGCAAAGTGTACATAACTATAATCCGAAAATCACAAGTAATGCAAAATTTTGTAACAAAAGTTACAAAAAAATAATGAATTTCCGTAATAAATAGTAAACAAGAAACCGAAAAATTATACCAATAAAATTTATTTATGGTTTGGCAAGCTCTAAGTGCATTTTCTGACCTCAGCGAAAGAGAAAAAGCTTAGACCTCCAAGCTAAAACTAAGGAGGCAATTCCGTGACCCAAGCAATTACACCACCCACAAAAGATCAAAAGCTGAATAAATTTGAAAAATTTAAAGTAGAAAAAGACGGTTTAGCAGTGAAAGATCAATTAGAGCATTTCGCCGAAATTGGTTGGGAAGCAATGGATAAAGACGACCTCGAACATCGTCTCAAGTGGGTAGGAATATTTTATCGTCCGGTCACTCCAGGCAAGTTTATGCTGAGAATGCGGACTCCTAACGGCATTTTAACCAGCACTCAAATGCAGGTATTAGCCGAAGTCGTTCAACGTTATGGTGAAGATGGTAACGCGGACATCACCACTAGACAAAACATTCAACTACGAGGAATTCGCCTCGAAGATATTCCCGAAATTTTCTCCCGATTTAATGAAGTAGGTTTAACCAGCGTCCAGTCAGGAATGGACAATGTGCGTAACATCACTGGATCGCCAGTTGCCGGAATTAGTGCTGATGAGTTAATTGACACTCGCGATTTGGTGCAACAAGTCCAGGATATGATTACTGGTAACGGTCAGGGTAACTACGAGTTTACTAACTTACCCCGTAAATTTAATATTGCTATTGAAGGTTGTCGAGACAACTCTGTTCACGCGGAAATTAATGACATTGCTTTCGTTCCCGCTTATAAAAATGAAGAATTAGGTTTTAATGTTGTCGTTGGTGGTTTCTTTTCGGCTAAACGTTGTGATGCTGCAATTCCTCTAGATGCTTGGGTTCCACCAAATCAGGAAGTAGTCGAGCTTTGTCGCGCCATTTTAGAAGTTTATCGCGACCACGGTTCGCGAGCAAATCGCCAAAAATCTCGGATGATGTGGTTGATTGATGAGTGGGGAATCGAAAAATTCCGCGCTGAAGTCGAGAAGCAGTTAGGACATGAGTTGCAAACCGCAGCCCCAGAAGATGCAATCGATTGGGAAAAGCAAGATCATGTGGGTGTTTATCCGCAAAAGCAACCCGGATTGAATTACGTGGGTTTATATGTTCCCATTGGCAGATTATATGCTCAAGATATGTTTGATTTAGCGCGAATCGCGGAAGTTTATGGTAGTGGCGAAATTCGTTTAACTGTTGAGCAGAATTTAATTATTACGAATATTCCTGACTCTAATTTGGAGGACTTTTTAGCCGAACCTTTGTTAGAGAAGTTTTCGATTGCACCGAAACCGTTAGAGCGATCGCTAATTTCTTGTACTGGTTCGCAATTTTGTAATTTTGCTTTAATTGAAACTAAAAATCGCGCTTTGGCGATGATTCGAGATTTGGAAGCAGAGTTAGAAACTACTCAGAAAGTTCGGATTCACTGGACTGGTTGTCCTAATTCTTGCGGTCAACCACAAGTTGCTGATATTGGTTTAATGGGTACCAAAGTGCGTAAAGATGGTAAAACTGTCGAAGGTGTCGATCTTTACATGGGCGGTAAAGTTGGTAAAGACGCTGAACTGGGTACTTGTGTCCAGAAAGGTATTGCTTGTGAAGATTTGCTCCCAGTTTTGCGCCGTTTATTGATCGAGAATTTTGGCGCTAAACCTCGGTAAGTATTGGTCAACTCTTGGTTTTTAACCGCTTAAAAATTTAGCTTCACTAAATAATTTATACGACTAGAAACTTTGTTTCCAGTCGTTATTTTTTGCTGAGAAAAGCTAATATGCACAAAAAAAATATTGCTTATGCGTAATGTGCATAAGCGAAGAGAAAATGTAGCGAAAGATACGTTTTTTTTAAAAAGTAAATGTAACTCTTATAGCAAGTTAAAAAGTTAAATCGATGAGAGAGGAACAATTGTTTGGTTGATTGCTTTTGTCTGTTACAAAACATACAGTTTTTTCGTGAAAGCAAACTAACGTAGAAAGAAAAATTGTGGGGATAGACCCAGTGAGCAAGTAAAATCAGCAAAATTTCCAAGACTCAAATAATCGCTGAAAACAACAAAAAAAAGCCGGAGCTTTACCAACCCTCGGTAAACAAAAAGTTAGGTAACTTCAGAGATTAAAGAATCTATCGGCTCATTTTCCAAGTATTGAAGTAATTAAGGAAGGTAACAGATGCTCAGTGAAATGTGGTCATTTAGGGGTAGATATAAAATCTTACACATGACCTGGTTTGCGTTCTTCTTGTCTTTTGTGGTTTGGTTTAACTTTGCGCCATTTGCCACAGCAGTACAAGAAGACTTCGGTTTAGAAGTAGCGCAAATGAAAACAATTGGTATTTGTAATGTGGCTTTAACAGTACCAGCCCGAATCATTATTGGGATGCTGTTAGACCGTTTTGGACCGAAACGAACTTATTCATTACTATTAATTTACGCAGCAATTCCTTGTCTTGCCTTTGCTGCTGCCCAAAATTTTAGCCAATTGGTAATTAGTCGTTTGGCGCTAAGTATTGTGGGTGCAGGCTTTGTGATTGGGATTCGCATGGTTGCTGAGTGGTTTCCCCCGAAAGAGATTGGTTTAGCTGAAGGTATTTATGGTGGTTGGGGTAACTTCGGTTCCGCAGCAGCAGCATTTACCTTACCAACGATCGCCGTCGTTTTAACTTTCGGTGCTGGAGATGTGCTGAACTGGCGCGTAGCGATCGCTTTAACAGGTATTGTTGCGGCTGCTTATGGAGCGCTCTACTACTTCAGCGTTGAAGATACACCTCCAGGAAAAGTTTATCAAAAACCTAAGCGTCAAGGTGGTTTAGAAGTTACCACAGTGAAAGACTTCTGGTTCTTGATGCTGATGAATGTACCTTTAGTTGGGATTCTCGCGGTTCTCGCTTGGCGTTTATCGAAAGTAGGTTTCTTCGACACCACCGGATTAGTAATTACTTGGTTAGCACTGTTAGGTTTGTATCTGTTCCAAGCTTATAAGTGCTGGGATGTGAACAAAGACCTCTTAACTGGCAAAAAGCGTTATCCTCCAGAAGACCGTTACAACTTTGCTCAAGTAGCAATGTTAGAGCTAACTTATGTGGTTAACTTTGGTTCTGAGTTAGCTATAGTCTCGATGCTTCCCGCCTTCTTTGAATTAACTTTTGGCTTGAGTAAACCAGCAGCCGGAATGATTGCGGCGAGTTACGCTTTCATGAATTTAGTCGCTCGTCCTGGTGGTGGTTTAATTTCCGACTCGATTGGTAGCCGCAAATGGACAATGACCATTCTGACAGGTTGTATGGGTATTGGCTACCTGTTAATGAGTATGGTGACAGGTGGTTGGTGGCTACCTGGGGCAGTATTGTTAACAATGGCTTGTTCGTTCTTTGTCCAAGCAGGTGAAGGTTCAACCTTTGCCATTGTCCCTCTGATTAAGCGCCGTGTAACTGGTCAAATTGCTGGTAACGTTGGTGCTTATGGAAACGTTGGTGCCGTGGCTTACCTGACAATTTATAGCTTGTTACCTGAAGGCGATCTGGGAAACAGAGTCTTCTTCCAAGTTCTGGGGATTGCAGCTTTGATTGTTGCCTTTCTCTGTTGGTTTTTCCTCAAAGAACCGAAAAATTCCTTCGCGGCACACCATGAAGGAGAAACAGAAGAAATGCCACTACAACCAGTACCAACTCTGGCAGACGAGCAAACTTATTAAAGAGTTAAAGAGATTCGCAGGAGAAGGGAGATTTGCCAGAGGGGGAGAGCGGGGAAACTAGAATCCGGGGAAAGATCGGAAAATTTAAGACGAATGTGGCGTAAATTTTCCCAGTCCCCGAACCTGAATTCCTAACAGTGCGCGTTCTCTAGCGCCCGCTTCTTCGCCTGGGTCGCACTGCAATCCCCACTCAATCCCTAATCCTGAATTTCCACTTTAATCTTCAAGTAAAGCAGAGAAAGATGACTGATTCGACAACTAAAACACTTTGTCCTTATTGTGGCGTAGGCTGTGGGTTGGAAGTTTCTCCTCCAGCCCAACCAGGAAAAGCAACTAATCGAGATAGTCAAGGAAATCCAATTTGGCAAGTAAAAGGCGATCGCGCTCATCCTTCTAGTAAAGGTATGGTTTGTGTGAAAGGAGCTACAGTAAGTGAATCTCTCGACAAAAGCCGCTTGAAATATCCGATGCTGCGCGATTCCCTCGATGAGCCTTTTCGCCGCGTTAGTTGGGATGAAGCTTTAGACAAAATCGTCAGTCGTCTGCAAACTGTTCGCTTTACTCACGGTCCGTCAGCAATTTGTATGTACGGTTCCGGTCAATTTCAAACTGAAGATTATTATGTTGCTCAGAAATTGCTCAAAGGTTGTCTCGGTACAAACAACTTTGATGCTAATTCTCGCTTATGTATGTCTTCGGCTGTAGCTGGTTATATTCAAAGTTTCGGTTCCGATGGTCCTCCTTGTTGTTACGATGACCTCGAAGAAACTGATTGTGCGTTTCTGATTGGGACAAATACGGCTGAGTGTCACCCGATTATTTTTAATCGCTTGGCTAAATACCACAAAAAAAATCGTAAGGTCAAAATGGTTGTGGTTGACCCCAGGTGTACTGATACGGCGGCAAAAGCTGATTTACATTTAGCAATTAAACCGGGTACCGATATTGACTTATTCAATGGCATTGCTCATTTGTTGATGCGCTGGAATGCTATTGATACTTATTTTATTGATGAATGTACGAAAGATTTTCCGGCTTATGCGGAGATAATTAAAGAGTATCCACCGGAATTGGTGGCTCGTCGCTGCGGAATTCGTTTGGATGATTTGGAAAAAGCGGCTCGTTATTGGGCTGATGCACAGAAAGTGCTGTCTCTGTGGTCGATGGGCTTGAATCAGTCGAGTGAGGGAACTGCGAAGGTACGCACGCTGATTAATTTGCATTTGATGACTGCTCAAATTGGTAAGCCTGGATGTGGTCCTTTCTCGCTGACAGGTCAACCAAATGCGATGGGTGGTCGAGAAGCTGGGGGATTGGCGAATTTGTTACCAGGCTATCGTCAGGTGAGTAATCCTCAACATCGTCGTGAAATTGAGCAGTTATGGGGTTTGCCGGAAGGTCGCATCCAGAGTGAAAATGGACTGAATGCTTGGGAAATGATTACTGGTTTGGAAACTGGAGATGTGCAGTTTCTCTGGGTTGGGGCGACTAATCCGGCGGTGAGTATGCCCGATATTAATCGTACTAAGGCTGCGTTGCTGAAGTCGCCTTTTACGGTGTATCAAGAGGCTTATTATCCGACGGAAACGGCGGCTTATGCTCATGTTTTGCTCCCGGCGAAGCAGTGGAGTGAGAAGACAGGTGTGATGACGAATTCTGAGCGTCGCGTTACTTTGTGTCCGGCTTTTCACCAACCTCCGGGTGAAGCGAGGGCAGATTGGGAAGTTTTGGCGGAGGTTGGTCGTCGCTTAGGTTTTACTGAAGAGTTTGGTTTTGCGAGTTCGGCTGAGGTTTATGCGGAGTTTGTGCAGTTGACGCGGGGACAAGTTTGCGACATGACTGGACTGAGCCAGGAATTTTTGGCGCAACATGGTCCGCAGCAGTGGCCCTTTCCGGAGGGTTCGGAACCGACGACGGAAAGTAAGCGTTTGTATACGGATTGGAGTTTTCCTACTGCTGATGGACGCGCGCGGTTTGGTGCTTTTCATTCGCGAGGCTTGGCTGAATTACCCGATGCCAATTATCCTTTTGTTTTGACGACGGGACGGCTTTATGGTCACTGGCACACGCAAACTCGGACGGGTAGAATTGAAAAAATTACGAAGATGCACCCGAATCCGTTTTTGGAGGTTCATCCTCGTGATGCGAAGAAGTTGGGTGTGGAAGATGGTAGTTTGGTGGAAGTGCGATCGCGTCGCGGTTTGAATCGTTTACCTGTGAAAGTAACTAAGGCGATCGCTCCTGGAACTGTTTTTGTCCCGATGCACTGGGGCGAACTTTGGGCGCAGGATGCTGAAGCTAATGCTTTAACTCACCCGGAATCTTGTCCCTATTCTAAACAGCCAGAGTTGAAGGCTTGTGCTGTACAAATTGTCCCGGTGACGGCAGAGTTTGATGCTCCTCCTACCGAGGAAAAGTCAACTCCCGTGAAGAAGTTACTTTCGCTAGTTGGGGGCGCAAGTGAAGCTTGATTGAGTTAAGTTTTAACGATCTAATTTGAGTTTGTTATTTACTGAATTTTAAGAAATTGATTTTCTGGGACAATTATCAGCTAAAATATTTTTAAGTTCTTTCACCTAAAACTTTCCAAACTGTAAATTGAGTCGGAATTCTTGCATTTTGGGTTATTTTTTCTCCAGCAATAACAGTAGCTACTAAAGGTAAGGAACCAAAGATTAGCGAACTTGCGGCGACAAAAAAAACGGTGGAGACTCTTTTTTTGATTCTGATTGATTCTGAATAAGAGGAATTAAATTTGATTTCGCTAGTAAGTTCGTGAGTGTTCATTTTCATTTTCCTATAAATATTTACTAAATTGTGCTTGGGGTTAAGCTTCGAGCCTCAATTTCTGGCTGCAAAATTCTCAACCCCTATTTTTAATTTAAGCAAATGTAGCGAATGTTACAGATTTTTTTATCAAAATGTAACCAAATTTACAGATTTTCTTAAGATTTTGGTGAAGGAAACTGCCTACGGATTGCTAAAAAGAGCTAATTACAAGCATCAAATCTTTAATATGAGCAAATTTTTTGATTTTGAAGCGGATTTTGTTGATTCTCTGCGTTGCATTCCCATGCAAGTACGCTATAAACTGGATACTTGTGGAGTTAAATTAAAGCTCAATCATTGGCATCAATTCAGCGAAACCGAACGAAAGACATTAGTGGAAATGCCTTGTCAGACTGAATTAGAAGCCGAAAAATATCGAGAATTTCTGCAAAATTTGGTGAAAGAATACACAGGAAGCGAAGCTAAAGAATTAGCGAGATTAGAACATCCTCCCTGGTTGGATGCTGAGACAGTACCCACGGATACCCAAATTAAAGCACAAGAATTCGGAGTGGATCTCGCCCTTCAACAATGGGCGAAATTAACTCCTCTCCAACGCTTCGCTTTAATTAAACTTTCTCGTCCTTCCCACGAAAACAAAAACTTTTACCCAGCCCTGAAAGAATTTCACTTAATTTGATTATTTGAACTCAGATAGGTTGTTTAGTAGTCAAATTAACAAATAGCCAATTTTTTTTCAAGCTTCATCGGTTAGTTTAAAATAATAGTAATTATCGTCTTTAAGTTTGTAGCCTCTGAGAAAATATTTATGCCAGCTATCCTTGCTTTCGTTACCACATTTATCATTCCAAGTTTAGCTAGTATTTTGGCTAGCATCGCTCCGGTGGCTGGGGCTGTAATTATCTTCACCATTTCAAGCATTTCTAAAGTTCCACGCTACATCAAACTAATTCGTCTTCTTTATGAAGATACAGAACCAGAGTCTCAAGCGCGAAAATATATAACTCTCGGAATGCTTCTCTTGGGTGGAATTCTGACTTTTATGGTATATTCCTTTGTTCCAGGAACAGCATTACCAATTATTGGCTCATTCATGACCCCCATTGCAGCAATGCTAGCGGTAGTTGTTAGCCTAGCAACTTTAGACGTAATTTTTAATCTCAACGAAGGTTACTACTTAACTACTTTAAGTAACACAGAACAAGTTGATGACATTATCGCTGACATTGCTAGTCTTTCTAAAATTTTCGGTAAATCCTGGAAAAAAATCTTAAATTTGTTCGAGCGACTTCTGCCAAAATTAGAGCGAGAATTTTCCAAAAATCGAGAGGAGTTTGAAAATCTTAGCGATTACTTGAACCGTCAACTTAATGGTTTACTGCAATACATAGGCACTCAGGAAATACAAGCTATTACCACAAGTGAAATACAGCGAAATGAGTTGCAACGCCAAATTACAGGTGAGCTTAAACCTTGGGCAAAATTGGGAGGCTCGTTAATTGAGGGATTAACGGCTGGCGTTTTGACAGGGACTGGTGCTTCGACTTTTGCATCTTCGATATTTGTACAAGCTGGCTTCTTTACTTCTCTTCAAGGACTACTTGGTTTATCTGGTGGAATTGCTGTCAGTGCCTCAACTTTTGCTTTACTAACTATTGCGGCACCAATTGGCTTAGGTACACTTGCTACTGTGGGAGTGTCTAAAGGAGCAATTCACTTAAGAAATAAAAAAGAAAAACAAAAAATGAGTTCTTTTTTAGGTGATGTTCTGATTGCCGCATTACCGATGGCTTGGGCAGATGGCGAATTATCTTTAAAAGAAAAAGATACTTTGCATAGAATGTTAATGAATCCAGCAATTTTGCAACAAGATAGAGAAAGAGTTTATCGTGCTATTGAATTTCAAACTAGCTTTGACGAAGTATTGAAAACAACTCTTTTACTAGATGAGGAAAGTAGAAAAACTAATAATTTACCGAGTGAAAAAGAAAAAATAAAACACAGACTTCTGTTGTGTGTTGCCTGGGAAATTGCCAAAGCCGATGGCAGAATTACTGAAGAAGAAATTAAACTACACGAGCGGATGGCAAAAGCTTTACCAACAGTTACCCCAGAAGCAGTACAAGAAATTCGTCGTCTGGTAACTTTAGAGTCAGGAGTTGACTTATGTTAAGAGAACGTAATCGCTTAACTGTTAACTTACTTTACCGCAGATTCAGAACTTTTGAGAGAGTGTAAAATTCTCAACGGATCTACTGTTGAAAAAGCTAAAATCATCCAGAGTCTAATTTCTTCAATTGAGTTACAAATCTTATTTAACGATCGCACCAAAATCTGCTAAAACACGCGCATGATTCCGCAACAAACCTAATAAATTTAAGCGATTTTCCTGAACTTGGGGATCTTCAGCCATGACTAAAACACTGTCTTCACCGTCGAAAAATCTGCTCACTGTGGGGGCAATTTTCGCTAATTCATCGACTAACAATTGATAGTTGCGTTCGGCTTGAGAAGCTTGGGTATTTGGGACTAATGCTACTAATGCGTTGTAGAATGCTTGTTCGGAAGATTGCTCGAATAATTCTGGTTTAACAACTTGTTTGGGTTCGAGTTGTTTGGTGTCTAAATTGCCTTTTACTGCTAAACGAGCCGAACGATTTACGGTTTCGTAGATTGCTTCCATTTTACCGTTATTGCGGATTTTTTGGAGGAATAAGGCACGCGATCGCAGATCTAACAAATCCTCTAATGCTCTTTCAGTGTATTCAGGATCGTCTTCCCCTAGTACCGCATTAACTAAATCGTAGTCGATTTTGAGGTCGTCTTGCAATAAGGTGCGCAGCCGTTGCAAAAAGAATTCTTGTAACTTAGCTAGGGGATTTTCTTGGTCTGGATGTTCTAAAACAAAATCTGCGGCAACTTGCTGTAAATTTTGATACAAATTATATTTTAATTCCGAGTTCCAGGTAAGATTAATTATCGCATTGGCGGCGCGACGCAAAGCGAAGGGATCGGAAGAACCTGTGGGGAGCATTCCTAACCCAAAAATGCTGACTAAGGTATCGAGGCGATCGCTAATTCCGACAATTTGACCAGTAAATGTTTCTGGTAAAATGTCATCTGCCCCGCGAGGTAGATAATGGTCAAAAATTCCGTTAGCAACAACTTCCGCTTCTTGGGAAGCAAGAGCATATTTTTGCCCCATAATTCCTTGTAATTCTGGGAATTCGTAGACCATTTGACTAACTAAATCAGCTTTACAAAGGAGCGCGGTGCGAGATACTTGTTCGCATTTTTCTTGACTTAAATTTAGTTCTTTCGCTAAGTTTAAGGCGATTTTTTTGATCCGTTCTACTTTTGCCAAAACTGAGCCTAAATCTTCTTGGAAAGTAATTTTTTCGAGTTGGGGAACATACATTTCTAACGGTTTAGCAAGATCGGCTTTGTAGAAAAATTGAGCATCAGCTAAACGGGCGCGAATTACTCGTGCATTTCCTGCGGCAATAACCTCTCCTTTATTTGGGTCACCATTAGAAATAGTGATAAAGTTAGGCAAAAGTTTGCTTTTGGGGTCGTTGGTTTCTTTAATAGGAAAATAGCGCTGATGGCTAACCATGACGGTAGTAATAACTTCCGTGGGGAGACTAAGAAATTCAGCGTCAAATTTACCTACAACTGCGGTGGGATATTCGACTAAGTTAATAACTTCTGCGAGTAAATCGGGGTAAATATCAGCAATTCCCTGAATATTTTCAGCTTCAGTTTTGGTTTGCTGTTGAATTTTTTGGCTACGAACTTTTGGGTCAACTTCGATGTAAGCTGTTTGGAGAGTTTCGACGTATTGAGAAGCATGAGGAATTTGAATAGCTTCGGGATGTAAAACTCGATGTCCCCAAGATTGGCGATCGCTGACAACTGTTGTCGAACCGTTAATTAATTCTACTGGTAAAATTTCCTCATCTATTAATGCTACCAGCCAACGAATCGGTCGAGGAAAACGTAAGTCACCATCTCCCCAACGCATAAAGCGTCTTCCTTCTAATTTAGCGATCCATTCGGGAATTAATTCGCTGAAAATCTCTTTAGCAGTACGTCCGGGAATCTTCTTTTGTACGAAAACGAATGCTCCTTTTTCAGTTTCGCGAACTTCGAGATTAGTTAATTCTACCTCTTGTTTGCGTGCGAAACCAATTGCAGCTTTTGTCGGTTGATTATTTTTAAATGCTACTTGCGCGGGAGGTCCTTTGATTTCCTCTTCTCTGTCGGGTTGTTGAGAAGGAAGTCCCTGAAGCACCACAGCGAGGCGGCGTGGAGTACCATAGACATTAATTCTCTCTGGAGTCAAAAATGCTGAGTCTAAGCTTTGGGGGAGGAAATTTTCCCATTGCGCGATCGCGCTAGCGACAAAATCTGCGGGTAATTCTTCTGTACCAACTTCTAATAAAAATGCAGGCATAATTGAGAAATTAATTTAATGGTTAAACAAGTTATAGCCAACGTCTGTACATTTTATCGCGTTTGTTACCTGAGAAAAGTTTCTCACTTGGGAAGGAAGTCAATTAGGTAAGGATGACGCTAAATTTACAACTAGCAAAAGAATCACGACTAACTTATGACTAACGAGAATATTACCACCCAAAACCAAACTAGCGATCCGACCGTGGAAAAAGATGCTGTCAAAGAAATTAGCGATCGCTACACTGAATCTGAAACTCTCGATCCCCAAACGGAAAAAGAGTTAGGTGAGGTTGAACGTGCAACTGAAGACTTGACATTGGGAATTGAAGATGCTTCCTAAGTGGAATTTTCCTGACTGGGTAAATCATGGAGATTGAATTCTGCAACCAGCTTCGAGATTTGGCGATCTTGGTTTTTCGTAGAAGTACGATCTCTTTTCTTCACTTAGTTATTTTTCTCTCTTCATTACAATAATATAAGTTTTATTTCTTTTAAGTAAAAAATGCTTTTTTTTGTTTAGGATTTTTTTATACTTGCTGTAAAGCTTTATAATGTACTTCTGCGTCAAAAAAGCGTATCGACGAGTACGTCTACGAAAAAGATTTTCTCAAAACTATTTTCGAGGGGATCGTCCCATGACTAGAGCTATGGTTAATTTAACAGGCTCATTAGTAGTAGAAGAAATAGATCGACTACTAGGAGCTTACCCGGACGAACATCTTTATAATCTTACTTTTGCTAATCCGGGATTGCGACGACAGTTAACAGCATTTGTACTGAGCAAAATTCAGAATCGCTATGCAGTTTTAGAAGACAACCAAGGAAGACCAATTTATCCTAATTTCCAATGTGCTTCCTTAGAAAAAAAACTCCATATAGAAGAAGTAATTAAGCAAGGTATAGATTTAATTATTTGCGATAGTAATTACCAAAAAAATTATAATTAAATTGAGGATTAGAGCGAGCAAAAAATAGAGACGCTGTATTCTGCGTCTCTACTAAGAACTAATAACAGTTAAGCAACCCCCCAAATTTTAATGTCTAGCTTACCGCCAGTGACAATAAATTGTCCATCCGGGCTAACAGCGATCGCTTTTACTCCTCCCGGATGAGCTTCAATCGTGTGTAACAACTCCCCAGTTTGCAAATTCCAAATGCGGAGAGTATTATCATCGCTACCGCTAAGAATAAACCTACCATCGGGACTAACAGCAACCCCATTAACAGGTTGAGAATGACCAGTAAGTTGATAATACAATTCCCCCGTGCGGACATCCCAAACTTGAAGATTATTGTTGTTACTACCACTAACCAGAGTCAAACCATCAGGACTAACAGCGAGGGATCTCACCTGAGAAGAACTTTGATTCAAAGCAGAGATTAACTCACCATTATACAGATTCCAAATCTTGATATTAGTTTCCTCAGCACCAGTATAAAGAGTTTCTCCATCAAGAGCGATCGCGATCGCACTAACTCCCGTAGAAGACTGATTCAACGGACCGAGGAACTCCCCAGTATAGAGATTCCAAAGCTTAAGATTACTTTCTAGCGAACTCGTATAGAGAGTTTCTCCATCAAGGGCGATCGCAATTGAAGTAACTTGGTTAGAAGCTTTATTCAGCGCACCCAACAATTCCCCACTGTAGAGATTCCATAATTGAATATTACCTTGAATCGAGGCACTAACCAAAGTTTGGCGATCGGGACTTATCGCTAACGAAGAAACCCCCCCAGAACTATGCACATCTAAAGTATGAATACACTCAAAAAGCAAATAAGGAGTAAACCCAACCAAAGCCAAAGCAATACTTTGACGATTATGGTAATCTCGTAACTGTTTATAAGCAGCCAACTGCACTTCCCCATCGCGATCGTTCAAACCTCCGAGCAAAAGATTTGTTGCTGTTTCCAAATTCCTTATAGCCTCTTGCAAAACGGCAATTTTCTCTTCCGTTGACGAACCCTCTAAGCCTTCCTCAAAATTAGCATCTGACTCAGAAACATTAGCTTCCAAGTTTCCTACCACTTCAGTAATATTTCCTAAAGTGAGATCATCTTCTCCAGTCTCGCTCAAGTCAAATTCGCGATCGTTTGTAGTTTCTTCACTCTGACTAAAATCAAACTCCTGATTACTTGAAACTGCTTCATTCTGCTCAAAATCAAACTCCTGATTACTTGAAACTACTTCAGTCTGCTCAAAATCAAACTCCTGATTACTTGAAACTACTTCAGTCTGCTCAAAATC
>JAWQFW010000007.1:34029-48671 GCA_035968095.1 Oscillatoria sp. PMC 1068.18
AAACTCCTGATTACTTGAAACTGCTTCATCCTGCTCAAAATCAAACTCCTGATTACTTGAAACTTCTGACTCCACTTCTGCTTGCTCAGAAACAGCACCAAGAGCAATGATATTTTCCTCCACTTCTACTTGCTCAGAAGCTTCTTCTTCGTCAAAAGTTGCCGGAGAAACTGCAAAAATATCTGAAGTTTCCACATCTCTTTCCCCTGACTCCTCAAAACTATCCATCCCTAAATCCTCTGTCGTAGATGCAAAAGGATTAAAAGTAGCCGCCTCACTCGCAGAATCAGACAAAGAAACTGCCTCTTCTGACTGAGCAAAAGGATTAGCCATAACTTCTGCGGCTGGCTCAGTTTGAGAACTTTCTTCCAGTGGATTGAAGTCAAAATCTGAAGCGCTCAAATCGAGATTTTCTGGTGAAACATCCTGGGGAAAAGCTGACTCCAGACTCGAAATCCCTGCTTTGATTGCATCATCCTCTGACTCCGCAGCAAGTGGAGTTGGTGATGGCTCAGGTTTTGGCTGAGTAGTTGGAGATGTTTGACTCCGAGGCTGTTTCGCTTTTTCGGTAGCAGATTTAATCGCCTCGACTAATTGTTTTTTGTTAAAAGGTCTTTCTATATATTCAAAATACTTGAAAGCTTGAGGAATTTTAGCGGCAATTTCATCTTGACGGCGACACATCATGACTACAGCCGTTTTGTGCAATCGCTGATCTGTTTGCATTTCCTGATAAACTTCCCAACCGTTGATTTTGGGTAATTTCCAATTTAGAAAAACAAACTTCGGATATTGGGAGCGAATTTGGGTGAGGGCTTCTTCTCCATCCTCAGCTTCGAGGATTTCGTAGTTACCACTGGGTAACATTTTAATCACCCGCATCCGCACCTCGCTGTTGTTTTCGACGATGAGGATTTTATGTGCCATGACTTATAGTAGTGCTACTGATAACGATTTTATGCCCAAAATAAGCGGAAATAAGATACCTAACGGCGATTTTAGTGTGTGACAATCATAGCTTACCCCTGAGAGAGCGAGTAAAGATCAAAGATTGCCGAAAAGGGTGCTGGGCTTCTTTGGGGAGATACTACCTGTAGCTTACTTATCGAGAAAAGCGAGTCTACCCGCCAAAATTTCTTTCACGTCGGTGAATTCTTTAGTAAAAATGATCTTTTGCTGTCAAAAGCAATTGGTAGCAGCTATAACAGAATACATAAGAATCTGGGATTGGAAATCCTAGTTAAGCTCATGAACTTAAAAAAGACTAAACACAAAGGTCGCTTTCCGGAAAATTTCTTATTGTCACTTTCTCATCGGAAATTACCTCTTCAACTGGTTCTCGTCGTTCCTTTTGTCTTACAAATTTTTGCTGCCGTTGGCTTAACTGGTTGGCTTTCTTTGCGGAATGGTCAGAAAGCAATTGAAGAGGTTTTGGAGCAACTAAGTAACGATACTGCGGTTAAAATCGATCAGCACGTAGAAAATCATTTTAAGACACCTCATCTCGTTTTACAAATTAATGCCAATGCACTCCGTAATGGATATTTGAATGTTAATGATTTTCAAAGCCTTCAAAAAATTTTTTATTCCCAACTGAATCTTGATGAGTCGGTAGATTATCTTTATTTAGGAACGGAAAATGGTAATTTTCTTGGGGTGCAAAAGTTACCTAGTGGTGAAACAGTTCTAAAAATTAAAGGAATTTCTACCGGAGAGAATCGCGTTGTTTATAACCTTGATGACCAGGGAAATGCGACTGATTTTGTAGAACAAGATGAATACGAGCCTCGTGAAAGACCTTGGTATCAAGCTGCGAAATTAGCGAAAAAACCTACCTGGAGTCCGATTTATACTTCTCACCATTTAGGTGTGCTACAAATTACTCCGGTTGTGCCGATTTATACAGATAAAAATGAGTTTCGTGGGGTTTTGGCTACGAATTTAATTTTATCTCAAATTAGTGAATTTTTAGACGACTTAGAAATTGGCAAGTCTGGTGAAGCTTTTATTATTGAACGTGGTGGAGAATTAGTTGCTAGTTCGACTGAAGAACAGTATGCTATGAATACTTCTGAGGGCGAAGTCCGAATTTTAGCTACGAATAGTAAAAGTGAATTGATTCGCTTAACAATGGCGAATTTGTTGGCAGAATTTCCTAATTTAAAGCAAATTGAAACTAAAAATAGTTTTAATTATCAGTCGGAAGGAAATCGCTATTGGGTACAAGTAACTCCTTTACAAGATGGGCGTGGTTTAGATTGGTTGACTGTGGTTGTTGTCCCTCAAGCTGACTTTATGTCGAAAATTGATGCTAATCGGAGAATGACGATTTTCTTGTGTTTAGCAGCTTTGGGTTTGGCGACTTTATTAGGTTTACTTACTTCGGGTTGGATTACAAAGCCAATCTTAAATTTAAGTCAAACTTCGGAAGCGATTGCTGATGGAAAGTTAGAGCAAAAAGTAACTCCGGTACGAATTAAGGAATTAGCTATTTTAGCTGATTCTTTTAATCGGATGGCACAACAAATCAGTAAATATTTTCTTGCTTTAGAGAATGCTAATCAAGAATTAGAAAACAAAGTTTTACAACGAACTTCTGAGTTACAGTTAGAAAAGGATAAGGCTGATAAATTACTTTTAAATATTTTGCCAAAAGTGATTGCTGAACGTTTAAAAAAGAATAATAAGACTATTGCCGAACATTATGAAGAAGTAACTATTTTATTTGCTGATATTGTCGGATTTACTCCTTTATCAGCACGTTTGAATCCGATTGAGTTAGTGAGTTTGTTAAATGTAATATTTTCTGGGTTTGATGAATTAGCGGAATTACTAGACTTAGAGAAAATTAAAACAATTGGTGATGCTTATATGGTAGCATCCGGTTTACCTAATCCTCGACCAGATCATGCAGAGGCGATCGCGGATATGGCGTTAGCGATGCAAGCGGTTGTCGATCAGATCCAATTTGAACGTGGCGAGAAGTTTCAAATCAGAATTGGGATTCATACTGGTGTGGTTGTCGCTGGCGTAATTGGAATCAAAAAGTTTATTTACGATTTGTGGGGAGATACGGTTAATGTGGCTTCGCGAATGGAGTCTTCTGGAATTCCGGGAAAAATTCAGGTGACGGCTGAGGTTTACGAACTTTTAAAGGAATTATATCTTTTTGAAGCTAGAGGTGTAATTCCAGTGAAAGGAAAAGGAGAAATGCAAACTTATTGGCTGATTGAAAGAAAAATCTAGTTAAAATACTACCCAATAGTGGGACTTTAAGATAAATTAAGCATCAGCTTACTTTAATCAAACTAACCTTATGAGTATAGAGACTTCGATCGCTGATGAGTCAATCAAACAAAGTTTAGAGCAATTTTTAGTAGTTTTGTCTGTATCCTTAAGTGTGGCGACGCTTTCGCGGATTTTTACCTGGTTTCGCAAAATCCCCTACACTTTGTTATTGGTAATCGTTGGTTTAGGATTAGCTTTTGTCAATATCCGCCTTGTCAATCTCTCTCCAGAGTTGATTTTAGAGATTTTTCTGCCGCCGTTATTGTTTGAGGCAGCTTGGAATATTAACTGGCGGGAATTGAAAGCTAATTGGCTACCAGTGATTCTGTTTGCTGTGATCGGTGTGATCGTTTCGGTTTTGGGGATCTCATTTGCCTTAAGTTCGTTTACCAGTCTTTCTTTAGCAACTGCGTTATTAGTCGGGGCTAGTCTTTCGGCTACCGATCCGGTTTCTGTTGTCGCTTTGTTTCGCGAATTAGGTGCAGGTAAGCGTTTGACGGTTTTAATGGAAGGAGAGAGTTTATTTAACGACGGTGTTGCGGTTGTGGCTTTCTTTTTGTTGGTGGGAATTCCTTTAGGAATTGAAGGATTTTCTCTGACAACAACGATTACTCGTTTCTTGGCTTTTGTGGGGATTGGAATCGGGATTGGTTGTGTGGTTGGTTTTGGGATTTCTTACCTGACTCAACGTTTTGATATTCCTTTGGTTGAACAATCTCTGACTTTAGTCTCTGCTTACGGAACTTATTTGATTACTGAAGAGTTGGGCGGATCGGGGGTTATCGGGGTGGTTACTGTGGGGATCATCCTGGGTAATTTTGGGTCACGAATTGGGATGAATCCGCGTACTAGGCTATTGGTTTCTGAGTTTTGGGAGTTTTTAGCCTTTTTTGTGAATTCGATTGTTTTCTTGCTGATTGGCGACCAAATTGAGTTTGGGAGTTTGGCGAATAATTTAGATTTGATTGTGGTGGCGATCGCGGCTATCTTACTCACCCGAATTGTGGTTATTTTTGGTTTGGGGGCGATCGCTAATTTGTTTACTGAAGAAAAAATTGGTTTGCGTCAACAAACTGTACTTTGGTGGGGTGGTTTGCGCGGATCTGTGTCTATCGCCCTCGCTTTAAGCGTTCCAGTCGTTCTCGACGGTAGACAAGAAATTATTGATATTGTCTTTGGAGTTGTCTTATTCACCCTCCTGGTACAAGGTTTGACAACCCAAGTATTTCTCGAAAAGCTGGATCTGATTGGGGATCAACCAGTACGTCAACAATACTCGGAAGCGATCGCCCGTCGCGAAGCTTTGAATCGAGTCTTGGTTTACCTCGCTGAGGCGAAAATTTCTCCAGAAATTGACATTGATTATTACAACTATCAACAACAACTCGTCAAATCTCAACTGGAAAACATCGAAACCGAAATTGACAATTTACAAAAAGATCACCCCCAATTACAAGAACTCAATATCGAACAATTACGCGAACAAATGCTCGATATTGAAGCCGAAACCTATGCTGAATATATTCGCGCTGGACGTTTGAGTAAACGACTTTCCCCCGTCATGCAACAAATTTTGGCAGAAGCCGAAGAAAATTAGTTTATTCGTTCGTAGTTGAACCAAAGCGCAACTACGAACTTATACCATTTTCCTCTCTACCTACTTCAGTGAGTCTGAGTCTCGGTGGCGATTCTAGATTATCTTGTCTAACTTGCTGTGATTCACATCACTATTAACTAGCTTGTCAAGTCACAGCAAACAATCTTAACTGTTTGTTACATTTATTTACATAAAGGCAAACAGGAGAACTTAAACAATGAAAACTGATTTAACTCTCAAACAACGCTATACCTTCGCATCCACCGTATTTAATCCCGACTTTGACAACGGAGCGCCGATAAACGCCAATCAAGCTTGGTCATTATTCTTTACATTTGGTCAAAATGATGCTATTTTAGACGCTAATCCCGAATTAGGGCGCTTTTTCAACAATATTTTGCTCGGTATTATCGTCACAGGAATAATTGGTGCAAGCATTTTCACATCTATCTAAAGTAAGAAAAAAGCAATCTTCCCTCTTTTTCTAACTCGAATGGCATAATTTCGTCATTCGAGTTTTTCCCATTATAAAAATATTTGCCTTTAATATTATCACAGATGTAGCACTTTTACAATCAAGATAATAACAACTGACCAATTTTTTTCAACACACTTAAAACTTGTTCTAAATCATTATTTCTTTCTAATGATAAAGCATAAGAACGACTATAAACCAGAGAATCTTTTCCACTAACCTTAACAAAAACAAACTCTCTTCCATTAACAAAAAAACCAAACCTAGACTTATCTTTACTAGGATTAGCCAACAGATAAACTAAAGCTTGTGGTAAAGCTTCCATAACATCAAACTTGGTACTTTTCGATTCAATTACCAAAATCCACAATCTTTGTTGAATCACTAAAACATCAATCTTTCCCCTAACAATTACTTCGTCATCTTTTGCTGTAATTTCTACCGCAGCCTCCGTTTGCATAGCAAAAGGTGGTTGATAAAATCCAACTAAATCTAATAAAGGCGATAAAACCACCATTTTTACCGCTTCTTCTAACAAAGGACGACGGCTAACTAAATTAAAATAATTACTTTTGATTCGCTTTAAAGCTTGTTTTTCTGTATCTGTTAAATTTGGTAAATTTTCTTGCCATTCCAGAAAAAAATCAGCATTTGTTGTTTCCTCAAGCTGAAATTGCGCTTGAATTTCTTCAAGAGTAATATCATTAGGAGAAATAACTTGAACCATCTAAATAACTACTAAATAAGTCAAAAAACTCGCTTCTAAACTCTAACTTACTAAATCTTTAACGAAGAATTATCAACAAGACTAACAAGCTGGATAATCTCAGACTTAGTAGTTTTCAAGTTTAAATTAATCTGAAAATTAAAACCTTGATCGTAGAACAGTAAATTTTGAGTTTCAGGAACTAGAGAACGAAACCAAATTGCAAAAGAAGCACAGATTTTTAAAGAACGATCTAAACTAACTCCTTGTCCATCGCGATGTAAGGCTCCATCTAACCTTTCTCCTTTTAATATAACCCATTCAAGAGCATAATAATCATCAGAATTAGTAACAGTACGAATTTTAACATCAGACCATTGCTGCTGAAGAGATTGAGTAAAATCAACTAAGTTTATTTTCCAAGAGGTTGATGCTGTTGGGGTAATCAAATATTCCATTTTTTTCTTGTTACTAACTAAGACACTCCAATGAAAAGAGATTCGCCAGCTTCGTTTTGCAGTTTTGACGCATACTGTTCTCGTTGTGCGATCGCTATTTCGATTTCCTCTTGATGATCCCAATAATATGCTAAAGCAGAGTAAATTTTACTTAAACTTAGATGAGGATAGTTATCGAGTAATTCTTCAGGACTCCAGTTATATGCTTTTACTGAAGTAATTAGTTCGACTACTTTCATTGAAGTTCCTTCTAGATAAGGAATTTGCTGTGCGTCTAGTTGGATATATTTGTAGTCTGTGCTAGTAAATCTCATTTCTACACCAAGCTAACTAAATATCTTCCTAATCTTAATTTAACTTGTCGTCGGTGAGCATCGCGAAGGAACTAAAGAAATCCTTCACTTTGTTCACCAATGACCTTGATAATGAGCAAGAATAGTTCCGTTGACTATTCCTGTACTTAATAATGACTTCCAGACTTGCGGTGGTGAACGGCGGTGACAGCATCAGTTGAGAAAACTTCGCCGTGTTCGGCAACGGCATAAACTAACCAATGATCGCCGCATTCCATGCGATTGTCAACGCGACATTCTAAGTAAGCTAAAGCATCTTTTAACACCGGACAGCCGTTTTCGGCGGTATCAATTTCTACACCTTCAAAACGGTCTTCTCCGGGACTAAATGGCTTGAGAAAATGCTTCATTAAACCGAGATGTTTGCCTTCTTCTAAGACGTTGAGAATGAATTTATTCCCGGTATGTAATAAAGATTCAATCGCGCGTTCTTTCGCAACTGCTACAGTTAAACCGGGTGGGTTGAATGTCGCTTGGGATACCCAAGAAGCTAACATGGCGCTGGAAAGTTCTTCTTGTTTCGTGGTAACGACACAGAGAGAACCAACAATGCGTCCGACTGCTTGTTCGGTTCGGGCGGCTTGGGAGTCGCTGACGGGTCGTTTTTGGGCAACACTGGCTCTTTTTTTGGCTTTTTTCAATGCCTGGGCGAAATCTGTTCCTGCTTCTTCGCAATATTTGATGGTGGGGTCGTCGGGTTTGAATTTGACGCGAATGGTTTCAAAGCCAAAGCGATAGCCGCCATCTTTGAGTTTACTTTCTAAAAGGTCGATCGCTTCACCACTCCATCCGAAGGAACCGAAAACGGCGGCTAATTTATTTTTGTCGGCGGTGGAGAGAACGATACCTAATGCTGTTTGAATAGGTGTGGGGGCGTGTCCGCTAATGGTGGGGGAACCGATGATGAAACCTGCCGATTTTTCCACTGCGGCTTTGATTTCTTCGGGGTCGGCGAATTCGCAGTTAATTGATTCTACCGCAACGCCTGCTTTAGTAACGCCTCGCGCGATCGCCTGAGCGACTGTGGCTGTGTTACCATAAGCGGAGGCGTAAAGTAGGGCGACGCTTAGTTCTTGGGCTTTTTGTTGCGCTGCCCATTGTTTATATGCCACAGTTAATTCGGTTAAACCGTAGCGTACTAACGGTCCGTGTCCGGTAGCATATAATCTTGCGGGATAGTCGCTTAATTTTTCGAGGGCGGTTTCGACTTGGCGGGCGTGAGGAGCCATGAGACAATCGAAATAGTAACGTCTGTCTTCGCGATAGATTTGCCAACCTTCGTCAAAAATTTGGTCGCTGCATACGTGCGCCCCAAAAAGTTTATCAGTAAAGAGGATTTCTGTGTGCGGGTCGTAGGTGCAAAGTTGGTCGGGGAACCGAGGGTTGGGTGTGGGAACGAATTCTAACAGATGACCGCCGCCTAAGTCTAGGGTTTCGTCGGCTTTGATGACTTTGATGTTTAGTTCTTGGTCTGGTATGATTTGCTTGAGCGATCGCGCTCCGGGATTGGAACAAACTAAGGTAATTTGGGGTGCGATTTCGAGCAAGGCTTTGATGGTTGCACCGCGATTGGGGTTAACGTGACCTAAAATTAGATAATCGATGGTTTTCGGGTCAAAACGTTCTTTTAAGGCTGTGAGAAAGATTTCGGTAAATGATTCCCCTGGTGGGTCAAATAAGGCGGTTTTTTCAGCTTTAATCAAGAAAGAATTAGCAGTTGTACCTTTTTTGAGAGCATATTCTATTTCAAATTTTAGCCGATCCCAAGTACGCGATCGCATAACTGTGGTTTGGGCTGCAATGGGAAGAACTTGTACGTCACGTGGTTTCATAAGTTGATTATTGGTTAATTTTCTGTTTATTTACAGTTGGGTTTTCCTGATTCTGAATTCTGAATATATTCGTGCAATGCTTGATTAATTAAAGCTTGGTAGTCACCACCACCCATAGCATGGACTTTCGCACGAAATCAGTCTAAGATTTCCTTATCCAAAGGTATATTTACCTTAATTTGTTTTTCCGAAATGGGAATTATTGCCCCCTTTTTTCCTTTTGAGAAATCGTAGTCATCCTTCACAATCTTGTTTAAAAATATGCTTCTATTTCTCTTTTATTTGCTTTTTTAGCTGCAATAATCCTCATTTTATTTTTCCTCAAAGTAGAAATAATTACCAGGATATCACCTGTAGCCGTCATTCCCATAATTATAGTTTTGTCCTCCCGATAATTTTGCTCAAAAATTGTAATTTTACTCTCGTCTTTGCAAGCTAAAATTGCATCTATTTGAGCTAGTTTAGGCTTGTGAATCTTTGTTTTTGCTTAGTTAAAATCTTATTCAAAAATTATGAATAATCATTTGATAATAGCAACATTTTCTACTCAAATGTAAATTTCAGATTTAACTACAAAATTTTTTGTTAATCTCCCCTCGTCAAAAAACAAGGAGAGATTAACAACTATTTTTAGTAGTAATTACCCACTTTGCGATGATGAACTGCTGTCAAAGCTTCGGGTTTAGAAACACGACCATCGTTAACTTGACTATAAACTATCCAATGATCGTTACATTCCATCCGACTGACTACTTCGCATTCCATGTAAGCGAGTGCATCGGTTAAAATTGGGGAATTATTGTTAGCAATGCGAGTTTCTACACCTGCAAAACGGTCTGCACCAGGGGGAAAACGCTTGAGAAAATGCTTCATTAAACCTTGATATTTTCCATCTTCCAAGACATTTAAGACAAAGGTATCACCTGCTTGCAGAAATGATTCAATCGCACGATCTTTTGCAACTGCAACAGTAAAACCTAAAGGTTCAAAACTAGCTTGGTTTACCCAAGAAGCTAACATTGCACCTTTACTATCTCCTTTTTGGGCGGTAATAATATATAAACCACCACTTAAACGTCCCATTGCTAAACTGAGTTGGTTATCAACAGACTTTCGTTTTTTAATGTTGCGATCGCGTGTTAACATTTGTCCTAAGTCGGTTCCGGCTTCTTCACATTCTTGATAAGTGGCTTCGCTGGGTGTATCTTTAATTCTAATTGAGGGAAAGCCTTCGCTTAAGCCGATATCGCGAAATTTATTTAACAAAGGGTCGATTGGTTCGTCATCACCACCGTAAGATTCATACATGGCGATCGCTTGTTTGTCTTTGGCGGCTGCTAAAATTGTCCCGATGGTAGCTGTGGTTGCTTTGACAATTTCCCCAGATACGGGAGGCATACCAATAACGATACCAGCCGCGCGACCAACTAATTCTTGCACTTCTTGTGCGTCGGCTGATTTTAAGTCTACCATTTCGACGTTTACGCCTGTTTTGGTAATTCCTTTAGCAATGGCTTGCGAAAGGCGATCGCTATAACCGTAGTCGGAGGTGTAAAATATTGCTACGGTATTTTCTGCTTTGGTTTGGGCTTGACTCCAGTCTCGATAGCGACTAATCAACTCGTCTACATTATGCCGTAAAACGGGTCCGTGTCCGTTGGCGACTAGGTTCACGTCTCCAAGTTTTTCCATTCGCTTTAATGCTGATAAGACCGAACGAGCGTTGGGAGCCATTAAGCAGTCATAATAAAAACGGTAGTCTGCTTCGATCGCGCCTAGGTCTTCGTCGTATAATTTATCTGAGCAATAGTGTAACCCAAAAGCATCACAGGTAAACATAACTTGTGTCCCTGCATCGTAACTGAAAATTGTGTCGGGCCAATGTAAATTAGGAGCATTGACAAATTCTAAACTATGTCCGTTACCTAATTCAATTTGGTCGCCGTTTTTGACGATTTGCTTTTCAAAGGGTTGATGAACTAAATTTTCGAGGAATTGAATTGCGACTTTGGAACCGACTACAATGGCTTGGGGTGCGAGTGCTAAGAAATCTTTGACTAAACCGCTATGATCTGGTTCAGTATGACTAATTACCAGGTAGTCAATTTCTTGCGGATCGATTAAATTTGTGAGAGTATCGAGGTATAATTGACGAAATTTTTCGTGTGAGGTATCGACTAGGGCGACTTTTTCACCCCGAATGAGAAACGAATTGTAGGTTGTACCGTTTTGTAAACCAAATTCGATATCAAAACGATCTCGATCCCAGTCTAACGAACGAATTGCGGTTGTGTCTTGGGCTATTTCTTCTACTTGGATTGTTAAGCGCTTTTGTTGAGGTTCGGCTACTGCAACCATTTAACATCTCCTTAAACTTTTTGGTTAATTTCTTATATTTTCTTGATTTTTACACGGAAACTTACTGGCGATCGCTAGAAAAAGCTGATGATTGCTCTAGCTTGCTTTAATGATACTCAAGATTGGATCGCTTTGGCGATCGGCAATTCTCGTTTACATTGGGCGCGTTTTTGTGGTGCAACTCTACTCAAAAGGTGGGATACTGAGTATCTTAGTCAACCTCTGGTTACAGCTAATTTACCTGTTGTGGTTGCTTCTGTCGTCCCCACTCAGAGTCAAATTTGGGAAACTTATCCCCAAGTAAAAGTAATTGAATTAGCACATATTCCCCTGAAGAAAGTTTACCCGACAATGGGCTGCGATCGCGCCTTGGCTTTGTGGGGAGCAATTCAAACTTACGGTACACCGATTTTAGTTGTTGATGCCGGAACCGCTTTAACTTTTACTGGAGCTAATTGTAACTCGGAACTGGTCGGCGGCGCAATTTTACCTGGTTTGAGTACCCAGTTTCACTCTCTGGCTACGAAAACAGCCGCTTTACCACAGGTAGAGTTTCCGAGTAAATTACCTTCACGTTGGGCTAATTATACCGAAGCGGCGATCGCCAGTGGCATTCTCTATACAACTCTAGCCGGAATTAAAGATTATTTGCGATCTTGGTGGGATTTATTTCCCCAATCTTCAGTTATTTTTACTGGTGGTGATTCTACCACAATTTGTACATATTTGCAAGAATTAGAGCCGAAAATTGCCAAGAAAATTATTGTCGATCCTGAGTTAGTATTTTGGGGAATGCGATCGCTCGTTGTCAAGAATAATTAGCGATCGCCGCTAAATACAGTTAAAGGTGGATAATTAATTAAGAGCAAATTGTCATTAAAAATTTTATCTATAATCCAGCTAACTTTTGGAAAAAAGGTGGCTAATTAATTTAAAAGCAAATTGTCATTAAAAATTTTATCTATAATTGAGCTAACTTTTAGTAAAAAAGAGATGACTTACAATCCATCCAAACTACTTAATTTTCAGAAATTTCTTGCCCAGTATGGCGATAATACTCGCTATGAATTAATTGACGGAGAACTCAGAGATATGCTACCAACTGGTCTTCATGAAGCGGTTGCTGGAAGTATTGCTGGGAGAATTTATGTTGAGATTTTTCGGGCTAATTTTAACTATTTGATTCCTAAAAATTGTTTAATCAAACCGCTAAATTCTGAAGCTACAGCTTTACGTCCTGATGTAGTTGTTTTAGATAAAAATGAACTTACTCAAGAACCTCTTTGGCAAAAAGAACCTGTAATTTGTAACGGTCAAACTCTTAAACTGGTTGCCGAAGTAGTTAGTAGTAATTGGCAAGATGATTACGCCAGAAAAGTTGAAGAATACGCTTTTTTAAAGATTCCTGAATATTGGATTGTAGATTTTCGCGGCTTAGGTGGTTTACAATTTATTGGCAATCCTAAGCAACCTACTTTCACAATCTGTCAGTTAGTTAATGGCGTGTATCAGCAACAACAATATCGTTTGGGAGAAACTATTTCTTCTTTCTTATTCCCTGATTTACAACTTAAGCTTGATGAGATTATGCCAACTTAAATTTCTTTCTTCAACTTAAACTTGAAGATGTTTGATTTTGCAGGAGATAGGAGATTTTTATCAATCAGAAAACTCCAAAAATTGCAAAAGTTAACTAATATTTAGGGTGAGAAGATCTTTTCTTTGATAAATTGACTAATTAACTCAGCCACGATCGCGCTATAACTTTCAACAAAATTGCTTCCAGCCCTAGGAATCATTTCGAGGTTAGCGTTACTTGCTAACTTAGCATAAATTTGAGAGCGAGCGATACTTTGGGGACGATCTTTTTCCGCTTGAAGAACTAAAATTGGTGTTGGTAACTCTGGAAGTCTTTCTTGTAATAACTCCGCTTGAATTTCTTGACGATGGCGACGGAATAAGAGTTCATACCCGACAGGCGATCGCAAAATTTGTTGATAGTAGGCAAACCAGCGACCTAATTGAGCTTTTTTCGCGAAGATTTTCGCCACAGGAGACAAAATTGGTAATAGCCAAAATCCTTTCGGTAAACGAGCAATTAACCAACGTTGCCAGTACCATTTTTGGTTAGTAACTTCCACTCCTTCTGCTGCTAATAATACTAAACCAGAAACGCGATCGGGATATTTCAGCGCATAACTAGCAGCAATCCAACCGCCGAGAGAGTGACCGATTAAAATTATTTGTGGCAAATGTAATGCGTCCAGATATTCTGCTAAACTTTCTACTTGCCAGTTAATTGAATAGTGAACTTCAGGACGTTCTGATTCCCCAAAACCCAATAAATCAGGTGCAAAACAGTGATATTCTTGAGCTAAGTGTTCGATCGCGGGTAGCCACTGATTGCTGTCAGCGTAAGTTCCATGTAAAAATACTAATGCTGTCCCTCTGCCAACTTCGCGCCAAAACATTTGCCCTTGAGACAAACGGATGCGAGAATTCCGTAGCTGTATAACCATTCTGGTAAAATTTTTTCGATTGAGGTAAGTCTCGCTGAACTTAAGAAACTACAGTCGCACCGTTGAGATAGTCTTTGATTTGGCGATCGTGATCGTGACTGAGTTCACCTAGTGGTAAAGTTTCAGATAGAAATGCTTTTACTTCGATAACTTCTAGGGTATCCTCAATTTTCAACTCGCCATGAGCATCTACTTCGATAACGATACAAATCGAGTGAACTCTGGGATCGCGGTCTGGTGCAGAATAAACGCCGATTAAACGACGAATTTTTATTAATTCTAACCCAGTTTCTTCTTTTAATTCTCTAGCGGCACTGGTGGGAATGTCTTCACCCCAGTTAATGAATCCGCCGGGGATACCCCATTGTTTGGTGTCTCGTCGTCTCATGAGAACAATTTTCCCGTCTGGCAAAATCGGAATAATACTAATGCCTGTGATTGGATGTCGGAAAATCAGCCCCACAACTGTGTGAAGATACTGCCATGCACGACGCAAAGGAAATAACAAAGTTTTTGCCTCCTAATTGGGTGGCTAATAGTGTTCATAAGATCGACTTTACGGCAATTTTTCTGTGGTTTGGTAGTTTCTGAGAGCGATCGCTATTTTTCTTTCTTGACAAACAGCCAGTGTAACTACACTGGCTGCTGGTTAAACGATCTCAACTGACGGCTTCCACACAAATTTTACTTACATTTGCGGCGCTGAGGCGAAGTCCGTCGAAGACATCGGAACTATTTGGTTTGCTGTTGGTTTTTTTTCATTGTTTGTAGTTGCTGCCAGAGAACTTCTACTTCTGCTTGTAAGTGTAAATATTTGATTTGTTGGTCGGTTTGATAAATCGATTTCATCATTTTTTCCACCGCTTGGCGATCGCTGGTTGTTACTGGACGAGATATTGTAGATGTAGACATTGATTTTTTTCCTATTTTATGTTAACTATCTTTGAAAGCTTGTTGATAACAGTCTGTAATTGTATCTGAGAAAAGTAATTTCGGTGGTATCAAAATTATTTATCAATGGATTGGGGATTGGTCATTGGGGATTAGGGATTGGGG
>JAWQFW010000008.1:0-33302 GCA_035968095.1 Oscillatoria sp. PMC 1068.18
ATCCCTAATTTCCCAAATATGCTAATTTTCCCATGAATGATGTATAGAGAGTCTGCTACAGACGATACGAGACACAAAATCAATCTTTGGGAGAATTTCCGCGATGAAAAAAATTCTCAATATCTTTTTCCAGAGCATTTTTTGGCTTTGGAATTTAACCTTTCTGTCAATTGTCTATATCGGAATTTTACCTTGGATTGCGGTTCCTTTATTTGAGGCTACCTTAGCTGGGGAAGTAGAAGCGGAATTTTTCTTCACAGCGATCGCCTTAGTCGCAATCCCTACTCTTTGTACAATACTGGGCTTAGTTCGTTTTCGCAAGCGATCGCCAGAATTGATGCGTTTATTTTATGGTGTAGAAGCTCCTTTATTTGTCCTGGGTCTGCTACGCTTATTTGTATTCCGAGAGTTAACTGCTGCGAGTAGCTTAATTTTAGGTTGTGCGATCGTTTCTATTGCTGCTTTTCTATTTGAATTATTACAAGGATATCATCAACGTCAACCATTAATTAATTGGTTACAAGCAGCAGCCCAGACAATAATGATTCTTACGGGTGTTTATGCCGGAACTATCTTATTATTTTACGCTGTTCCTGCGGCAGGTTTTTGGCTACAAGAATTTAGCAAGTTTTCTTGGTTAGAAAGTCTCTGGTGGAGTTTAACCAACTATCCCTTGGAAACAGCCTTTTGGACATTGACAGGAACAATTTTATTCGCACTTAGCTGTACATTATTTATCGGAATGCCATCGGCGTTAATCGCTTTATATTTCCATTCTGGACAACGGATTTTACGCGCTTTTTCACGTCAGTATGGAAAAATGCGTACCCTACAAGTTTCTGGTGCGGTGATAACTTGTTTATTAGTCTTATTAATTACTTTCAATCAACAGCCACAACTAGAAACATTTGCATTATTAACCAAACCCCCAGCTACAGATCAATCTCGCATGAATCTTTTAACTAAATCAGATTTGATTCGTAAAGGTTTGACTAATGCTTATCTTTTTCCTTATCGTTATCTTTCTCCGGTAACTGAAAACAATCACATCAAAGTAATGTATCGAGAGGTGTTTGATTTACCGGAAAAATTAGCTGATTCGCTGCAAAATATGTACAATTTTGTCATGTCGCCATTTTTATATCAAGGTAACGACAAAGATAGCGAAAAAGCAGAAAAACTTTATGCTCAATTTTTCGATACCTCAATTCAAAAAGGAGAAAGAATTGCTGTTAAACATGCGCTGCAATCTACGTCAATTATTGACGAAGCTAAAGCCGGAGTTTTAAATATTGACGAAAGCAGAGTTTGGTTGCGCGAACAAGAAGTTAATCTCGAAGAACATGGAACTTGGGCAAAGATAGAAATTCATGAGGTATACGAAAATCAAACTGATGATGTTGAAGAGATTTTTTATTACTTTTCCTTACCAGAAAGCGCAGTTATTACTGGTCTTTGGTTAGGTGATACTCCTAACCGCGATCTTCGCTTTCCTTTCCAAGTTTCTCCACGCGGTGCAGCCCAAAAAGTATATAATTCTCAAGTACGGCGAGAACGTCCTATCGATCCTGCTTTATTGGAACAAGTGGGACCTTTACAATATCGTTTACGTGCCTTTCCTGTTCCTCCTAAATTGACGACTTGGCAAACAGAAGACCTAAATATAGGAATGAATCTTTGGTTAACTTATCAAGTTATGCGCCAAGATAATAGTTGGCAATTACCTAAGTTAACTGAAAGACGCAATATTTTTTGGACAAAAAAAACAAAACGCATTCGCAACGGCAGACAGATAAAGAGTTTTGGCGACAATTGGTTAGAAGCATCTTTACCTGCAACTGACAAGCAAAAATTGCAATCTCATCAAATAAGTTTCGCCAATGGTTATCAAGTTACTGCTCAAGCTTTAACTAATTCTGACTATCAATTACCTACAGGAAAACGGTTGGCAATTATTCTCGATACTTCTCGAAGTATGAGAATAACTAGCGAGAAGTTAAAAGAAACTTGGCGTTGGCTAGATAAACACGGTTATACCGATAACAAATTTAGTAATAATGATGCTGATTTGTATCTTGCTACCTCAACTGGAAAAAAACCAGAAAGAATTGACGATCTCCGTAAATTTAATCCGCGCAATCTCACCTTTTATGGTACAATCCAGTATCAAGAAATGCTGAAACAATTTGTGGATTTACAAGGAGAAACTACTTACGATGGCGTAATTTTGCTAACTGATTCTGGTAGTTACGAACTTACGGAGAAAAACGCCGATATACCACAAATTTCTGCACCTTTGTGGCTGGTACATTTAGATTCCCTAGCACCTGCTTATGGAGATGATATTTTCAAAGAAATTCAAGATAGTGGTGGTGGTGTCGCGACAGAATTAACTGAGGTGTTGCAACGAATTGCAACCCAAGCTGCGCGAGGGGAGAATGTGGTTAATGTGGTAGATAATTATGCTTGGACGGTAGAAAAGTCTGATTCCGTGGTATCATCAGATCGAGGTTTGGAACCGATAGCCGCAAGACAGTTAATTTTAGCTTTAAGTAAAGAGACTAGAGGTGCAGAATTAACTCAACTTGATGCGATGCACGAGCTTGCGAAAAGAGCCAAAATTGTGACTCCTTACTCGTCAATGATTGTTTTAGTTAACGACGAACAACGAGAAGCATTACGAGAAGCAGAAGCATCAGAAAATCGTTTTGATCGTGCAATTGAAGATGGTCAAGAAAACTTGACTAAGCCGAATAATCCTTTGGCTGTTACCAGTGTACCGGAACCAGGGACAATTTGGGGATTAGTGGCGATCGCGCTTTTCTTCCTCATGACTCGCAAACGATTTGTAGCGTAGTAATTGTAGATTTAGAGACGTTTTCCAGAATGTCTCTCTAATTTCCCTTGAATCCAAAATCGCAAAAATGTTTATTTGTAAGTAAAGTTGGGATTAATTTATTGTACATAAAAGGTCAAAGAAAATTTGCTAGATGTGACGATAACTTGTAGTCAATGTTAATCTATTTCCTATTGTGGTATAATGATTTCTAAAGCACGGGGAATAACTCGAAACTTCGCAGGAGTTTTGGTAGTAATTTCTCCATCAGTATTAAGCTGACGATGCTTCTTAGTTTCAATCATAATTTCTTGACCTGTTAATAAACGAATACCTAACCAACGAGGATGTCTTCCTAACCACAAAGCGGGAAATAAAGCAATAATTTGCCACCAATGTTTAACTTCCAGACTATATAAATCTAAGCGTTGGTCATCAATAGTTGCATCATAAGCAATTTGCATTCCGCCACCATAATAACGTCCATTCCCCACAGCTATTTGGACAGTTCTAACGTTAATAGTCTCACCATTAATAGTAATTTTGGCACGAAAAGGTAGGGATTTAGAGATAACTTTTAGGGAAGTTGCCGCATAAGCAAATACTCCCCAACGACGCTTATTTTCTTTAGTTAATTGTTTAGTAATTTTGACACTTAAACCCAAACTAGCAACATTAAAAAAATGTTTGCCATTAACCTCACCGAGATCGACTTGTTTAATTTTTCCTTTAGCGATCGCCTCACAAGCGGTAGTTAGATCTACCGGAATGCCTAAAGTCTTTGCTAAATCATTCGCTGTACCCAAGGGTATAATCCCTAAAGGTAGCTTAGTAGCCAACAAACCATCAATAGCCATGTTGAGAGTACCATCACCACCGCCAATAATCACCAAATCCACGCGATCGCGATAACTACAAATTAAATCTGGTAATTCTTGGGGGGTTTTTGGTGAGTCTTCCACTAAAGTGAAACCCAGACTTTCTAAATGTTGGATAATTTCACTGTAATGTTGCTTGCCGTTACGAGAATGACGATTGACAATTAATAAAGCAGTTTTGTTTAGTGACATTAGCTATATCTAAAGGCAGAAGAGTAAGGTAACTTTGCCTTAAGTTTTGATCTTAAAGACAAATAGTGATTTAATAATCTTACTCTTGGAAGGTCTTTGAATTCACTTAATAATCACTGCCACCAAACCACCCCAGCCACAGCCTAACTTTGATTTCGCGCTACCACCATTAACGGCAATTTCTACCCAACCAAGAGAATTAATTAAAGCGACAATACCACCAACTTCCGTATCACTGTAGGTTTGACTACCCAAAATAATTAAATCTCCCACTGTCACAGACCAATTTTTTCCTGCTACCGTCTCACCAGGAATATTGGTAATCAAGTTCCCAAAAACATCTATATATTGAATATACCCCGCAAAACCCGCCTCCGTCGGCTGACAAGGGGGAATTTCTAACTTGACTAACGTTGCCGGGTCAATTTGTTCGCCTAACTCTGTTAAACTAACTCCACTAGCCAAATGCGCCCCCACTGGTGCAAAAATATCTCGCCCGTGAAACGTCTGACTCGGCGACGATGATAGCCAATATTGCGAATTTGTTAACTCCACCGCAGCGATCGCTGGTGACTCAGCTAAAATTCCGCTAAGTAAGCCATTATCGGGCGCAACTAAATATCCTGCCGCAAATTCCACACCCACAGCCCGACGCTGACTCCCCACCCCAGGATCGACAACTGCGACATAAACTGTCCCGACGGGAAAATAACGATAAGCATTGAGTAAGCAAAACCGGGCTGCGGCAAGATTTTGGGGCGGTAACTGGTGAGTGAGATCCACTACCGACAACCGAGGATTAATTTGCGCGATCGCCCCTTTCATCACCCCAACATACACATCCTGCAACCCAAAATCACTCAGTAAGGCAATGATTTTGGTTTCACTCATAAGATTTGTCAAGATCGAGACTGGGTAATTAGCGCTTATTATACCATAAACCGGAAATAATTTTTCACCAGAATTAGGCAAAATTACCAACCAGCAAAATTAATCCCCTCGACTTAGTTTCGCTGTCAATTAGGCATTTTTCGCGGTTTTTTTGGGAAAAACTTCTTCCTGAAGCTAGATGTTAGCTTCTATTTCAGCCATTTCTCTCTCCGGCAATTTACTCTTTTTTCCTCCTATTTTGTGAAACTTCTGTAACATTTGCTACTGTTTGAGAAAAAAATGCTATCTTAAAAATAGGAATTATCACAGTAAGAACATAAAAACAGCGATCATGAACAGATTAAGTCAGGAAATGTTGAAAAAGGCTCCGTCCATTCACCGCGAAAGCTTGCGTAGAAACTTACAACATCGTTTAGAAGTTGCTAGAGCAAAAGGCGACCAAAAATTAGTTAGTCAACTAGAAGCTGAAGCTAACTATCTTGGTTTAAATTAAATTAATAAATTCGGGTACATTTGTAACAATATAGTTTGTCAGTCCTGAGTTTTATGATTTTAGGGAGAAATTAAGGATACCGTTTGAGTGGCGGTATTCTTTTTTTGTGAATTTAAACAATTTATTGTCTCCTAATTGGCTGCGGCAAAAATTTCCTTTGACGTTATTTGTAACTCTGGAAAAACAGAAGCAACCAAGAAATTTTCACTCCGAAACAAGCGCCTTTGATCCTCATCTTCAACTAAATCACAAATAGTGACCGTGGGTTGTTTCGGCTTACCAATATACTCTCTGCCACCAATACCTAAATAATCAACTAGCCAATATTCAGAAATACCCAAAATTGCATAATCCTCAGCTTTCCGAGCATAATCATTTTGCCAATTACTGCTAACAACTTCAACAACTAGCTTAATTGAACTTCCTAATGTAATTATCGGTTCTTGTTGCCAAAAAGGTTCATTTGCAAGTTCTTTTCGATCTAAAATAATCATATCGGGACGAAAAGCTGTTTGGGTTCCTAATAATTTGATTAGGCAGCGATAAGGAAGAAAATAATTAAAATTTTGGCGATCGATTTCCACATTAAGTTTGCGCCCAATAAACGCCGCCACTTGTTCGTGAAGCCCCGTAGGTTCCATATCGGTTAACTCTCCATCGATTAATTCGTAGCGGTTGTCATCGCCATAATAGTTAAAAAAATCTTCAAGAGTAAGAAGTTTTGGTTTTGCCGTAACCATCGCCATTTTTTTGCTAATTTTATTGATCGTATCAGTATTTTAATTAGAATTCATCCCTAAAGTTGCGTCCAGAGATAGTCTACTTAGAAGACGATAATGTGGAAAAATGTCATCCTGAGCGAAGCGAAGGACTTCCCTAGATCCTGACGCTCCTAACGTCGCTATCGCTGCTATCGCTGCGCGTCACGCTTTGCTCAGGATGACGTAAGATTAAATGAAAAAGAAGTTGTATCTAGATATTTCATTGAGTTAAATATTTTAGTCTCTATACCCCTACTATATTTAAGTGCAACTTTATTTTTATAGTCGGAACGAGATAGCATCCATCCAAAGGAGGATTTAATCCAAGTCATGCAAGTTAGCTTGAATTTGTTACCAAATGTGCCTAAACTGAAGACTTCTGCGGCTATTTTTCTATGATCAGCTTAGGAAATAAAGATTCCTGCGTTATCCAAATTTATCTTTGCATGGCAGCAAAAATTGAGTTAATAATTAGCATATAGTCCATTTTCTAATCTAGAAGTAACGCTAAAATCAACAGTATGCCAATTATTGAAGTAGAAAATCTCAGTAAAATGTATCCGGTAGCGGTAAAAGAACCTGGTTTAAAAGGTACATTAAATCACTTTTTTCGCCGTGAATATCGCCAAGTCAAAGCAGTAGAAGATGTGAGTTTTTATCTTGAAAAAGGAGAATTTGTTGGCTTTTTGGGTCCGAATGGGGCGGGGAAAACAACTACTTTGAAAATGTTAACCGGATTAATTCATCCTTCGGCGGGAAGATTGCGCGTTGCGGGTTATATTCCTTTTCGTCGCGAAGCTAATTTTCTCCAAAAAATAAGCCTAATAATGGGACAAAAACAACAGTTAATTTGGGATTTACCAGCCTTAGATTCCCTAAGAATTAATGCGGCAGTTTATCAGATTCCGGAAAAGGAATTTCAGCGACGTTTAGGTGAGTTAACAGAAATGTTATCTCTGGAAGAAAAGTTGCGTCAACCTGTGCGAAAACTGTCTCTTGGGGAAAGAATGAAAGCCGAGTTACTTGCTGCTTTATTGCATCGTCCAGAAGTGTTATTTTTAGATGAACCAACATTAGGATTGGATGTAAATGCACAAGTGGCAGTGCGCGATTTTCTGCGAGAATATAATCGTCGCTATGGTGCAACAATTTTATTGACGAGTCATTATATGGCAGATATTACGGCGTTGTGCGATCGCGTGATGGTTATCTATCAAGGTAGTTTAATTTATGATGGTAGTTTAGAGGGACTTTTAGCACGTTTTGCACCTTATCGTGAAATCCAAATTGAACTTGCAGAAAAAGCCTTCGCAGACAAGTTATCTCAATACGGTGAAGTTGAATCTATTGAAGGAAGAGAAGTACGTTTATTAGTGCGTCGGGAAGAACTTACTAACACAGTGGGACAAATTCTCGCGCAGTTAGAAGTTATCGATCTTAGTGTAACTGAACCGCCCATTGAAGAAGTAATTGGGCGTGTTTTTCAAATGGGAGTTGTTTCGTGAAACAAGTATGGAGAAAAACGGTAACTTTACTCTCGGTTTATTATGCTGAAATGCTTGAATATCGGGCAGAATTACTTTTATGGGTGTTATCTGGTTGTCTCCCAATTATTTTAATGGGTGTGTGGATTGAAGCTTCTACTGAGGGGAGTTTTGGGTTGGAACCGCAAGATTTTGCGCGTTATTTCATTACTGTTTTTTTGGTGCGACAATTTAGTGTTGTTTGGGTGATTTGGGATTTTGAAAAAGAGGTTGTGGAAGGTACTCTTTCGTTTCGACTTTTACAACCTTTAGACCCAGTTTGGCATTATGTAGCTTCTCATGTTGCAGAACGTTTTGCACGTTTCCCGTTTAGTTTTGTTTTGGTAAGTTTGTTTTTTTTGCTGTACCCGGAAGCGTTTTGGTTGCCAAGTTGGAGTCAAGGATTATTGTTTTTGTTGCTGTCTTGCTTTGCTTTTGCGCTGCATTTTATGATTCAATATACGTTGGCAATGTTTGCATTTTGGACAGAAAGGGCTACAGCGTTGCAACAATTTTGGTTTTTGTTTTATTTGTTTCTTTCTGGAGCGATCGCACCTTTAGAAGTTTTTCCCCCGACAGTACGCGCGATCGCGCAATTTACCCCTTTTCCTTATTTAATCCACTTCCCGGCAGCGATTTTAGTCGGTTTACCTGTTAATATAGCTCAAGGAATTTTGGTGGCGATCGCCTGGTTTGTCTTATTTTTCTTCCTGAATCGTTGGTTATGGCGACGCGGTTTGAAACAATATTCTGGTATGGGTGCGTAGAATCGTCAAGATTTCGAGGCTGGGGACTGGGTAAGCTTGAGGGGATTAACCCAATCAGTTAATAATTGTAAGTGGGCTAATCGTCCTGGTTTCCAGAGTTCCCAATCCCCAGAGACGCAGTTGGCTACGTCTCTACAGCCTCATTTAAGCGGGTTGCTGGACAGATTTTTCTGGAGATGGTCTAGTTGCGTCTCTAGTTTCTGTGGTTTCGCCTTCTTCCATTGGTGTAAACTCAATATGGTTGAGCAGTGTGGTGACGAAAGCAAAGAGTAAGAAAGGTAGAGATAGTACGAGAATTAAACCTACTGTTGCTAAAGCGTAGATTTGACGAGTGCTACTCCACAAAGCGAGAGTTGAGGCAAGACTAATGAAAATTACAATTAACCAGACGATAATCTGACCATAGATATCGCCAAATGTCAAGGTGCAACTCATCCGGTATTTTTGTGGTTCGTTATCCATAGTATTCCTTTAAAGTGACTTTTAATTTTTTAGGTTAAGGCTCTGCCTTGGTTTTAGACGATTTCTAAAGATTTTTGAAAGACTTGCAACATCAATTTACAATCATACAGAAATAAAGTTGTCTTAAGATAGAGTCATCAGCTTGGTTCGCTGACCAAAATTTAGGGAACAAAAAAGGATTTCTTCAACATCAAGGAAAAGAGTAACTTTTTTCCCGATTTAGCGAGATCCGTTGAGAAACAAGTAACAAAGCCGATCGATAAGCAGTACATGAACGAATCAACTTTCGCCTCGAATTCTCACCTTGGACAAGAGCGACATCACATCGATCCGCCTCAACTTTGGATCGGTGCGATCGCCGGATCTATTATTATTCACGCGATCGCCTTTTTTATGTTACGTTCGCTACTGTTTACCGAGAAAGCCGCCGCGAGTGTAAATCAAACAGCAATTCCGATTGAAATTGTCACCAATTCTCCGGAAATTACTGACAACAACACCAAAGCTTCGTCTCCTCTTCAACGTAAAGTCGCCAAACCAACAGTTACCACTACCGCAAGTGAGATCAATGCACAAATCGCTTCACCTCAGTCAAAACAACCCCAGGTAGTAGTCACACCCAAATCTCAGAAAATTGCCCAGAAGCCCCCAGAAAAGCAAAAAGCTGCTTCTTCAGCCAAAAAGCAAACAGAAAAGGCTTCACAGCGACAACAGGCGCAGCTTAAGGAAGAAATCGAGCCAACCCCTCTGTCCCCAGACACCGCTACCAAAAAGCCAAACGAGTTAGAAACAACTTCTCCGCAACAGACAACTAACAACTCAGAGTCAGAAACAGAGACTCAACCTGGGGAAACAGTCGTAGTCGAGACAAATTCTGACTCAGAGACAGTAGAAGTCGAAACCAACTCCAACGAAGCGGGCGAAACTGCCACAGGTATTATGGTAACAGCCGGAGCCTATCGTCTCACCGACCCCAGTCGCGACGTTCCCGACAAGTTAGCCCAAATCAGACAAAATAGGATCAGCGTCCCTAGCGAAGAAATTCAACCCCTCGGAATCAACGTCGAACGAGTGGTACAAGTAGAAGTAGTGGTTTTGATTCAACCAACTGGAGAAGCAACAGTCGTCGGTAGCCCGCGAATTTTGCAAGGAAGCATCACTGTTGACGCAGCGCAAGTGTTAGCCACCCAAATCGTGCAAAGAATGGAATTTGAACCAACCTACATGGGAACATCTGCCGTAGCTCAAGCCTACTACCTTCCACTCACGATTAGCCCTAGTGGAAATTAAATTATTGAAGCTTGGCAAGATTAGCGATCTTCGTGTTATGATAGCGATCGGCGGAAAAAAACGCAGATTAATTGCGGGTGTAGTTTAGTGGTAAAACCTCAGCCTTCCAAGCTGATGATGGGGGTTCGATTCCCCCTACCCGCTTAAAAATTAGTTATCTTCTCGTTTCTCGGCTCTGCCGGGAAATGCTTCTGCGGAGGCTCCAGCCTCCATTGATTTTACTTGAGGCGGGAGCCTGGGTGGTGTGTTCCCTGCCAGAGTCAGGGAACCAGGGGATGACCCCGATTTGCCAGGATCGTACTACAAGAAAAAGCGGATTCTGGGTGAGGACGCAGTGCCAGGTATCGAAAAGCTAGAAAGGGCAATATTTCGTAGAAAATGACTCAGAAATGAAACTTCACAAAATTCTGTAAGCATTAGATGTTACACTTTACAAGTCTCGACGCGAGAGAAGAGATACCCACGCTCCCAACCCCTTCCAATCCCTCAATTCCCCTCCTAAGCCCCAACCCACTATCCAACCTGCCACCGGAAGGTGTCCTTGGGGTGCTGTAACGTTCATAGTGAGGTCAGGGTAGTACAACAAGTCGCCCTCTTTTCTCCAGCCGACGCGACAATCGAAAGCTTGCCAAATTTCTCTATCGTACTTCCGTATACCACCGAGACTTTGGTAAATTTGCTTTTGGACAGAAAAACCGAAGCGTTCCTTGCTATATTTTATCCACAACTGGTCAATCGTGCGTAAGTCAGTGCAGGGAAAATTATCAATGTCTTCCACTTCTAACCAACCTCTTTCTTCTTGGTTAGACGCTTTCAGCATTACCTTAGCTGTTTCCTCATCCGCCTCTTTCCATTCACCAGCAGCGAGTAAATCGCGTAGCCTAGTATAATCTACACCCACCTGACTACTCAAATCATCGCCCAGCAAATCTAACCATTCCTGCATCGACTGTGGACGGTTTTCCGGTTTCATCTCCATTCCCTGCATAATCGCATTATTCACCGCAGAGCTAACAGCAACAATTTCCTGGGGCGGAATTAATTCAGCTTCATCCAATTTACGGTCAAAGCAGTTAGCTGGTAGTTTACCCGTAACTGCGTAGTAAAGCGAACCGGAAAGGGCATAAATATCCACAGTTGGGGCGCGGTTTCCTTTGCGAATTTGTTCGTAAGGAGCAAACTGTTTATTGCCCAATGGTGTAGAAATACTTTTCGGGACAATTTCGCCGGAAATCCCAAAATCGATTAACACCGCGTCATTGTTCCGATGTAGCATAATATTACCTGGGTGCGCGTCGCGATGAACTAAACCCATTTTGTGAACGACAGTTAAAGCATTGCCTATTTGCTGAAAATAACGGACTGCTCCGGCTTCTGGTAATTTACCACGGCGCTTGATTAGTTGGTCTAAGCTTTCGCCTTCGACGTATTCCATCACTAAGCAATAATTGTCAGCTTCGGTAAAGAAGTCGTAGAAGCGGACAATGTGTAAGTTAGGTTCGCTGAATAATTTACCTAATATCTGGGCTTCATTTTGAAAGCGTTTGACGTATTTGTGGTATTCGGGGTCGTGTTTGAGAAATTCGTTGGGTGTTTTGATGACGACATAGGCGTTTAAACCAGCGTGCCATGCTTTGTAGGTGATGCCGAAACCACCTTGTCCGAGTGTGGTTTCAATGATGAGTTTACCGTTTTGGAGTTTGTGTTGATTTGGCCAGGTCATTTCTTGCTGGTGATGGGAGAATCTAGGTTTATTCTGGCATAGTTTCTCGTTTTTCGGCTCTGCTTCCGGTGAGGATGGCAATTAGACTCGTTTCTCGGTTTTGCCTCTATTAATTTTACTTGAGCCAGGAGCCTCGGTGGTGTATTTCTTACGGTGGTCAGAGAAGGAGGTAAAATGTTAGAGACGATCGCCTTTGTGGTAGAAAAGTGCGATCGCTAATTTCATAAAAGCGGCTGTTTCGAGGCGATTATACAGATGTCCAATTAAGTATACCCAGCCGGAAGGGATAGAAGGTAAATGTCCCGATGGGGCGCTGAGATTATAGGTTAACTCATTTTCGGTTAACCATTGCTCATCTTCGCGCCAACCGACGGTATCGCCAAATTTCGCCCAAATTTCGCGATCGCACTTGAGTTTCCCACCCAGGTTTTGATATATTTGTTTTTGCACTGAGAAACCGAAGCGTTTGTTACTATATTTGCGCCACAATTGGTCAATAGTATATAAATCTTGGCAGGGAAAGTTATGCAGATTTTCGGCTTCTAACCAACCGTCTGTTTCTGCGTTAGCTATTGCTGACATAATTTGCCAAGTTTCTCGGTCTGCTGCTTGCCATTTGCCTGCGGCGAGTAAATCCCGTAACGTGGTATAGTTGATTCCTCTATCGCTGCTTAAATCGTCTGCTGCATGAGTATTCGTTAGTAAAGAAAGCCATTCTTGGATTGACTGAGGACGATCTTTCGGTTCTAATGCCATTCCCTGAACGATCGCTTCATTGACAGCATAACTCACCGAGGCGAGTTTTTGAGGCGAAATTAATTCTTCATTATTGATTTTACGAGCCAGACTGTTAGTGGGAAGTTTACCTGTGAGAAGATAGTAAAGTGAACCGGAAAGGCTGTAGATATCTACCGTAGGCTGACGGTTGCCGTCGATAACTTTTTCGTAAGGTGCAAAAGGACAACTACCTAATGGTTTAGAAGCCGTGGCTTTGACGATTTTCCCCGATGCAGCGAAATCGTTCAAAACTATTTTACCATTGGGACGCAGAATCATGTTTTCCGGAATTACGTTCCAATGAACTATTCCGGCTTGATGCACGACACTCAAAGCTTGGGCTACTTGCTCAATATACTTGACAGCTTCGGCTTCTGGCAAGACATTTTGCTGTTGGACTCGCGCCGAGAGGTTTTCACCTTCGACATATTCCGTTACCATACAATAATGTTCGGCTTCGACGAATAAGTCTAAAATCCGCACCAGATGAGAATGACCATCTTGGGATAGTTGAGCTAAAATCTGGGCTTCTTGGGTAAAGCGATTGAGGTATTGTGGATATTCGGGATGGTAGCGGAAAAATTGGTCGGTAGTTTTGATAATTACCGGGATGTGCAAATGCCGATGTAAGGCTTTGTAAGTGACACCGAAGCCATCTTGTTGTACCATAGCTTCGATGAGGAATTTACCGTTTTGTAACTGCTGTGCGATCGCCCAGTTCATTGCTGCTTTAGGTGAGGGAATCTTACGTTTATTTTGGCATAGATAAATGAATTTGATTATTAAGTGTTTGTGTTGATGGCTGGTTGCTGGTTAGTGATTGGGGATTAGCAAAAGTTGGTGACAAATTTTCCCTTGTTTTCCTTAGTTTTTCTGCCTTACTTCCTCACTGTTAACTGGTTGTGAAGTTTCTGGTGAAGTTGAAGGTTTGATTAATGTCCACAAACCTACTATAGCGGCTACAACTGTTCCGATCGCGATCGCTAACTGGATCGAACGATCGATGTTCCATTCTGGCACGGTAAAGGGCAGAATTGGGTTAATACCAAGTAATTTTAACCATTGGTCGATGGTTTGAGTGCGATCGCATGGTTTAATTGCCATACCTTTCAGGATAGCTTGGTTGGTGCGATCGCTGATTTTCCGATTATATTGTTTCGGTGGCGTTAGTTCCTTGGTATTCTCTTTATCATACCGTTCGTCAGCGTTTTCAGGTTGTTTCCCTGTCAATAAAACATACAACGTTGCAGCTAATCCATAAACATCTGTCCATGTGCCACATTCTAACTTTTCTGAGTACAATTCAATCGGGGTAAAACCATCACTTTGCCATTTTTCTGTCAGGGGATGATTACATTCTCTCGCTAAACCAAAATCAATCAAAACTGCTTCTACTTTTCCCTTTTGACAGCGCCGCATAATATTATCAGGCTTAAGATCCCGATGCAGCAAACCTTGTTTGTGGACTTCTTTTAAAGCTTGACCAATTTGGCGAATATAGCGCAAAGCCTCGCCTTCCGGTAAAATCGGTTGGGCGCGTTTGGCTAAATCATTCCCGTCAATGTATTCCATCACGATACACGGAAAGTCATTGTCCGTAACTATTTCTCTAACCTTGACAATGTGACGATGCTTGCATTTCTCTAACTTTAGCGCTTCGTTGTAAAAACTTGCTTTCAGTTTCTCCCTGTCTTCGGGAGGTTTCTTCTGAAGCGAGTTATCATTGAGAGTTTTGATGACAACATAGTTATTTTGCTTATCTCTAGCCCGATAAGTAACGCCAAAGCGCCCTGTACCGAGTTTACTCTCAATTGTATACTTATCGCGGTGCAACTTGTAACCTTTTGCCCAAGTCATAATTTATAGCTCATCGAAGCATAAATCCATTTTGTCACATCTACTTTGGTTCTCAATGAAAAATTTATCTAACACTTTTGCTGATAGCTTAGTTTATTTTAGTCGCTGCTATGGGCGCAAAGCTTGGTTAGTCTTTCTGCTAATTTTCAGCTTCACCCTCACTGTCTTTTTTCCGCTTACAGCTTATCCCCAAACTACCCAACTCAAAGATATTCAAGGAAATTGGGCGCAAACTTGCATTCAGCAACTCGCCCAAGAGAGAATTATTAGTGGTTATCCTGATGGAACTTTTCGTCCCAACTCACCTGTTTCGAGAGCAGAATTTGCTGCTATGATTGGGAATGCTTTTGCGAATGCGTCTGTAGTTCGTAGCGGCGGTAGTTTTCGCGATGTTGCTAGTAATTATTGGGCAGCAAACGCCATTCGTCAAGCATATCAAACTAATTTTTTAACTGGCTATCCCCAGCAAATTTTTCGTCCTACTGAAAATATCCCTCGCGTCCAAGCTTTAGTTGCTTTAGCTTCCGGTTTAGGATATACTCCCAGTCAATCTGTAGCCGAAACTTTAAGCCAAAATTACTTCGATGCTAATGCTATTCCTGATTATGCCACCTCAGCGATCGCAGCCGCAACCGAAAAGCAATTAGTAGTTAACTATCCCAACGTTAAACAACTCCAACCCACTCAGCTAGCTACTCGCGGCGAAATCGCTGCTTTTATTTGTCAAGCATTAGGAAAAAATAATTTAATTGCGGCACAATATATTCCCGGTACTCAAGTTACTCCAGTCGTTAATTCTGAGTTACGCGGCGTTTGGCTAACTAATATTGATAGCGATGTTCTCTTCTCTAAAAATCAAATCACTGACGCAGTAAAACGTTTAGATGATTTGAATTTTAACACGCTTTACCCCACAGTTTGGAATGACGGCTATACCCTTTATCCCAGTCAAGTAGCAGAATCAGTAATTGGACGCAAAGTTCACCCAGAAGCAGGTTTACAATCAAGAGATTTTCTCAAAGAAATTATTGCCGCAGGACACGCTAAAAATATGGCAGTAATTCCTTGGTTTGAATTCGGGTTTATGGCACCTGCTGAGTCACAATTAGCGAAACGTCATCCGGAATGGTTAACTAAGCGTGAAAATGGCAGTACAGTTTGGTTAGAAGGTGGCAGAATTGAGCGAGTTTGGCTGAATCCTCTTAACCCGGAAGTACAACAATTTATCACTAATTTACTTGTGGAAATTGTGACTAATTACGACCTTGATGGAATTCAATTAGACGACCATTTCGGCTTTCCTTATGATTTTGGTTATGACAATTATACAATTAATCTTTATCGCCAGGAACACGCAGGCAAAAATCCTCCCAGTGATGCGAAAAATATTGAATGGATTCGCTGGCGGGCTGATAAGGTTACTGAGTATATGAAACAGGTATTTGCGGCGGTTAAAGATAGTCAGCCAACAGCGCTAATTTCGGTTTCTCCTAATCCTCAAGAGTATTCTTTAGAGTATTTTCTTCTCGACTGGGAAAAGTGGGAAAGGTTGGGTTTAATTGAAGAGTTAATCGTCCAAGTTTATCGCGATGACTACGATCGTTTTGTTCGGGAGTTAAATCAACCAGAAATGGAGGCGGCTAGGCTGCATATTCCCGTCGGTGTCGGTATTCTGTCTGGTTTAAAAGGTCGCAATGTGCCTTTTTCTCAAATTGAAAAACAAGTGGAAACTGTCCGGGACAAGGGTTTTGCTGGTGTGTCTTTCTTTTTCTACGAAAGTTTGTGGAATTATACCTCAGAAACGCCAACTGTACGTCAAGCTGCAATTAAAGAAATGTTTGCTCCGGAAGCAGATCGTCCGAATATTTTGACAGGGTGGAAACCAAGTTAAGATTTTGCTGAATTCTGCCCAGCAAGTGCTTGCTAATTTGTTGGGTTTGCTGTACTATTTAGATAATGGAAAATGTGCGCTCCTGTAAGGTAGGTTCTTAGTTGCTTGCTGGGAATGTTAGTAGTTCTCGCCCAGACGCAGAAGCGCAAAGAAAAGGCGCAAAAATATTTTTAGTTAAAGTTGGATTTGTGGGCGATGGCGGTGCTGAGTTTTTAGCTGTAAGTCGCCTTTTTTTTCGTGAGTTTTGATATTTGTCTGATGAGGGATTTGTCGCCAGCCTTTTTTTAGTGAAAAATACTTGTGCTGAGATTAATTTTGTGCTATTCTCTAAATAATGGAAAAGGTGCGCTCCTGTAAGGTAATCTTAATAAGTTAGGTAATTCAAAGTTATTTTAATGGAGTTAAAATCTGTAGCCAAACTGAAACCTCAAAAATTTAATCGAGAACAGCAGTTATGGGTTGAAGATCAAGATAATTTTGGTAAAATTCAGCAAAATCAACTTAAGTTAGTGACGTTCAATGTTTGGTATACAGATTACTATCACCAAGAACGTGCTAAATTTTTATTGAAGATCGTCAAAAACTGTGCGGCTGATCTTATTGGTTTCCAAGAAGTAACCTCCAGCTTTTTGCAGCTAGTGTTGCAAAAAAAATGGGTAAGAGAAAACTACTACATTTCCGACTCTACCGGGGAAACAGTTACACCCTACGGAATTATTCTCCTCTCAAAATTTCCCATTCAGCAGCTAACTTTGTACAAGCTACCGAGTTCGATGTATCGAAAATTGTTAGTAGCAAGTTTGTCTATCAATCAAGAAAGCTTCCAAATTGGAGTAGTTCACTTGTCAAGCAAAAAATATTGCGCATCTCGACGAGAAAAACAACTTGCAGAAATATTTCCCGCGATGGAAAATGGAAATCATGCTATCTTAATGGGAGACTTCAATTTTTGTGCTTCTTGGACGGAAGAAAATGCGAAAATTGACAGGAAGTACCAGGATATTTGGTCAGTTTTGCGAAGAGATGAACCAGGTTATACGGAAGATACTGACATTAATTTGATGAGGTTAGAACAAAAAGGAAAAGCTAAACAAGTACGCTTCGATCGCATTTTACTTCGTTCATCATATCCGGGTTGGCAAGCAAATGCAATTCGCCTGCTGGGAAGAGAACCAATTTCAGCGAAACTCAGAAATGTTTTTCCTTCAGATCATTTTGGTTTATCAGGAAAGATTACTTATCAAACAGAGAACGAGTTTGGCTGAGAATCGTAAGTAAAATTCAAAATAAAATCCTTGAAAGAAGATCCAAAAAACTTTTCTGCAACCTCACGAAAAAGTCAGGAAAAGTAATTCAAATGGGGAGAGTTGAAAGTTAAGAAAATTCAAGTAAACTCGCGGCTGCTGTATCCAAAAATAAGCTAGCATGAGGATGTTGACGGAGAAAAGAAGCTGGACAAGCAGAACTAATTTTCCCCGTTAGCATCTCTCTAATGATAGAACTTTTTCGTTTTTGGGGAGCGAGACAAATAATTTTTTGGGCTGATAAAATTGTGGGGATAGTAAGTGTAAAAGCATACTTGGGTACAGCAGTAAGTTTGGGAAAATAACCTGTAGTGATTTGTTGCTGACGAGTCGCTTTGGCTAACTTTACCAGTTTTACCGGATCAGGGTCATGAAGATCGGCTAAATTGGGTTCGTTGAAAGCTAGATGTCCGTTTTCACCAACTCCGAGAAAACAAAGGTCGATTGGTTGTGCTTGGATTAGTTTAGCGTAGCGATCGCACTCTCGCAGTGGTTCCTTGGTGTTACCTTCGAGATAAGCAAATTTTCCTGTTTGCAGCACATTTTCGACTTTTTCCTGCAAATAAGAACGAAAACTAGCCGGATGTGTCGGTTTAATTCCCAAATATTCGTCCAAATGAAAACAGGTCACACGGTTCCAGTTTACACCTCCCAAAGCAGTTAAAGCTGCCAAAAACTTGAGTTGTGAGCTTCCTGTCGCCCAAATTACCGTTGCCGTTTCTTTTTGACTCAAAACATCCTGTAAGTAGTTTTGTACCGTTTGTGCCGCCGCCTGGGCTAGTTTGGTGGGATTTTTGTAAATGGCTACAGCTAAAGCATCGATAGTTAAACTCTTTGTTGGCTGTGGGTTGAGATAAGACATAATTATTTTGTCAAACAGGATACAAATTTGTTAGCGAGATGTATATTTAATTAATAGAAAATTTTTACCAAACAGGAGAACAAAAAATCCGCGATCGCTGCTACTAACTACCGACACCGAGTTTTCCTAACGCGAGCGACAGCCAAACTATGCCAAACCATTTATTTGCTCTAAATTACCATATCCGTTACAAAATTTAATGAATCGAATCAACAAGAGCAAATTAGATTGAGCAATAGCTGATGGCGATCGCGGCAAAGATGCAACAGACCGCTACAATTGCCGAATTTTCGAGAAATCTATTTTAACTTCAACTAAATCAAGTTAAATAAATTAATCAAACTAGAAACTCAAATTCTTAAATTTACATGGAATTAATACAAGAATTTTTAGCCAAAAGTCCCTTAGTCTCTTTTACTATTCTGCTCTTCGTAATTTTTACGATTCCCCCTTGGTTTGAAAAGCTAAGACTCCCCGGATTAGTTGGTTTATTAGTAGCAGGAGTAGCCCTTGGGAGTAGCGGTTTAGGCTTAGTTAGTCCCGAAAGTGAGACAATGCAACTGCTATCAGACATTGGCAAAATTTACTTAATGTTTGTCGCAGGATTAGAAATAGACTTGCAGCAATTTCGGCAAAACAAAAATCGTTCTTTAGCTTTTGGTTTTTGTACATTTGTAATTCCGTTAATTATCGGAACTTTAGTCGGATTAACCTTTAATTTTGGCATCAATGCGTCAATTTTAATCGGTTCTTTATTTGCTTCGCATACCCTATTAGGTTATCCAATTATCCAGCGTTTAGGATTAGTAGATGCTGAATCAGTTATTGTCACTATTGGTGCGACAATCTTCACCGATATTAGTGCTTTATTGGTACTAGCTATTTGCGTTTCTATCAACGCTGGTGAATTTTCTATCTATAGTCTAAGCATCCAATTAGGTTCTCTAGCTATATACTCAATGCTGATTTTGTTCGGTTTTGCTAAAGCTGGAAAAGAATATTTTCGCCGCACAGGAGATGAAGAAAGTAATCAATTTTTATTTGTTTTGCTAGTAGTTTTTATTGCCTCAGTGGGAGCGCAAATTATCAATATTGATAAAATTGTCGGCGCATTTTTAGCAGGTTTAGCAGTTAACGAAGTAGTCGGCAAATCGCCAGTCAAAGAAAAAGTCGAATTTGTCGGAAGTGTGTTATTTATTCCCTTTTTCTTTATTGATATGGGCTTACTTTTAGATTTACCTGCGTTTGCTGAGAGTTTAACAACTAGCTTGGCTTTAACTGTTGCTATTGTTGTCGGATTAATTATTAGTAAATTCCTCGCCGCCTTGGTAACAAAACTACTTTATCATTACAATTGGAACGAGACAATGGTAATGTGGTCTTTGTCTTTACCACAAGTCGCAGCAACATTAGCCGCAGCCTTAGTTGGTTATCAAGTTGGTTTATTAACTAAAGCAGTTTTTAACGGTGTAATTGTCTTAATGTTAGTGACAGCAATTCTTGGACCAACGTTGACAGCTAAATTTGCCCCAAAACTACCTCAAATACAACCTAAGTTAGACAAAAAAACAAGTTCGCTTTGGTGGGAAGACCGAGAAGAAACCACAAATAAAATTACTAAAGAATTTAAAGTAATTGTTCCAGTTTATAATCCTCAAACCGAAAGAGATTTGATAGAAATGGCGGCATTAGTAGCCAGTCATGAATCAGGGAAAATTGTCCCACTATCTGTGGCTGAAAATCACAGTAATTTAGACGACCCCGAATTAACAGTAAGCTTACAATATTGTCGTCAATTATTAAAAAAAGCTACAGAAATTAGTGCCGAATTTAGCGTCGAAGCTAAACCCGTTTTGCGAATTGCTGATAGTGTAGCCCAAGGAATTACGCTGCTTGCACGTGAAGAAGATGCTAGCTTAATTGTTATGGGTTGGAGTGAAGAAATTGATTTAAAATCGCGTCTTTTTGGTAACGTTATCGATCGCGTAATTTGGGCTTCCCATTGTCCTGTGGTTGTGCTACGCTTACTCAAGGAACCAATTTATCTCACCGAAATTTTAGTTCCTGTGAAAAACTTAACTCCCCAAACAGTACGCACAGTCAGATTTGCACAACTTTTGGCTGATACTAACCAAGGAAAAGTAACCGTCTTGCACGTATGTCCGCCACAAACTTCAGTAGCACAAATAGAGACAATTAAGCAAGAATTATTTGAAAATTTTAACACTGAGGTCAAAGTTATTAGCCACGATAATGTTTCTACAACAATTTTAAACGAGGCGAAAACCACAGACGCGATCGTTATGCGATCGCAACGTCGTCGCACTCTGGGAGGATTAGCTGTAAGTGACGTAACCACAGAGGTAATTAACTCCCTACAAACTTCCTTAATCTTATTTAATGAACCTCACTCTATCTTAGGAAATAGAAATTACTGATTAAGAGAATTATAGGGTAAACTATTAGCTGGTCACTCCCAGTTGATTTTATCTGCAATCTCGTAACAAAAACTACCAATGAAAATTAAACGTCGCAAATTCTTAATTCTTAGTACCCTTGGTGGATTGGGTTTTGCTAGTTTAAGTAAAATTTTTACTGACAATAATTCTCTCAATACAGCCAATTCTGCGGCTAGATTATTGAACTCAGAGATAGAAATTCCTTCAGAAGAACCATTATTACGTTTTGTTTCTATCGGCGACACTGGAACGGGTGCAGAGGGTCAATATGCAGTCGCTAAAGCGATGAATCAATATTACCAGGAAAATCCTTTTCCCCTCGTAATTATGGTAGGAGATAATATTTATAATAATGGGGAAATTGAAAAAATTAACTTGGTTTTTGAACGTCCTTATAAATTTTTATTAGAGCAAGGAGTGAAGTTTCAAGCTAGTTTAGGAAATCATGATATTCGTACCGACAATGGTGTCCCACAAACTCTTTATCCTAACTTTAATATGCAGGGACAAAGATATTATACTTTTCGCACCGACCCAGTACAATATTTTGCGCTTGATACTAATAATAATGCTGACTGGAAAACTGAATTAGCTTGGTTAGAAAGCGAATTAAGCCAGAGTAATGCACCTTGGAAAATTGTTTTTGGTCATCATCAATTATATGCTTCTGGTGTATATGGATTCAATGAAAATTTAGTACCTAAATTAACGCCGTTGTTTAAAAAATATGGCGTACAATTGTATATAAATGGTCATGAACATCATTATGAGCGAACTAATCCAATTGACGGTACAACTTATTTAATTTCTGGTGCAGGTGCAGGAAATCGACCTGTAGAAAGTTCAAGCTGGACTGCATATTCAGCCTCTCGTTTGAGTTTTGCTGCTTATGATGTTTATCCAGATTTAATTGTGGTTAAGGGTATTGGTACAGATGGTAATGTTTTTGATCAAGGAATAATTTTACGACAATTAGTGTAAAAATAAGCTAATTTCCTCAAGGTGTTGTTTTTTTTCTTCAGTTACAGATTTGCTTAAGTAGTAATCTCTACAATTAGCGCAAGTTGCTGCTGATGCTTGTTGCAAAATAGCTAGAAAACAATTTTTTCTCAGGTAAAAGTTACTTGTCAGGGTTGGGTTTCGCCGTGTTGACAAATTATACCATTTTCATAAATGAATGCTAAAGATACAGAGCTTGTAGAAACGTTGTCTGCAACGTCTCTACACAATTTTATGTAGCGTAGCCAAAGCAAATTCGTCTTACACACTGCATAAATTTTACCAAAGGAAGGTAAAGTTATCTGTCTAAATTGCTAGTCTAGGAAGATAAGCTGTTACGATATATTCCGGATCATTGACTTCATTGGTAAAGATTGTTACTTTTTTCCCTACGAATGAAAATATAAATTGCGAAAAATCTTTTGAGAAGCAGCTAATTTTCGAGATTTAGGAAAAAGTGTCTAGCTAGTGTCTCAGACGCTAAATTTTCGTTGAAACTTCTTCCCACTTATGAAGGTACGGAGTTTTTTGACCAATTTTTCGTAAAATATAAGAGGTAGCTGAGATTAGCGCGATCGCGCTCCAGCTAGAAAAGAAGCTCACAGCTTGAGAAAATCCTCATGTTAGCCGCTTCTAGGAGTAAAATCGTTGTTTAGCCATACAGATAATTATCGCCAATAGTTGCGCGATCGCTCTTGTCTGCTTCCTAAAAATGAATTTAAACTATTACTGTTATATTGTAATTGTCAGCAAGCTCAACTGTTATTTTTTGTTAGTGAATTAAACATCAGCAAATAACTCTCAATGAATCACGAGAAGTTACTTACCAAAGGCGACCTTTTAATTGTAGATGACAATCCTCACAATTTACGGCTTTTAGCTACTCTGCTCGTTGAAAAAGGATATAAAGTACGCAAAGCTATCAACGGGCAACTGGCTTTGACTGCCGTCAGAACTACACATCCAGAACTTATTTTACTCGATATTAATATGCCAGAAATTAACGGTTTTGAAGTTTGTAAACAATTAAAAGCAAATCCAGAAACCAGTGAAATTCCGATCATTTTTTTGAGCGCACTTAACGAAGCAGTAGATAAAGTAAAAGCTTTTGAAGTAGGTGGTTCGGATTATATTACTAAACCATTTCAATTTCCCGAAGTATTAGCGCGTGTTGAAAATCAAATTGCTCGCAAAAATCTCCAAAATCAACTGCAACAACAAACTCGAAAGCTTGCTTTACAAAACCTAATTCTTCAACAAGAAATTGAAGAACGCAAACGAGTAGAAGCCGAAATTCGTTTTTTGTTAACTACCAGCAAAGCTATTAGTAACTCACCGGATTTTCATGCTGCTTTAGAAGTAACTTTACGTCAAGTTTGTGAAATAATTAACTGGGACTTTGGTGAAGCTTGGATTCCTAACGAACAAGGGACTATGCTCGAATCAAGTCGAGGTTGGTATGGACGTAATTCCTCTCTCAGAAAATTTCGCCAAAAAAGCGAAAAGCTAACTTTTGCACCTAATGTGGGACTTGCTGGAAGGATTTGGTTATCTCAAAAACCAGAATGGATAGAAGATATTTCTAATGTATCTAAAAAAATTTGTATTCGTTCTCGAATAGCAGACGAAGTTAACTTAAAAGCAACTTTTGGTGTGCCAATTATTGTTGATGATCTTGTCTTAGCTATTATCGTTTTGTACAAACAAACTTCTTTGAAAAAAGAACCCCATTTAATTGAGTTAGTTGAAGCAGTAGCTAATCAATTAGGTTCATTCATTCAACAAAAAAAAGCTGAAGCAGCTATTCGAGAAGTAAATCAAGAATTAAAAAGAATTGCTAATATTGATGGTTTAACCGGAGTGGCTAATCGCCGTAAATTTGATGAATATTTACACAGCGAGTGGCGGCGAATGTTTCGGGAAAAGTTACCTTTGTCTCTACTTTTATGTGATGTTGATTTTTTCAAAAATTATAACGATGCTTATGGTCATCTTGCTGGAGATGATTGTTTAAAACAAGTTGCTCAAGCGCTCGAAAAAAACGTTAAACGTCCTGGAGATTTAGTTACTCGTTATGGTGGTGAAGAATTTGCGATAATTTTGCCAAATACAGACGCAGAAGGAGCTATGTATGTTGCTGAAACTATTCGTTCGTTGGTCGAGAATTTAAAAATTGTGCATCAACATTCTTTAGTTAGTAAATATGTAACTTTAAGTGTGGGTGTTGTGAGTAAAATTCCGACGGGCGATTTGAATAGTTCAGCTTTTGTCGCTTTAGCTGATGAAGCACTTTATCAAGCTAAAAAACAGGGGAGAAATCAAGTTGTTCAAAAAACAAATTCAGGTTGAATTTTGGGAAAAGTGCGTAAACTGCAAACAGGGAAAGATGAGCGTGTGCTGTAGATACAGACATGTAATAACTTGACTAGACTTTCTTTTAATTTGGTCTAAAAATAATTGAGCGAGCAAGGCGAAGAATTGACTAAAATATAAGAGAGGAATTTAATGAAGTTAGTAAATCCCAGTTCCGTTATGCAAAAATCTGTTTCACCTAAAAGAACTCCAGAAAACTTGGCTCCCATTGCTGAATATTTTCAAGTCCTCTCCGCAGTGAGTCGGTTGCAAATTTTAAGCTGTTTGAGATTGGGAGCAATGGATGTGACGGAACTTGGTGAAGCAACGGGGTTGGGACAGGCAAATTTGTCTAAACATCTGAAAATGTTCACTCAAGCAGGGCTTTTATCTCGTCAGCCTCAAGGGGTAAGCGTTTATTACGAAATTAGCGATCCGATTATTTTTGAGCTATGTGAGTTAGTTTGCGATCGCGTCGGGGATCGCATCCAACAACAAGCAGCCGAATTTGAGCGGTTTATTTAATTTCCACGCATCTTTCGTCTACCAGAGTTTTTACAAAAGGAAAATAGCTCATGCGCTTGATTTTATCTTTAGTTTTAAGTTTAATGCTGCTGTTGGGCTGGAGTTGGGCTAGTTCGGAACCCGCTTGGGCTGCGATTCGACAGCAAGAAGAAGCCCCCGGACAAATGCTGTATCAATCTCGTCATACTCTGCGCGACGATCGCGGACAAGCTTGGCAATTGATATTATTTAAGCGGGTGAAAAACGCTACAGTTGCAGAACTTAGCTTGCGCTTGGTGGGGTTTCCTGGTGTAGCGGAATTTACTCATCCCCAAGCTTTAACTTTGCGTAGTTCAGACGGGAAAAGTTTTTTGGGAGGCGATCGCTTTGCGGCAGTTTCTCCGGCTGCTAATGTAGGTGAATATGACTTACAGGAAATTCTGCCTCAATTAGCTCAAACTCAGTCAATTAAACTAATTTTGCCGATCAAATCTGCCTCACATCAGATTAAAATTCCTTTTCCCGTTCTCCTGGAATGGCGAGAAATCGCGAAATCCTCCACCAACTAACTGATATTCTCGAAGACAAACACGAGTAGTCAAAGTGAATTAATATGGATGTTCCGGAAATTCTGACACGCTATGAACAAGGACAACGTAATTTTTCTCAGCTTAAACTGGTTGAGGCAGAATTAATTAAGCTTAATTTGCAGGGTGCAAATTTTAGTTACAGTGATTTTCGCCAAGCCAGATTAGGTCGTACTAATTTTAGTCAGAATCAACTGATTGAAGCAGATTTTAGTGAAGCTTTGCTTTGGGGAACAGATTTAAGCGAAGCAGATTTATCGAAAGCTCGGTTGCGTGAGGCAGATTTAAGTAACGCTAAACTCAGAAAAGCTTGTTTAGAGGCAGCTAATCTCAGTAAAGTTATCTTGAATGGGGCGAATTTGAGTCAGGCTAACCTCTCCAAAGCGATTTTATTTGAAGCAGATTTGCAACCGAGTCCAGATCGGAGAACGGATTTAGAAGCAGCTAATTTGAGTTATGCTGATTTAAGTTATGCGAAAATTAGCGGTGCGATTTTGGTCAAAGCTAATTTAGAGAAAGCCAGACTTTGTAGAGCTAATTTAAGTTTAGGAAGCCGACAGAATGCGATCGCTACCGATCTGAGTGAAGCTAATCTTCAAGGTGCAGATTTGAGTTATGCTGACTTGAGCGGTGCGATTTTGGTCAAAGCTAATTTGCAAGGTGCAGACTTAACGGGAACTATCTGCGATCGCGCTCTTTTTGAAGGTGCGATTATGCCTGACGGTACTCAATTTAAATCAATCAGCTAGATCGCGTCTCAAAATATGAGCAGCCCAGGGCGCAAAACTTCGCGCCCTTTTGGACAATTAGAGAAATTAACGAACTGTACCGAGTAAAGATTCAACTTCAATCGGTTTAATAAAATAAAGTCGTAATAAATTCCAAATGATTGCACCGAAGAAAGGAAGTTGACGTAAGAGTTTGATAACTTTAGGCTGCTTGGATTTGCCAATTTCGCCTAATTTTTGGTTGTAGTCGGAGCAACGGTACAATCGACGGAAAAATTGCGGGTGTTTGAGGTTTAAAATCAGTGGAAAGGCTCTTCCAGCAGTTTCGTTAGTTTTTTCTAGCACTTGGCGATCGTACTCGGTAGGATCTAAACCCACAGACTCATAAAAACCCGATCGCTCGTGGACTGTCATCGTGTGGGTAGCAAATACACTCAGGAGAAAGAAGCGAATCCACAATTTTGCTCGCCAATTATTCCACAGTTGAGGCTGCGATCGCAACAATACTTTAAAAATATCTCCGTGGCGGTTTTCGTCTTGACACCAACTCTCGAAATAGTTAAACAGAGGATAAAATTTGTTTTCTGGATGCGCTTCTAAGTGACGGAACATAATGATGTAACGCCAGTAACCGATTTTTTCCGAGAGGTAAACGGTATAAATTACCCAGGAAAGCGGGAAAAATGTATAGGTGCGAGATTTGGTGAGATCCCGTAAATCTAACGAAAAATTAAAATCGCTCATCGCCTTGTTTAAAAATCCGGCGTGACGGGCTTCGTCGCGAGCCATTAAATGGAAAATTTCTGCTAGTAAGGGATTACGCTCTTTCAAATGACGGGATAATTCTTTAAATAGTAAAAATCCCGAAAATTCAGAAATGCAGGAGCGTTGGAGAAATTCTTTGAATGCAGAACGAGTTTCTGGATCGATATGCTCCCAAGTCTGTTTAAACTGGTCATTGCGGACAAAATGATAGCGGTTATAATCTGCCCGCATTTCGTTTAACATCACTTCTAAATCACTTTGCCGAGCCGAGAGATCCAACTTCGCCGCCGCTTCAAAGTCGGTGATGTAAAACCTCGGCGTAAGTGCTGTTTCTTGAATCTCTGAATTGACTTCTGCGGTTTTTACTGGAGGGGGAGCAGTAACCATGAGTTTTTCAATCCCTGCAACAAATTTTGATAACTATTAAGTTATACAAGTTTTTCAGCATCATTGCAATACTTGTTGGCAATAATTTTACCTTTGGGTTAGCAAAGCCTGACTCTCCTTTACTTTCCCAGTCTATAACTCAGCTACTTTGTTAAGTTATGATAAATTATTTCCCAAAATCTTTTAATCACTATAAAGTTATTAAAGAGGTTCGCGAGAGAATGCGATCGCCTAACCTCCCTACTGTTTTGATGAGGAATTGAACATGAGTAACAACCTCGCTATCAGTCTACGAGCAGGAACGAAAGAGTCTCACACCGCCACCGAAAATACGGCATTTATGAAATGTTTCCTCAAAGGAATTGTTACTAAACAATCCTTCCGGAAATTATTGGGGAATTTGTATTTTGTTTACAATGCTTTAGAAGAAGAACTACTACGTCATTCCAATCATCCCGTAGTTAGTTTAATTTACTTTCCCGAATTAAACCGCCAAGCTAATTTAGAAGCAGATTTAGCTTTTTATTATGGTGATAACTGGCAAAATTTAATTAGTGCTGCTGAAGCAGGAAAAGCTTATGTTAACCAGATTCATCAAATAGCTAATACCGAACCTGCACTTTTAGTCGCTCATTCCTACGTGCGGTATTTAGGCGATCTTTCGGGAGGACAAGGATTAAGAAATATTGTTCGTTCAGCACTTGATTTACCTTTAGATCGTGGTACTAAATTTTATGAATTTGACCTGATTCCTACAGTAGAAGCAAAGCGAAAGTACCGCCAAGCCTTGGATTCGCTACCTGTTGATGAAGCAATGGTGCAAAAAATTGTTGATGAAGCAAATTACGTTTTTACGCTCAATCGTAACCTTTTGCATGACTTAGAAGCAGAGGTGAAAGCTTCACTCGATCCAGATGTTTTCGAGGCAATTGTTAATCAAAATAGACCGAGAAATACGTCAGAAGAGTTAGTTAGTGCCTAGAAATAATAGGCAAGCATAATTAATTGATTTTGTCAATAAAAAATCAACCAACTATCCGAAAATCAACTTGACACAAAATCGGTTTGTAAATCAACATAAAAAGCAAATTTTTCAGTATTTAACATATTTTCGGATAGTTGTCAATTCCCTTGATAAATTAACTGTCGCTTGTCATTTCAACTACTTAGCGACACAAGCAAATTTTTGTTCTCTTTTTTCTCAGCCAAAGGTAATTTAGAAGATGAAAGTTTTGTCCCAGAAAGTAAAATTTGATTCAGATTTACTAATCAAATATGACAAACCACTACCTCGTTATACCAGCTATCCACCTGCAACAGAATTAACAGAAAACTTTACTGAAACCGACTTTCATAACGCGATCGCAGCCGGAAATTCCCAAAAAATTCCACTTTCTCTCTACTGTCACATTCCTTTCTGTGACACACCTTGCTACTTCTGTGGCTGCAATACAATTATTACCCAACGCCAAGAAGTTGTCGATCCCTACTTAAACTATATTGCTCAAAATATCACCAAAGTTGCTTCGGAAATCGACCCCAAACGTCAAGTCGATCAACTGCATTGGGGTGGCGGTACACCAAATTATTTAAACTTAGATCAAGTTGAGAAATTATGGACAATTCTTAACGAAAATTTTAACTTCAGCGATCGCGCGGAAATTTCCATTGAAATTAATCCCAAAAATGTAGACAAAAATTATCTCCTTTTGCTGAAAGATTTAGGCTTTAATCGAATTAGTTTTGGGATTCAAGACTTTAATCCTCAAGTCCAAGCAGCAATCAATCGAATTCAATCAGAAACCATGCTGTTTCAAGTCATGGAATGGATTCGAGAAGTAGGTTTTGAAAGCGTAAATGTTGATTTAATTTATGGCTTACCATATCAAACTTTAGTCACCTTTGCAGACACAATTCAAAAGACAATCAAACTAAATCCCGATCGCATTGCTGTCTTTAATTTTGCTTACGTTCCCTGGTTAAAACCAGTGCAAAAACGCATTCCTAAAAAAGCATTACCCCAAGCCCAAGAAAAACTAAATATTTTTCATTTTACCATTGATGAATTAACCGAAAAAGGTTATGTTTTTATTGGCATGGATCACTTTGCGAAACCAAATGATGAACTAGCGATCGCGCAACGGGAAGGAAAGCTACACCGGAATTTTCAAGGTTATACGACAAAACCAGAATCAGATTTATTTGGTTTTGGTATTAGTTCGATTAGTATGTTACAAACAGTTTATGCTCAAAATAACAAGCGTTTAAAAGACTACTACAAAGCAATCGATAGTGAAATTTTGCCTTTAGAAAAAGGAGTAAATCTGCATCGCGATGACCTCATTCGTCGCGCGGCAATTATGGAGTTGATGTGTCAATTTCAGTTAGATAAGTCTGAATTCGAGACGCGATATTATCTCAATTTTGATGATTATTTCGCGGGAGAATTACTTAGCCTAGCTTTGTTAGCAAATGATGGCTTAGTAGAACTATTTCCCGATAGTATTGTCGTCACCGCTAGGGGGCGTTTATTAATTCGGAATATCGCTTCTGTGTTTGATACTTACTTGCAACATAAACAACTGGAAAAATTTTCCAAAGCAATTTAGTTTAGGTGGTAAAAGAGAATTCAGTATCAAGAAAATTTGCTTGAATTCTCTTCAAACTTAATTGTATTTTTATAATGCTACCAAACCCACCAAAATCAAGTCGAAAACTTATTCAGTTCTCCAGTAGAGAAAGGCAAAATATGAAAACTCTTACAACTCTTCGCATCGGCAAATATAGTCCTAAATATCCCATTATTCAAGGAGGAATGGGAATCAGAATTTCTGGTGCGAATTTAGCGAGTGCAGTTGCTAACGCTGGCGGAATTGGGGTAATTTCAGCCGTAGGTTTAGGATTAAAATCACCTTATTTCGACCGTCAAGAAAAAAAGGTTAAACGGAGACAAGAACAGTTCTTTGCAGCTAATCGTTTAGCTTTAATTGACGAACTGAAAAAAGCGCGTTCATTGAGTCCTGATGGAATTATTGGTGTTAATATAATGGTGGCAGCGCGAGACTATGAAACTCTGGTTCGTACTGCTGCGGAAAATGGGGCAAATTTGATTATTTCTGGTGCAGGTTTACCGATGAATTTGCCAGAATATACAGCTAATCATCCTGATGTTGCCTTAGTACCAATTATTTCTAGCGATCGCGCGGCGAAATTGATTTGTCGGCGTTGGGAACGTAACCACCAACGGCTTCCTGATGCTTTTATTGTCGAAAATCCTCAAACCGCCGGGGGACATTTAGGAGTTAAAAAAGAAGAATTAGCAAATCCGGCTTTTTCCGACGCACAAATTCTTCCCCAATTAGTTAAATATTTGCGTGACGAACTTGGCGTAAATATTCCCATCATTGCGGCTGGGGGTGTTTGGGATCGCACAGATATCGATCGCGTGTTAGCCTTGGGAGCAAGTGGCGTACAAATTGGCACTCGCTTTATTACCACTCATGAATGCGACGCAGATATTCGCTACAAAGAATTTCATCTTCATGCTACCCCAGAAGATGTCGTCATTGTCCCCAGTCCCGTAGGAATGCCTGGGCGGGCTTTAAAAAATGCCTTTGCCGAAAAAGCGATCGCCAATTCCCCCGATCTCGAAAAACGCTGTCTTGCTAATTGTCTACAAAATTGTCGCTGTCGAGATTCCCAAGAAACCTACTGTATTATTCAAGCTTTAGATAATGCCGTTCGTGGCAATGTAGACAATGGTTTAATCTTTGCGGGCGCTAAAGCAGGACGTAGCCAAAAAATGATTTCGGTGGCAGAATTAATGGCAGAACTAACTGACAATAACTGAGAGGAAAAATAAGCAAAATGAGCAATCCTACCCTTCCGGAAATTCCTCCTGGCTATCTAAATGTTATGGGTTATGTTGATGAATCAGAAGTCAACGAACCCGGTTGTCGTGCAGTTGTTTGGGTGCAAGGATGTGCGCGAGAATGTTTAGGATGCTTTAATACTCAATCTTGGTCATTTGAAATTAATCAGTTATTTTCTGTTGAAGAACTTGCCGAAAAAATCCTCAGCAATTCCAGCAATCAAGGCGTAACCTTTTCCGGGGGTGAACCTTTTTGGCAAGCAACAGCTTTAGCAGAATTAGCCGCAAAACTTAAAGCTAAAGGCTTAAATGTAATGTCTTTCACCGGATTTACTTTAGCCGAGTTGCGATCGCCAAAAGCCCCTCCCGGCGCAGCAAAATTACTCCCCCAGTTAGACATTCTCATCGACAGACCTTATGTACAATCTTTAGCGATTAATTCCCCTGATTCTCCCGTATCTTCTCGGAATCAAAAAATTCATATCTTCAATCCTGCTTTTGAAGATAAAATTAGTTGGGCAAGCGACCAAATCGAGGTTCATATCCTCAAAGATGGCAGTCGGGTTATTACTGGTTTTCGAGGTAAGTTAGGCTAGAATAAATTATTCCTCGCCAGCATAACTCCCCTAAAATCATGATTAGACAAGTTTTAGACGGACGCTATCTAATTACGAAAGATTTAGGTAAAGGCGGTTTTGGACATACCTTTATCGCCGAAGATACCAAACGTCCTGGAAATCCTATCTGCGTCGTCAAAAAACTCAAACCCTATCGCAAAGATCCGGCATTTGTACAAAAAGCACAAGAACTTTTTATTCGGGAAGCGGAAACTTTAGAAAAGTTGGGCGAAGATTCACAAATTCCTCGATTATTAGCTCATTTTGAGGAAAATAAGGAATTCTATCTCGTCCAGGAATTTATCGCCGGAAATACCTTGACAAAAGAGCTTCAATTTGGTAATAAATTAACTGAAGCGAAAGTAATTAATCTTCTGCTAGATTTATTAGAAGTTCTCGCATTTGTTCATAAAAATGGTGTAATTCATCGGGATATCAAACCAGAAAATATTATTCGCCGACAATCTGACCAAAAATTAGTTTTAATTGATTTTGGTGCAGTCAAAGAAGTTACAACTTTAGGACAATCAGGAACAATTCCTATTGGTACTCCTGGTTATATTCCGCACGAACAAAGTGCAGGCAACCCCAAGTTAAGTAGCGATGTTTATGCAGTGGGAAAAGTTGCTTTATTTGCCTTAACAGGTATTAACCCAAGTTTACCATCGAGTTTAGGATTTAAACAAGATAATCAAGGAGAAATTATCTGGCGAGAACACGCTAATGTTAGCGATAAATTAGCGGCAATTCTTGATAAAATGGTGCGACATGATTATCGTCAACGCTATTCTTCCGCTAAAGAAGCATTACAAGCGGTGCAAGGATTACAGCCAAAACCAAAACCGCATAAGAAATGGTTAATTGGTGGGATTGCGGTAATTTTGGTAGCGATTTTCGGGGGAATATTAGGTAAGATTTTCTTCAGTCAGTCGCTTTCTCCTTATCCACGACTTCCCCTGAATGGAAAAGTAGTAAATGGTGAAATAGAAAATGGCGATCGCAGCGAGAACCCCTTAGACAAAAACCTCACCGACACTTATGTTTTTTCCGGTCGTCAAGGTCAAGAAATCTCGATCGAAATCACCAGCGACGCGATCGATCCTGGCTTAATTTTAAGAGACACTGAGGGTAATGAAATCGACAGAAATGAGGATATTGCCCCCGATAATCGTAACGCTCACCTTCAAGTAATTTTACCGGAAAATGGCACTTATTTCCTGACCGCGACCTCGTTTGATAGCGAATTAGGTAGTTACCAATTACGCGCATCGCTTAGGTAGGGGCAACCCCTTACCTCGTCCCTAGACTCCGCCTGGGGACGCACCCCCACCCCCTCTCTCGTCCCTAGGCTCCGCCTGGGGACGCACACCCAAGGCTCTGCCTTGATTTGAACGGAGGCACCAGCCTCCGAATTTCATTCCCCGGCGGAGCCAGGGAACGAGATATTTCTGCCTCGACTCCCACCCCTTACCTCGTCCCTAGGCTCCGCCTGGGGACGCACACCCAAGGCTCTGCCTTGATTTGAA
>JAWQFW010000008.1:33402-45011 GCA_035968095.1 Oscillatoria sp. PMC 1068.18
CGGAGGCACCAGCCTCCCAATTTCATTCCCCGGCGGAGCCAGGGAACGAGATATTTCTGTCAGAGCCGAGCGAGAATCACTTAATGACATTCCGGAAAACGATATGTTAGCTTAAAAGAAAATTTGCCTGCCTGCGGAATTATGAACAAATTAATCACCGCCTTTGCAACAGCAGCAGCAGTAGCTCTTTTAGTCAGCAGTTGCCGCTCAAGCGCCGATACTCCGCCTGTCACTGAACAAGCCAACCCCACTCAGCCAGTACGCTTTATCTGCGACGAAGGTTTCGATAAAACGACCAACCAAGATTTACCTACTACCTTTGGCTGGAACTCGCGAGGTAAGATTGCGGTGATTCGCTGGGAGAGAGACATTTTCACTGGTTATCCTCCCCAAAAGCGGTGTGCAGAAGTATCGCCACGATTTCAAACCGCTTACGACAACGATAGCGTCAAGTTTGTTACTAATGGGAGGATGAATAATCAACCTGTAATTTGCACCGCCCGTGAATTTAATGGCGACTGTGCAGATTTGTTGTTTACGCTGCACCCTAATGATGATGGTTTAGCGATTTTGGAACAGTTGGAAGGTACGCTGAATGGTCGCGCTGTGGGCGGTTTGCGGCAAAATAGCGCTGGGGATGGACAGCGTTACGTGGAAGTGGATATTGAGCAGTTTCTTGAGACTGCTCCGGTGGAGAAGGAGTAGGGGCAAACCCCCCGTGGTTGCCCTCTTTCCCTCGTACCTAGGCTCCGCCTGGGTACGTTCCCCCAAGGCTCTCCCTTGATGTGAATGGAGGCACAGCCTCCTGGTTTCATTCCCCGGCGGACCCAGGGAACGAGAATCAAACCTCTCTCTCGTACCTAGGCTCCGCCTGGGTACGCTCCCCCAAGGCTCTGCCTTGATTTGAATGGAGGCGGAGCCTCCGGTTTTAATTCCCCGGCGGAGCCAGGGAACGAGAATAGCCCGCGAAGGCGGGCTTTGCCCCTGTAGCCGCACCCTTTAGGGTGACGGCATCATCACTCCCAAGCGGAGCCAGGGAACGAGAATCAAACCCCTCTCTCCAGTCAACCTTGCAAGGACGAAAAAGATGAAACGCGCATCCCTTACACTAATCACCTCTCTTAGTCTGCTGCTGCTACCTGCACCGATGCTGTTTCTCGGTGGCTGCATCCCCAAGGCTTCGACGCAACAACAACTCCGCAGCCAACTTTCACCGCAGCAATTACAGGAAAAGGCTGAAAAAATTACCGTTAGAGTGATGGCGGGGGATATCAGTGGCTCTGGTATTCTGGTGACGAAGGCTGGTACAACTTATACTGTGGTTACGAACGATCATGTCATTGCTTCCCAGGAAAATATTCGTCTCGCTACAGCCGATGGGAAAATTCACTCAGCGCAATTGCTAACTATCGATAACGAACAAGAAGATGATGTAGCTGTGTTGCAGTTTGAAGCAGAGGAAGATTACCAGTTAGCCGATTTTACTACAGTGGAAGACTCATCAGAGAAGAAGTTAGAAATCCTCGCGGCGGGGTTTCCTGATGGTAGCGAGAAAATAAGTTTTAGTAACGGCAAAGTGGAAAAATTACTAGAGAAACCCATTGCAGGAGGCTACCTCATTGGTTACACGAGCGAAATTCAACCAGGAATGAGCGGCGGTCCAGTGTTGAATAGTTACGGGGAAGTAATTGGAATTAATGGAATTAGTGCTTATCCACTCGTACCGAATTATCGCTACAGTGACGGAAGTGAACCCAGTCAAGCTGAAGAAGCCGAGATGGAGCGTTTAAACTGGGGAATTCCTGTTGCTACTGTCGTGGCGTTTGTACCGGGATATGGTTCAAGTGCGCTTCTTGATGTGTTGACTCCGGAAAACCTGACTGGAGTAGCCGCAGAGGTGCAGCAGATAGGTAGGGAAATTACTGTCAGGATTGAGAATGAGCAGGATAATGGTTCTGGGGTAATTATTGCCAAACGAGGTAAAACTTATTATGTACTCACGGCTGACCATGTGGTGCGAAATGAAGGCAAATATCAGGTATTTACGCCCGATGGTCAAGGTTATGAGGTTGATTACAGTACAGTGAAGCGCTTACCTGGGGTAGACTTAGCTGTATTGCAGTTTAAGAGCCAAGAAAATTATCAAGTAGCCGAACTGGGCGATTATTATTTGGAAGATAAACAGTTGATGTTTGTCTGTGGTTGGGCAGGAGCAAAGTATACTTACTTAGGCAAACCAAAGCAAGTTTTGAGTAGGGGAGAAGTTTTTACCAAAGAACTAAGTGCGGCTCTACAGACAGAATCTTATCATACCTTGAGAGCAGGTTACGATTTAACTTATACTAATCTGACTTTCGACGGGATGAGTGGTGGTGCAGTCTTAGATACCCAAGGAAGAGTGATTGGGATTCATGCGTTTGCTGAAGGAGAAGAAAGTCCTGATTCTGGTGAATTCATTCCCCTAGGTTACAGTTTAGGTGTGCCAGTAGGCACTTTTCTCAGTCTCGTAGCTAAGGTCGATATAAAAACAGAATGGTTGAATATTGATGAATCGCTACCATCGGAGTTACGACCAGTAGAAATTGTTTTGATGGAAAGTTTAGAAACTTTCCTTATACGCAAAGTAGCAGGAAATCATGTCACCGCAGAAGATTGGCTCATTTATGGTGATTTTCTCTGGCGTATATTTAGGTACGATCAAGCAATTGCAGCTTATGACCAAGCAATCAAACTCGATGAAAACTTTTATCTAGCTTGGTATGCCAAGGGTATTGCTTTTTCATTCAAGGGAGACTATCCCGCAGCAATAGTAGCCTTTGACAGAGTAACGCAAATTCAGCCGGATTTTGACAAAGCTTGGCGGCAGCGTGGTCACGCTTTATTTCATTCAGAAAAATATCAAGAAGCAATAGCATCATTCGATCGATCAATTGCGCTTAACCCTAAAGACTTTTATCTTTATGTAGAGCGAGGTTTCGCACTGGATGAGTTAGGACGCTATGAAGAGGCGATCGCTGCTTACAATGAGGCAATTAAACTCAATCCGGAACATCCTTGGATTTACAACAACCGGGGTTTAGCTAAGAAAGAGCAAGGAAATTTAGAAGCTGCGATCGCTGACTACAACCAAGCCCTTAGAATTAACCCCAATGATGCCGCAGTTTACCTCAACCGGGGTGGTGCTAAGTACGAACAAGGAGATATAGCTGGTGCGATCGCTGACTATAACCAAGCCCTCCAAATTAACCCTAATGATGCCACAGCTTACTACAACCGGGGTCTAGCTAAGTCCGATCAAGGAGATATAAATGGTGCGATCGCTGACTACAACCACGCCCTGAGAATCAACTCTAAGTATGCCGAAGCTTACAACAATAGAGGGATAGTTAAAGCTGACCAAGGAGATGTCAAAGGTGCAATCGCTGACTATAACCGAGCTATTAAAATTAACCCTAATTATGCTCAAGTTTACTTTAACCGAGGTAATACTAAGTATAGTCAAGGAGATGTCAAAGGTGCGATCGCCGACTATAACCGCGCCATCGAAATCAACCCCAACTTAGCTTTAGCTTACAACAATCGAGGTACAGTTAAAAAAGACCAAGGAGATTTAAAGGGTGCAATCGTTGACTACAACCAAGCCCTCCAAATTAACCCTAATTATGCCGAAGCTTATGGAAACCGGGGTAATGCTAAGAGAAACCAAGGAGATATTAAAGGAGCAATTAAAGATTTCCAAAAAGCTGAACAAATCTTCTGTAGTCAAGAAAGTTTTGATTGTAAAACTGTACGAAATTTTCTCAAAAAGCTTCAGCAATAGTTAGAAATAATGCTTGTGTTACATTAATAATCAAATTCTTGAACTAAAAGCCCTTATGCCAACTATTACTATTGAAATATCAGAGGAATTATCCGAGCAATTAGCCGCAGTGGGAGAGCGACTACCAGAATTAATTACTCTCAGTCTGCAACAACCTGCGATTCCTGCTCATATTTATCGCGATATTCTCACTTTTTTAGCTAGCAAACCAACACCAGAAGAAATTGCTAATTTCTCTCCTACAACGGAAATGCAAGCACGTCTGAAAACTTTGCTTGCTCGCAGTAAGTCGGGTGAACTTACTCCTTTGGAAGTTAAAGAGTTAGAGGAGTTTGAAAAGATCGAGCATTTGGTAATTATGTTGAAAGCGGGTAGCTTGGGGGTTTAGGGCTTAAATAATGAGCGAAACCTATATTTCCAATGCACTACGGCGACTTGTTGAGGAAAGAGCTAATAATCAATGTGAGTATTGTTTATTACCTGCAAATGTTGCTTTCTTTCCCCACGAAATTGACCATATAGTTGCTAAGAAACATGGTGGTACGACTGAGGCTAATAATCTAGCATATTCCTGTTGGCGTTGTAATCGTCACAAAGGAACTGATCTTGGTTCGATAGATCCAGAAACAGGCAGTTTCAGTTTTCTGTTTCATCCTCGTACTCAAAGGTGGAACGACCATTTTCGCTTAGAAAAAATAACCTTAGTTGGACTAACGGCTGAGGGAAGAACTACGGTTAGGTTACTACAATTGAATAGTAGCGATCGCCTTGCTGAAAGAGAAAGATTGTCCAATAATTAACATTATTTAATTTTTTAAAGAAACTCTGGTACCTAGGCTCCGCCTGGGTACGCCACCCCAAGGCTCTGCCTTGATTTTAATGGAGGCGGAGCCTCCCGATCTCATTCCCCGGCGGAGCCAGGGAACGAGTTATATAATTTGATACAAACCTAACAAACTAGAAATATTATGCTGGATGTAGTCGATGCGAATTTCAAAATTCGTGAGACTACGATGAAAACCACCGATCGCGCGGCGCGGATTTGGTAAATATAGAACTGATTCTGGTTGAAATTGGGTTTGTAATTGAAATTTAATTCCTCGTTTCATGGCTGCTAAAAAGGTTTTTGCGTCTTCATCTTTGCCGACAAATTTTGCTAGTTGATACGCTGCATAAAGTCCTTCGCTACGGGTTGCTGTGGGTGTAGATCTGGGGGGTTGGTAATAGCTTCCTTGCCAATCGGGATAGCTGGGATTAAGATTTTGTTTGTCTACGATCGCGTGAGCTAACCTCAAACCATGATTTAAGTACAATTGTTCGGGGCGATCGCGATATAATTCGTTTAAGCCGTAAAGTAGCCAGTGATCGTGAGGTAATTTGGAGTCGGGTAAATTATAGTCGCGTACTTCTATTAAAAATTTAGCAGCATTGGCGGCGACATCCAACCACCTATCTTGAGAGTCAAGTTGATAAAGCCGTAGCATGGCTAAAATTGCTTCTCCAGGGTAATATTCGGAGAGGAAAGACCTAACTTTGCCTTCGGGGTATGATTGTTTGTGAACGACAAATTCGCCTGTGTCGTTTTGTACGCTTGCCATCCAGGTTGCTAATTCTTGAATAATTGCTAAATACTCTTGACTTTTAGTGACTTGTGTGTATTTAGATAAGGCGATCGCCGCTAGCGCATTTCCTCCTAATTTGACGAAACCATCTTCCACGACGCATTTCACCTTACCTTGGGGGGTTTCGTAAGGATGGAGGGTTTGTAAGAGAAACGCGATCGCGCTTTCTGCTGTTATTAAAAATTGCTGATTTTGAGTTATTTCGTATAATTCTAACAACGAATAAATTGTCCCGGCGTGACGCAAAATATTATATTTGTTGGGGACATTGTTAGTTTTTGGTTGGTAAATATAGACAAATTTGCCGTTAGGTTCGATTGCACGAGTGAGATATTCACCACCATCAAAAGCAGCCGCTAAAATTTGTTCTCGTTCGAGTTTATCGAACCAACGATGACCGCGATAAAGGGGAATACATTGATTATTTTCGGTGAATAAACTTGTGGTGGTGAAGCGATAAATTTGGAGGCGATCGGAAGCTAAAATTCTTTGATATGCTTGCGTTTTTTCTGAGTTATTTTCTAAGTATTTAAGAATATTTCGCGGCTGAATATTTAAGTTTATATTTAATAAATTATTTGCTAATAATTCTTCAGGTAAAAACGCAATTTTCGATTCGCGATCGAAGGCTAAACCTTGAAGACTTCTAGCTTTATATAAAGGTCGTTTTAAGTTCAAACGAGATAAAGAAAAAACACTTTGAACAATATCTAGTTTCAGCCATTTAATATTTTGTAGTTGACGAGGAATTTGACTAATAGCGTCCTCGATAGCTTTAATTATCCCACGTCCAGAACCAAAAATTACGCTGGCAGTTTTTTGTCCATCACTCAGCGAGATAAATAATAAACGAGGTTGGCGATCTTCTTGAAGTTTATTAGTTAATTTTACCTTTTTTTGTTGTTGTGATAAAGCTACAGTTAAATATTGAATTAAGGCTTTTTCTTCTTTTGTTGTGAGAGATAATTCATTACGAAAATCGCTAAACCAAAGTTGTTCTTTATTCATTTAATTATTGAGATATTCTGGTTACAAATTAATTTTCAGGGGGCAGCCACGGGGGGACTGCCCCTACATAAATATTTGTGTTTTTTCTGATTTTGCTTTTCATATTAACCTGACGTTTTTATTGTCAACAAAGGGAAAAAAAATAGGGGCAACACTAAATGTCACCCCTATTTTTAAGCAGTCAAAGTGAATTAAACTGTGACTGAACTATCGAAAACAAAGCTATCCGCAGTTAGGTCTTCTGCAACACCTAAAAGGACAGCAATGTCTTGACCTTGGGCGGAAACTGTGGTATTGCCATCAGTTACAGTCAAAGTCAAATCGGCGAATTCGCTGATATTTGCGAACGTACCACCAAAACCGATGACATCGACACTAACTTCAAAGTCAGTAATCGTGTTGGCTGCATCAGGTAAGCTACCACCTGTAGCAATCCAGAATTGGTCAGCACCTTCGCCACCTGTGATGGTGTTACCACCGCCGCTAGTAACGAAGAAGCGGTCTGCATCATCGCCACCAACCAAACGGTCATTACTACCAAGCAGGAAGTCGTCGCTACCGTCACCACCGTAGAGACGATTACCACCGCCACCTGCGGTTGCATCAATGAAGTCATCTCCGTCACCAGCAATTACGCGATCGCCAGTACCAGCAATAATTTCATCGTTACCGTCGCCAGCTAAGATGCGGTTGTTGCTACCAGCCGAAGCATCGATGAAGTCATCTCCGTCACCGCTAAAGACTAGGCTGTTGCTGGTGTCGTCGTCAACTTCGATAACGTCGTTACCATCGGAACCAAACAGAGGATCGTCAGTAGTAGTACCGTCGTCAGTACCGTCATCGGTTCCATCATCAGTACCATCATCGGTTCCATCGTCAGTACCGTCATCGGTTCCATCGTCAGTACCGTCATCAGTACCATCGTCAGTACCATCATCGGTTCCATCATCAGTACCGTCATCAGTACCGTCATCAGTACCGTCATCAGTACCATCATCAACGCCGACAGTAACAATCACTTTAGCAGTCTCAACCTTACCCTCTTCGTCAATAAGTTGGTAATAGAAGTCTTCCTTACCTAAGAAATTGGCATTAGGAGTAAAGAGAATCTGACCATCTTCAGTGATTTCAATCGTACCGTTAGCAGCCCCAATGAGGCTATCAGGAACGATTTCCAAATCTTCAGGACGGCGATCGTCATCAGTGTCGTTAGCCAGAACATCAATCAGAATCGGCGTTCCCTGTGTAGTTGTCGCTGTATCATCTTCAGCAACAAAGAACTTAGCGGCTGTACCGACATTGATAATTACCGTACCAATGCTGATGTTACCTTGCTCATCAGAAACTTCATAGGTGAAGTCTTCGCTACCGTTGAAACCAGCATTCGGAGTATAGGTAATCGTACCATCTTCGTTAACCGTGACCGTACCGTTATTCGCCCCAGCAATGCTTTCAGGATCGAGTTCTAAATCTTCACCTTCATCATCGCTGTCGTTAGCCAGAGGATCGAAAGTTACAGGTCCACCATCAGGACTATTTAACTCGTCTTCAGTGGCGATCGGTGCATCGTTAACTACATTAATCGTGAAGTCAACGCTGATTTCCTCACTCGGAGTACCATCACCATCATCAACGGTAAAGCTAAAGCTGTCGTCGGTAACATCGCTACCATCATTCTCGTAACTGACTAAACCGTTGTTGATATCTTCTTGGGTGAAGGTATCGCCAACTTCTAACTCTTCTCCATCGAGGAAGATCGTACCGTTATCTGCTAAATCGGTGAGAGTATAAACTACTTCACTTGCATCAGCATCAGTGTTTAGCAGTTCGAGGTTAGTGTCGTCGAAAATTTGGCTTCCACCTTCGTCAAGGTTGATATCGAAAGCTTCGATAAAGGTGTCAGCAGTGATGTTTTCTTCTCCTTGGATTGCTTCTGCATTACCTCGGATAATTAAAGTCTTGACGCTGAAATTCTTGTTGACAACTAAGCTTCCAGACAACAATTCAAACTTGGTTAAGCTGAATTCTTTATCGATGGTAAGGGTTCCACCGATTTGTTCAAATCCAGTTTCGATGGTGATTGATTGATCGATTGTCAGATTCTTGGATGATTCAACTGAACCTTGTCCGGTGATGGTTGTTCCTTCACGGAAGGTTTGAGTTTCGCCTGTGAATTGCAGTTTACCGTTGGTAGAAATTTCGTATTTACCGTTGATTTCACCGCTAAAGGCGAGAGATAATTTCGCTTCTTTTTCGATCTTGACGTTGCCGCTATTTTCAAACTCAACTTCGATGGTTACGGTATCTTTTTTGTCACCGTTTCCGCCATCGTCATCGTCATCGTCATCATCGTCGTCGTCGTCATCGTCGTCGTCATCACCTACGCCGCCGTCATCGTCGTCATCGTCGTCATCGTCGTCATCGTCGTCATCGTCATCACCGTCATCATCGTCATCATCGTCGTCATCGTCGTCATCGTCGTCATCACCGACACCGCCGTCATCATCATCGTCATCGTCGTCGTCATCGTCGTCATCACCTACGCCGCCGTCATCATCGTCATCGTCGTCATCGTCGCCGATATCAATGACAAGGGTACCGCCTTCGAGTAATTCGAGTAAGCCTTCTCCAAGAATGTCAGTACCACCCTCGAAAGTTACTTCACTGTTTAACTCTAAGGATGCTTCCTGGGAGATTTCGACGCTGCTTTCAAATTCTGCGCCTTTAGCTAAGGTTAGTACGCCTCCGCTTTCAATTTCGACGAGACTGCTGCTGGAGAAGAATATTTCTAGACTAAACGATCGCTCGATACTCAGGAAACTATTTCGGGCTAGTTCAAGGATACCATCACCAAAGAAACCAACTCCTTCAGCGAAAGTAAATCCTGCGCCAGTTAAGCTGACAAACGCCTCTTGATCGATTTCGTAATTACCAGTAATTTCGCCCTCGAAAGCGAGATTTAAGCTTGCGCCAGTTTCGATCGCGATCGTGCCTTTGTTGACAAGGTTGGTGTCGATGGTTAGAGACTTCTTACCGTCGTCGTCATCATCGTCGTCGTCGTCACCTGTACCGCCGTCATCATCGTCATCGTCGTCGTCATCACCTACGCCGCCGTCATCATCGTCATCGTCGTCATCATCACCTACGCCGCCGTCATCATCGTCATCGTCGTCATCGTCACCTACGCCGCCGTCATCATCGTCATCGTCGTCATCGTCATCGTCATCGTCGTCGTCGTCATCATCGTCACCTACGCCGCCGTCATCATCGTCATCGTCGTCGTCGTCGTCATCACCTACGCCGCCGTCATCATCGTCATCGTCGTCGTCGTCGTCATCATCGTCGTCGTCACCCGCGATCGCTTCTGTAACCGTTACGGTACTACCTTCTTCAATTTCTAAAGTACCTTCTCCTTCAAAAACGGTTTCGGTGTCGAAACTATTTTCCTCTCCACCTAACGTGAGGCTACCACCTTCACCGATCTGGAAGCGATCGCAGTTTCCGGTTACTTCACCATTCACTAGCAAGATTACGCCGTTTTCGATGACGACTCTACCGCTATTGAAAAAGTCAAGATCGAGAGTAAAGTTTCGACTAATAGTGAAAGTAGTTTCTGCGTCGATAGCGATCGATCCTTCACCAGTAAAACTTACTTCGGAACCAAAAGTTTGCGTTTCACCGCTAAATTCAACAAAGCCATTCGCCCCAATTTGGTAATTTCCGCTAATTTCACCGCTAAAGGCTAACTCTAAAGCTGCTTCGCTGCTAACTTCAACTGTACCGTTGTTGATGAAATTGACATCGATGAGTAATGCTTGGCGATCTTCTCCATCATTACCACCATCATCGTCGTCGTCGTCATCATCATCATCGTCATCGTCGTCGTCATCGTCACCGACACCGCCGTCATCATCATCGTCATCATCGTCACCGACACCGCCGTCATCATCGTCGTCGTCATCATCGTCACCGACACCGCCGCTATCATCGTCATCATCGTCACCGACACCGCCGTCATCGTCGTCATCGTCATCATCATCGTCATCGTCATCGCCGACAGCAGTAGCAACATTAACGACAAAATTACTATTTTCGCTGACTTCGACAGTACCTTCTCCTTCAAAACGAGTTTCCGTATCGAAAGTATTGGTTACTCCCTCAAAAAGTAGAATTGCACCTTCAGAGATTTGGAAGCGATCGCAGTTTCCGGTAACTTCACCATTAAGGATTAAAGTTCCAATTTGTAATTCAACAGTTCCCGTGTTGAGAAAGGAAATGTTTTCACTAAAAGAAGTTTCTACTTCTACCGACTTAGTAAAAGTACCTGCATTAGAAAAAGTAGCCGTCCCGTCACCATCGTACTCAAAGTCACCTTCTTCAGTGATTTCTAAACTAGCCTCAGCTTCAATACTAAAGCTTGCTTCTTGAGAAAATGTAAGATTCTGGGTACTACTAAAAGTTCCTGTACCAGCATGAATAAATGTACGTTCAGAGAGAAACGTTTCTACACTACCGCTAATTTCTAGAGTAGCAGTTGCAGCGACGGTGGTACTGCCGCTACCAGACATCGTACCACCAGTCCAGTTTAAGGCTTGTGTCGTCGTTAGCCCACCACTGCCAGTTAAAGTACCGCCATCGAGATTAAGTACCGCAACAGTAACATCTTCGTCGAGAGTTACCGTGTCTCCTTCATTGATAAAAACCGTATTTGATGCACCCGGTACTTCTCCAGTATCCCAGTTTGCAGCATCATTCCATGAAGTTCCATCGCCACCTCCAGTCCAGATAATTGTCATCAGAGTCACCTCAACGTTGATAAATTTTTTTTTCTTTGCACCCTGCTGATTGGGTGTAAAAACAAGTTATCGCTCTCATTTGCACTTAGGCGATCGCCTACTGGCTACAGTTTTGCTTTCGCTAATTCCAGACATATCTAGCATTAATCTCGAACTAGCTAGCCGATAACACCCACTATCTTCTTGCTTGTCGAGTTTATCACTAAAGTATCGGTATTGGTGACTGGTGATTGGGGACTGGGGACTGGTGTTGGGAGTTTTGGGGGTTTTGGGGGTTTTGGGAGTTTTGGGGGTTTTGGAAATTACCATAGACATCTTACCAACCATTTACTCTTCCTTGTCTCCCAATTCCTCCTTGTCTCC
>JAWQFW010000009.1:0-5420 GCA_035968095.1 Oscillatoria sp. PMC 1068.18
GTCCCCCATGTCCTCCATGTCCCCCATGTCCTCCATGTCCCCCTTGTCCCCCTTGTCCTCCTAGTCCCTAATCCCCAGTCACCAGTCCCCAATACCTATGAACGTTCCTCGGTTACATCCGGATACAATTGAAGAAGTTAAGCAACGAGTCGATATTGTCGAAGCGATTAGCGAAACAGTAATTCTGCGTAAAAGTGGACGGGAATTCAAAGGTTTGTGTCCTTTTCATGAGGAAAAAACGCCGAGTTTCACTGTCAGTCCGAGTAAACAGTTGTATCACTGTTTTGGTTGCGGTGCGAGTGGAAATGTCTTTAAATTCTTTACGGAACTTGATAAGCGATCGTTTGGTGAGGTAGTTTTCGATCTTGCGCGACGTTACCAAGTCCCGATCCAAACTTTAGCACCAGAAGAACATCAAGAATTTCAGCGTCAGTTATCAATCCGAGAGCAACTTTATGAAATTTTGGCTGTCACTGCAAGTTTTTACGAACACGCTTTGCGTCAACCAACCGGAGAAACTGCTTTAGCTTATTTAACTTCGCAGCGAAAATTTAGTGAAGCGACGATACAGCAGTTTGGTTTGGGTTATGCACCTGCGGGATGGGATACTTTATTTCGTTATTTGGTCGAAGCGAAGCGTTATCCGGTGGGTTTGGTGGAACAAGCGGGGTTGATTAAACCGCGTCAGTCGGGGGATGGTTATATCGATCGCTTTCGAGATCGGATCATGATTCCGATTCACGATTATCAAGGGAGAATTATCGGTTTTGGGGGAAGATCCCTCGGTGAGGAACAACCTAAGTATCTTAATTCCCCGGAGACGCAACTTTTTGAGAAAAGTAAGACGTTATTTGCGCTAAATCGAGCGAAAAATGAAATTAGTAAGCAAGATTGTGCGATCGTTGTGGAAGGATATTTTGACGCGATCGCGCTTCATGCAGTAAATATTACCAATGTGGTTGCTTCTCTCGGTACTGCTTTAGCGGAAAATCAACTGAAGTTACTTTTGCGCTACAGCGAATCGAAACAAGTTATCCTGAATTTTGATGCGGATGCGGCGGGAACTACAGCAACGCAAAGAGCAATTACGGAAATTGAATCTTTAGTTTATTCGGGACAAGTCCAACTACGAGTTCTTCATCTTCCTGATGGTAAAGATGCTGATGAATTTCTCAAATCTAATCCCGATGCGGTGGATAAATATCGCCATTTAATCGCTAATTCACCTTTGTGGTTAGATTGGCAACTTCAGCAATTATTAATAGATAAAAATCTCAAAGATGCTTACGAATATCAACAAGTTGCTGCGGCAATGGTGAAATTACTTAACCGCATGGAAAATCCGCACGGACGCACTTATTATTTGCAGAAATGCGCTGAATTCCTTGCTGGAAAAGAATCTCAGCTAGTTGAAATTAATCGGAAAAACTTACTCGTTCAACTCAAAAAACCAGAATTACGTCCCGAAATTAAACAAGAACGCGAACCAATCGAGCGTCCGGTTGAAAAACAAAAAAGTTTGGTTCGAGTTGCTGAAGCTTTATTGTTGAGGATTTATTTACATTGTCCGAAATATCGCCAAGAAATTATTAATTATTTGACAGAGAAAGATTTAAATTTTCTGGGTTCTGCTCATGATTTTTTGTGGGAACAAATTAGAGAATTACAGACAGAGCAGCCAGAGTTATTCAGAGATCCCGAAAATCAATTACTTTCTCAATTGCAAAACCGAATGTTAGCATATCCTGAAGCAATGGAGCAGGTAAATAAACTCTTTTATATTGACGAAGAGATTACCGGGAAACAAGGAGAAGATATCGAACGTACACCTTTAATTATGCGTGCAGCTTTGCATTCTCTCGAACAAGCGGTTTTGGAAGGACGCAGACGCTATTGCGTACAAATGTGGAATAAATTGGACTTAGAAACCGAACGATCGCGTCAAGAATATTACTCTCAGGAAATCATCAATTTACGTCAGCGAATTTACCAACTCGAAAAACAGCGATCGTTTTCAATTATTGATATTACCAAAATCTCGTCATTCTAAGCACTGTACCGCTCAATCATAACAAAAACTCGCGACCGATAACGCGATCGCGAGTTTAAATTCACAAACTTTTTCTTCTTAACTCCCAACCATTAAGCAAATCTCTCTAAGGCATTGGGTGGAAAAGTAAGTCTGGGAAAAAGCGGTTAAATTCAATCAAAATTCCCGCAGTAACTGTCATCATCGCCATGAACAACACAGGTGCGGTAGAAAGAAAGGTCAACAAATTTTTCATTCTGTTATGCTCCAGAAAATATACTCAAGAATTAGCGTGGTGAAATGGGAATTTCAGTTTCTTTGGCGGTTAAATCGCCGGAAGTTAGTTGTGCTACGGCGGCAAGCGGCCAAGCAAAACCACTTAACATAAACTTGAGTGCTAAAGGTACATCAATGATGATTTCTTTCATTTCAGAGTCTTTGTCTTCTTTGACTGATCTCAAATAAGCGCGTCCAACCCAACCAATCCAACCTGCAATATACAGGAAGAGAATGCTCGGAATGAGAAAATCACCAGCACGAGAGATGCGACCGTCTACAATCAAGTGGGGTAAACCTTCAGGACCGCAGAATGCTTCTCCGTAACGCTCTTTGCGCTTTTGCCCGGAGAGGGGGTCATCAGTGGTGTTGCGGAATTCTCGCGACTGAAAAGCCGGGGATTCGCTACAAGGAACTAAACCTGCTACATCAGCTTTTGCTGTAGGCGCAAAGCCGAACCACAGTACGAATGCAAGTAAGAAAGCCAATATTTTTGTCATAGATTGTTTCCTTTTGTTACGAAACAATAAGTTAATTGTACAAAAAGATTGAGTTATCATTTGTACACAGAAGCAATCTTACTCTGAGTGGTTAATCGAGTAAAGTAACAGTCACTAAATGTAGCTTTTTTCATGAAGTTCTTCAAAAATGGCGATAATTTTAGCAGCAGAAACAAGTTGCGATGAAACAGCCGTCGCAATTGTAAATAATCGTAAAGTTTTAAGTAGTGTCGTTGCCTCGCAGATTGAGATTCATCGTCAGTACGGGGGCGTGGTTCCGGAGATAGCTTCTCGTCAGCATTTGCAAAGTATTAATTTTTGTGTCGATCGCGCTTTTGCAGAAGCGAATTTGACCTGGGAGGGAATTGATGCTGTTGCGGTTACTTGTGCGCCCGGTTTGGTGGGAGCTTTGTTAGTTGGGGTAACGGCAGCAAAAACTCTGGCAATGCTCCACGAAAAGCCGTTTTTGGGTGTTCACCACCTCGAAGGTCACATTTACGCTTCTTATCTCGCTCAACCGAATTTAGAGCCACCTTTTTTATGTTTGTTGGTTTCTGGCGGTCACACAAGCTTGATTTATGTCAAAGATTGTGGTAAGTATGAAATCCTCGGAACGACTCGTGATGATGCGGCGGGAGAAGCTTTTGATAAGGTAGCGAGATTGTTGGATTTGGGTTATCCCGGCGGTCCGGTAATTGATAAATTGGCAAAAAAGGGTAATCCCCAAGCCTTTGGTTTACCCGAAGGCAGAATTTCCTTACCCGATGGTGGATATCACCCCTATGATTCGAGTTTTAGCGGCTTGAAGACGGCTGTTTTGCGATTAGTGCAAAAACTAGCGCGAGAGAGGGAAGAAGTGCCTGTGGCTGACGTAGCGGCGAGTTTTCAAGAGACAGTGGCGATCGCGCTGACGAAAAGAGCGATCGCTTGTGCTTTAGACTATGGTTTAAAGACGATTGTGGTTGGTGGTGGGGTAGCCGCGAATAGCGCTTTGAGACAACATTTACACGCAGCCGCAGCTAACCACGATTTGCGCGTTTTTTTCCCACCTTTACAGCTTTGCACGGATAATGCAGCGATGATCGCTTGTGCAGCCGCAGCCCATTTTCAGAAAGGAGATGTTTCACCCCTTACTCTCGGTGTTGCTTCTCGGATGAGTTTGACTCAGGTGATGGATTTATATGCTTCTAAATGTTAAGTAACTTTGAATCAAAAAAAATTGAAATTTAGTTAGCTTTACAGTCAAAGAAAAACTAAACTTGACCGTATTTTCATCTAATCTTCACACAAACTTCATTGATTGGCTTTAATTTTCTGATAAAAAAGATTTATGCAGACTAAAAAACCTCTTTAAAGAAGTAAAAGTTTATGAATCAAGCTCATCAAGTAAAACAATTAGCTAAGTTAGCAGTCGGAAGTGCGATCGCCGCACTCGGTCTTTTCGGTGCAGACTCCGCTTTGGCTGTTAAAATTGATTTCGACGAAAGCGTTGCACCCGGTACTGGTGTTGCTGTAACCGATCAGTGGGAAGCTGATTATGGTGTAAAATTTAGCCCTAGCGTCAAGGAATTGTGGTTGTATAACACAGATTGTTTTGAAGATTCCTGCACTGGTGAAGATGCAGATTTAGCAACTGGGGCTACTTTTGGTACTGAATCTCAAGGTAATATTTTAATTATCCAAGAAAGCCTCGATCAAGATCCAGATGATTATTACCTTGGAGGTACGATTTCCTTTGATTTTTCTAGCTTGGGTAGTGTTTTCTTCGAGAATATTGCTTTGCTAGATTTGGATGAAGCTAGTTTACCTGAATTTGAGTTTACTTTTGCTGATGGTTTAACCCAAGTCTTCAATTTTCTTGATGATGATGATCCCGCAGTAACTTTGCTTAACCCTGCTCATCCAGGTAATAATTCTTTAAGAGAATATGCTTTTAACTTAGAGAATGTCGTGAAACTAGATGTGACTGTTTCTGGAAGTGCGGCTGTAGCTTACTTAGAATACGAAGCAGAATCAGTACCCGAACCTACCACTGTCTTAAGTTTACTCGCTTTTGGTGCTTTTGGTGCTAGCGGATTACTCAAGCGCAAGCAGAAAGAATGCTAACAGAGATTTATTAAATGTGGGATGCGTCTAAATCAAATAACTTATTAAGGCGATTGTAACTTAGGTTGCGATCGCCTTATTTCTTCAGGAATAAAAGTCACATAAATTGGAACAAATATAGATCGAACTTGCGGAAGACGATCCTTTAGCTGAGTTGGAGAATACTAATAATAGGAAGATTTATCAAGTTATCTGATTATGTCTACAAAACAACCTTTATCAACTATTATTTCGGATCTCGTTTATCTTGTTACTATTACTGGTACAATCGCGCAACAAGAAAGAAAAGTTCTCATGGTAGCTGCATTGAGTGATTTATTTACCGAAGACGAAAGGGAAACTCTTCAGAGAATGCTGCATAACATAAATAGAGGGAGAATTCAGCTTATTTCTGACAGAAGAGACGACTTTGTAACTCAGATAAATTCGCTGAAAAATAACTATCAACGTAGTCCTTTTCTGGCTAATCCACTAACTAAATCTATCACAAAAGTTAACTAGATAAAACT
>JAWQFW010000009.1:5520-20020 GCA_035968095.1 Oscillatoria sp. PMC 1068.18
AAAATACAAGTTAATAACTCAGATAAATTAGCTGAAAAATAACTATCAACGCAGTTCTTTTCTGGCTAATCCACTAACTAAATCTATCACAAAAGTTAACTAGATAAAACTCTTAAAAATTACGACTAATTAAGAACATAAATAGATAGAAAATTTAGCTTATCTCTGACAGAAAATACAAGTTAATAACTCAGATAAATTAGCTGAAAAATAACTATCAACGCAGTCCTCTTCTGGCTAATCCACTAACTAAATCTACCATAAAAGTTAACAAGATAAAACAAGCCAAAGTTACGACTACTTTTTGATAATCGAAACTACTGAGTTGTTCGGTGAGTAACTTTCCTAAACCACCCGCACCGACTAAACCAACGATAACAGTTTCTCGCATACATACTTCCCAACGATACAAATCGTAAGCGATAAAACGAGGTAAAGACAAGGGTAGCACCCCATAAAGAAATAACGACGCTGCGGGGGTTCCTTGAGCTTTTAAGGCAAGAATTGGGCGTTGGTCGAGGTTTTCGAGGTTTTCGGCTTTTAAGCGACCGAGAATGCCCAAATTATGTAAGCCAAGCGCGATCGCACCAGGTAAGATTCCCGGAAAGATCACAAAAACGACGACTAAGGCGATTATTGGTGCAGGAATCGCGCGACATATCAGTAAAATAGCTCTAGTGGAAAGTAGAGTTAGCCACGCCCAAATACTGCTAAAATTGGCTTTGGGATTGGGATTGAGCAAACCACCGGGAAGAAAGAAATTAGTTGCTGCACCGAATGAGAGTAGCATACCACCAAGAGCAGCTAAGGCGATCGCTAAAATCGACATCGCTAAAGTTTGTCCAGAAAGTCGCCATAATTGTGCTATATCTACTACTTCTGGGGGGAACGAATTACCAATAATATCTATTAGTAAATATCTCGTTTTTGCCGTCCATATTTTACTTAAATCAGCATCAAGATACCAAAAGCAAAAGCTAATTATCAAGATTATCGAGAAAATAAATAAAATTAGTTTAACTTTGCTCAAATATGCTTTTTTATTACTGCGAATTAACACAAGCGAAGGCGACTTATTTGCTACTTCTTTCCTAAACATCTTGCTATTCAAAGATGAATTAGAATTCACAAGATTCAGACGAATGCTACATCCGAGACGACGACGTAAGCAAGCGCTAGTTAAATCGACAACACCGTTTAAAATAAATAAAGTATAGAAAAATGTCCACAGTTGTTCGTAGCGTAAAGATTGTAAACTGAGAAAAATTTGGTAGCCTAAACCTCCTGCACCAATTATCCCCAAAACTGCCGCCGAACGCAAAGAACATTCAAAACGATAAAAAGTATAAGAAACTAAATTTAGGAAAGCTTGGGGAATGAGAGTGTAGATAAAAGCAGTTAACGGTTTCACCCCACTGTTGAGTAAAATTTGGAGAGATTGTCGGGGTGTTTCATCGAGGATTTCCGAGAATACTTTTGCTACTGTAGCACCAAACGGAATCGCGATCGCGGCAATTCCCACGAGAGGATCTAATCCCCAAATATTGACGAAAAATAAACCCCAAATTAATTCGTGAATTGCTCTTGGGATAGCGAGAAAAAATCTTACAGTTAGCCAGATAAATTGGGTAAATTTGTTGCGGGGTGAAATAGTTAACCACCAAATTTCCGAAGCTAGTAAACCGCCGATTATTCCTAGGAAAATACTGCAAAATGTCCCGCAAACTGCGTAAGCAAAAGTGATAATTGCTGCATCCCAAGTTACCATGAGAATTTGTCGAGAAAAATCGGGATGAAAAGCCGCTTGGAAAAACTGAAATAATTGAGTAATTCCGTTCGAGTTAAAGATATTTTGGTGAAAGATTCCCGTTGCAGAGAAAGAAAAGATCGTCGCTATTAGAAATAAACTTCCCCAAACTGTGTAACGATTGAGGAAAGGATAATTTAACGACAATTGTTTCTGCATAGGATCGTAATTTATTTCGTCGCGATTTTTTCTACGTTTCGTGAAACGGCGATCGCCTTTTCATCCCAAGTTGCGTCCAGAGATAGTATACTTAAAAGACGATTATGTGGAAAAATGTCATCCTGAGCGAAGCGAAGGATCTAGAGAAGGATGACGTAAGCTTAAATGAAAAAGAAATTGTACCATTAATATTTTATTGTCGAGACGTTGCAGACAACATCTTGACACAATTTTATCTAGCGTAGCCCAAGCAAAATCGGAGAAGTTACTCTCCTTTACCCCATCGCCAAGAAAAATTGTACCTTTTTTCTGTAGTCCGGGCATCCTGTAAAAAATTCTTACCCAAACTGAAAATACTTAACTTGCCACTAAATCAAAATCGGTTATAAATAAGACGAAACCAACTTATACTCTCAATATCTCTCAATAAAAATGTCTCGTTTCTCACGGCGTAATTTTCTACAATTTGCAGCTACAGCTTTAGGAAGCATTGGTGTCAACCATCTCTTCCTGCAACAACAAGCAAACCGTTATGGTAAAGTTTTGGCGCAAACGACATCGCGCAAAGTAGCTTTATTGGTAGGGATTAATCAATATTCCTCGCAGCCGTTGTCTGGATGTCTCAACGATGTGGAATTGCAGCGTCAGTTACTCATTCATCGTTTTGGCTTTAACCCCCAGGATATTCATGTTTTAGCCGATGACAAAGCCAGTCGCGAAGGGATTTTGGGGGCGTTTGAAGAATATTTGATTAAGCAGGTAAAGCCAACAGATGTGGTAGTTTATCACTATTCGGGACATGGTTCGCGGATTTTCGATCCTAATCCGATTATTCGCGAAGCTGCTAACGAAAGTGAACAACTCAATGGTACTTTTGTCCCTTCCGATAGTACCCTACCTCCGGGTTATCCTGATGCCGAAGGCGCAGTTAATGACATTATGGGACATACTTTGTATTTGCTGATGTCTGCACTGCCCACGGAAAATGCTACGGTGGTTTTGGATAGTTGTTTTTCCGGTGGTGCAACCAGAGACGCTCAAGTACGATCGCGTGCTGGTGGCAAAAATGTGCTAGTCTCTCCTTTAGAAAAAGCTTACCAACAGCAATGGTTATCTCGCTTACAAATGTCGCCAGAAGAGTTTGTGCGCGGTTATCGTAGAGGTGTGGCTAAAGGTGTAGTTTTAGCGGCGACAAATCCGAGACAATTAGCTAGAGAAGTGAATATTAATGGTTTTCGCGCCGGAATTTTTAGTTACTTGTTGACTAATTATCTTTGGCAGCAGGATAGCACAGTAGAGGAGGCGATCGCCAAAATTGTCCCAGAAATTCCTCGACAAATGAAGCAAACTCCTGGTTATGAAGTCAAACCGGGGACTAATTATCAAACTCAACCAGCTTATTTTCTCAACCCAGAGACAGCTACAGCCGATGCAGTTGTTACCGAAGTGAGTGGGAATAACGTTAGTTTGTGGTTAGGAGGTGCAAATTTGAGGAATGTTGGTAGCGAGACAATTTTCAGTTCAATTAATGGTAGCGGAAAAGTGATAGTGCGATCGCGCGACGGCATTTTAGGACAAGGTTATGCTGAAGGAGTCGTCAGCCCCGGAATGCTTTTACGTCAAGCGAGTAATTGAGAAAAATTGAGTTAATTGAAACCAGGTGCAATTATGAGTCAACGTCAGCAGCGAAATTGGTTAAATTCATTCCCACTCATCTCTCTACCAGGAATCTTGGGAGTAGTATTATTATCCGAGTCCTTTGCCGCCACACCAGGTCAATTTTCGCCAATTTTTCCAGAAACTCTCGCGCAACAGTCACAAAATCCAACTCGTGAGGCAGCAGAAAAAGCCGCGCAAGAGGGAATGCAACTATTTCAACAAGGTACAGCAGAATCCCTAACAGAAGCAATTTCTAAATTTGAACAAGCACTGCAATTGTATCGTGCAGTGGAAGATGAGACATGGGAAGCCATTACCCTCTTAAGTATAGGCAGAGTATACGACGACCTCGGGGAAAAGCAGCAGGCATTAGATTACTACAACCAAGCCTTACCCGTATTCCGGGCGGTGGAGAATAGAGGCGGCGAAGCGGCTACTCTCAACAATCTTGGCTTAGTCTACGACTCTATTGGAGAAAAACAACAAGCATTAAATTACTACAACCAGGCTTTACCCCTAACACGGGCAGTGGGGGATAGAGGCGGCGAAGCGACTACTCTCAACAATCTTGGCTTAGTCTACGACTCTCTCGGAGAAAAACAGCAGGCATTAGATTACCTCAACCAAGCTTTACCCCTATTACGGGCGGTGGGGGATAGAAGGACAGAAGCGGTTACTCTCAACAATCTTGGCGGAGTCTACGACTCCCTCGGAGAAAAACAACAGGCATTAGATTACTACAACCAAGCCTTACCCGTATTCCGGGCGGTGGAGAATAGAGGCGGCGAAGCGGCTACTCTCAACAATCTTGGCTTAGTCTACGACTCTATTGGAGAAAAACAACAGGCATTAAATTACTACAACCAGGCTTTACCCCTAACACGGGCGGTGGGAGATAAAGGCGGCGAAGCGGCTACTCTTTCTAATCTTGCTAGCTTAGAACGCGACAGAGGCAATTTGAATACCGCACTCACCCAAATTGAAGCAGCAATTAACATTATTGAAGACCTCCGCAGCAAAATCGGTTCCCAGGAACTCCGCCAATCTTACTTTGCCACTGTCCAGGTTTACTACAAGTTCTACATCGACCTCTTGATGGAACTCCATCAACAAAACCCTAACCAAGGCTACGACGCACAAGCCTTACATATCAGCGAACGCGCCCGCGCCCGCAGTCTCCTCGAACTCCTCACCGAAGCCAACGCCAATATTCGTTCTGGTGTTGACTCCCAACTCTTAGCCCAGGAACAGAATTTACTGCAACAAATCAACGCCCTGGAACATCGCAAACATCAACTTCTCAACTCTCAATACACCCAAACCGAAATTGACGAAATCAACGCCTTATCTGAATCTCTCTTGAGTCAACTCGACCAACTTGAAGCCCAAATTCGCGTCACCAGTCCTCGCTACGCTGATTTGAAATATCCCGAACCTCTCACTCTCAAAGAAATTCAACAGCAGGTACTCGACGACGATACTTTACTCTTACAATACTCCCTGAGCGAATTCGGCAGTTATCTCTGGGCAGTCACGAAAGACAGCATCACCAGCTATGAATTACCTCCCCAAGCCGATATCGAAGCCGCAGCCAAAGAATTTTACACCCAACTCGAATCACCGGAAATTCCTGAGTCTGAAACTGCGGTGAAATTAAGCGAAATGATTTTAGCACCCGTGGCTGCTCAATTGGGTAACAAACGCTTACTCGTCGTCGGTGATGGTGCATTACAATCAATTCCTTTCGCAGCCTTACCTGTAACTTCTCCCTCTTCTTCTCCACTAGGGGGATTAGGTTACACTCCTCTGCTAGCCCAAAATGAAATTGTCACCTTACCTTCCGCTTCCACCATCGCCATCAACCGTCAACAACTCGAAAATCGCTCATTTGCCCCAAAAACCCTTGCGGTAATTGCTGACCCGGTTTTTAATGAAGATGACTCGCGTTTAACTGGTACTCCCGAACAACCAAGCGATACTAACCTTAATTATGCTGCCTTAACTCGCTCATTTCTCGATTTTGGTGACAATTTCACTCGCTTAGAATTTACTCGCAAAGAAGCACAAACTATTCTCGCCTTTGTCCCGGAAAATCAACGTTCCTCGGCTTTAGATTTTGCTGCATCTCGCGAAGTAACTACCAGCCCAGAGTTAGCTGAATATCAAATTGTTCATTTTGCTACTCACGGTTTAATTAATTTAGTCAATCCGGAATTATCGGGAATTGTCCTGTCTTTGTTTGATGAAAATGGCGCACCGGAAAACGGCTTTTTGCGCCTGCATGATATTTTCAACCTCAATTTACCCGCCGAATTAGTTGTCTTAAGTGCTTGTCAAACTGGACTCGGTGAAGAAGTGCGCGGAGAAGGTTTGGTGGGGTTGACAAGAGGCTTTATGTATGCTGGTGCGAAGCGAGTTGTTGTTAGTTTGTGGAGTGTTAATGATGTGGCTACATCGGAGTTGATGGGCTTATTTTATCAGAAGATGTTGTCGGAAAAGCTGACTCCGGTGCAGGCTTTGCGGGAAGCGCAGTTGGAGATGTTAAAGTCTCAAAATTGGCAGGCTCCTTATTACTGGGCTGCGTTTACAATTCAAGGTGAGTGGGAATAGTTTCTCTGTGAGTAATTATATACGGTAGAGGTCGGCGAGATCGCTTGCGGATACAGCATTTGTCGGTGCGTCAAAGACAATTTTACCTTCTCGTAGACCAATTAGGCGATCGCAGTAATTTCTCGCAAATTCAATTGAGTGTAAACTGATAACTAAGGTTTTCCCTTCTGTTGCACACATTTCTGTCAGCAAATCCATAATTTCTCGGCTACGTTCGGGGTCTAAACTAGATATGGGTTCGTCTGCTAAAATTACTACCGGATTTTGCACTAAAACTCTCGCTAAAGCAACTCTTTGTTGTTGTCCCCCAGAAAGTTGATCTGTCCTAGTATATAACTTTTCGGGAATACCTACTTGTGTTAATGCTTTCGCAGCAGTTTCTACATCCAAAGGAAAAATTAAAGAAATCGCCGCTTTCGCAAATGACCAACGTCCCAAATGTCCTGCATTAACATTATGAATAACGCGCAAATTATCTACTAAATGAAACTGTTGATAAATTGTCCCAATTCGTCTTTGAGTTTGCCGCAAACGCTGCGCTGACAAGCTGGATAAATTTCGTCCCAACGCCCAAACTTCGCCTTGTTTCGGTCTTTCTATCCCATTTAGTAAGCGCAATAAAGTGCTTTTACCAGCGCCACTAGAACCAATTAAAGCTACTTTTTCTCCTGGATAAATTTTGAGATTAATTTCAGTTAATGCCGGAAAGTTACCGAAATAATGTGTAACTTGCTTTAATTCAAAAATTGCCTGAGAATCATTCATTTTTAACCACAGATTAATAAAGAAATTTTTGCACAATTTGCCGCCTATATCAACGTTTAGCTGCGGTTATTTATCCGAATTTACTTTGGCTGTAATACCTAACATTGTCTAGAGACGTTGCATCCAACGTCTCTACATACGAAGTCTGTATTTATTAGGAAAATAGTATTAGACTAATAATTTAGATCAAATAGCTACCAAATAATCTTGAATACAACGAGGATAAATGTCAAAATGACCCTTACTTTTAATTACGACAAATACAAAGAGTTATTGACCAATTATCTCCCAAAGGTAATTAAAACCGAGGCTGAAAATGAGCAAGCTTTAGCAAAAGTGGAAGCTTTAATGAACCGCAAACGTACTCCTGAAGAAAATGAAGTATATCGTTTATTAATTACTTTAATAGAAAAGTTTGAATCTGAACATTATCGACCAAATCAACCAAGTAATCCTGCGTCTATGTTATTATTTTTACTCGAAGATTCTGGTAAAAGTAAAGATGATTTAATTGCAGTTTTAGGTTCAGAAAATATTCTCGATTGCCTTTGTAATGGAGAAAAGATAACTGTCGAACAAGCGCGTCAATTGGGAGATTTTTTTCAGGTCGAACCGAGTTTATTTCTGGAATAAAATTTTTACTTAAACCAAAATTTATTTTGACAAATTCGCGTTAGTTAGCGTTAATTTGTAACTATTTTATTTTGCCAATTTTCCGACCAACTTGCTCAATTTGGTCGTAATTCGAGTTATTCGTCTCAATAAATTTATTTGCACCAAATAAGTCTAAAATTTCTTTTTCTTCCGGCTTATTAGGGTCAAGATTAATTAAAGCAGTTTGTACTTTTGCGACAAAATCTTCGCCATAACGTTCTTTTACTGCGGGATTAATTATCCAGTGATAATCGTAATAAGTTGGTGTTTCCCAAATGACTTGAACTTTATTTAAGTCTACTTCTTTCGCGTCTACACGACTTTGCCAAACTTGGGAATTTAACGCCCCAGCTTCATAAGTTCCCGCTTCAACTAAATCAATTGTGACATCATGAGAACCGGAAAAACCTGGTTCTCCTTGAAAGTCTTCTAAGTTGACGTTTGCTTGTGCTAAATAATATTGTGGCATTAAGCGTCCGGAAGTGGAAGATTCGCTACCAAAAGTGAACGTATGTCCTTTTAAAGTTTGTAATTTATTGATGTCTTGAATCGGTTCAATCCCGCTATTTTTATTAGCAATAAATACGCTGGTAAATTTTTCGTCAATGTCTCGTTGCGCGATCGCCTCAGCTTCTTCTACTTGCAGTCTCGCTTGCACTCCAGTCAAGCCACCAAACCAGACTAAATCTAAGTCACCGACCTTAAATGCTGTGACTGCCGCAGTATAATCTGTTACTGGTTTATATTCTACAGGCACATTCAATTCCGCTTCCAGGTAGTCAGCAAGTTTTTTGTAAAGTCTTTGTAACTTTTCGGGATCTTGGTCGGGAATCGCCCCTGTTACCAAGGGTTCTACGGCTTTCGGGTTTTGTTGTTCTTCTCTCGAACAAGCATTCAAACTCAACAATGCCAGGAAGAAGAAAACGGAGACGAGGACTCGTTGGCTATTTTTTTTCACAGAATTTTAATTCTATCTTATACTCTGAGTAAATTTTACTACTTTATTGAATCTTTATAAAACTTGCAGTATGCTAGGAAAGACTTTACAGAATCTTCACATAAGAGGCTGTCAATTTATGGCTATCATCACCGTAACCAGTTCCGCAGACAATGGGGTCGGCTCTCTCCGGGAGGCGATCGCTACTGCTCAAGCTGGAGATACGATTCGATTTGCCCCAAATCTTGCTAATGCGACCATAAAGTTGACTTCTGGTCAACTAGCAGTTAACAAAAATTTAATAATTGACGGCGCGAATGTGTCGGGATTGACCATCAGTGGAAACAACAGTAGCCGCATTTTTGATGTAGCAAATGATACGTCATTTACCCTGCGTAATTTGGCGATCGCCAACGGCAAAACTAGCGCGATCGGAGCGGAGGGTTCTGGTGGCGCAATTCGCACTGGTGGAAACACAACCTTAGTCATCGAGAACAGTACATTTATTAACAATTACGCCAACGGCGAAGGTGGCGGTGCAATTTTTGCAGGTTATGACAGTACCAACACCGTTATTAACAGCGAATTCCAAGCTAATATTGCCTCTGGAAACGGACTTTATGAGAAAGTCGAACGAGGTGGTGGCGCGATCGCCGTCGATCTCGGTAGTTCTCTAGTAGTTAAAAACAGCAATTTCACCGAGAACAAAGGCATTAACGGCGGCGCAATTAACACACTTTTAAGTAGTTTAACCGTCGAGAATTCAACCTTTACTAAAAATGACACTTCTGGAGGTGGCAAGTATAGTTTTCCGCCTTATTATACCAAAGGTTATGGTGGCGCAATTTACACTGATGGCGCTTCCAAAACTCCTAATAATAGTACCTCTGGTGTCATTGAAATTCGCGACAGCTATTTTGCTGATAATAAAGGCGCTGGACAAGGTGGTGGACTGTTTCTCTATATCTATAGTGGCGATCGCGCGATCGTTGATAACAGTACAATTATCAACAACCAACTCCTTGCTGACGCGAAAGGAGACTCCTTTGGTGGCGGAATTCGCTTCGGCGGTTTTGGCAAAGTTGAACTCACAAATAGCACCATTGCTAACAACACATCTCTTAATCAAGGCGGCGGTTTGTGGGTAGGAGAAACTAGCCAATTTGAAATTCTTAATAGTACCATTTCCGGTAACAAAGCTATTTCCGCCGATGGGACAAATGGGTTAGGAGGAGGAATCGCCTTAATCAACGGTTCTTCGCCTACAAAAATTACCAACACCACGATCGCCAATAACCAAGCCGGGTTCCAAGGCGGCGCTTTTTGGGGAGGCGGTTATAACACCATTCTCACTAATACTATCGTCGCTAATAATGTCGGTTTAAATGGCTTCGATGTTAAGCATCAAACCGGATTTCAATTTAGCGATGGCGGCGGCAATATTCAATCTTTAACACCTAATCCCAACGACCTCAAAATCACGCCCAATGTAACTCTTGCTGACCCACTTCTCGGTTCCCTACAAGAAATTAACGGCGTTCTTGTACATCCTTTACTACCAGGTAGCCCCGCAATTAATACAGGTAACATTGGCGCTTCACCAAGTAAAGATCAGCAAGGTTTACCCCGCGATGCTGCACCCGATATCGGCGCAGTAGAATTCGCCGCTACAGTTGTGCAACTACCAGAAATTGACGTTTTTGCGAATAACAATTCTCTCCCTGATAATAATGGTAATTTGAACTTTGGTAGCACCACAACTGGCACAAATTTAACCCAAACAATTACCATTGCCAATACTGGCAACGCTACACTGAATCTCAGTAATCTCAGTTTACCAGCAGGCTTTACTTTAGTCGGTAATTTTCCTAATTCTGTAGCCCCTACCAGCAGCGTTGAAATCCAAATTCAACTCAATGCAAATCAAGCTGGTAATTTTGGCGGTACTTTATCATTTACCAACAATGATAGCAACGAAAATCCCTACAATTTTACTCTTTCTGGTCAAGTTAATTCTCCTGTAATTACTGCCCCAGAAATTGAGGTTTTTGCTGAGGCTAATTTACTAACAGACAATGTTAGTAACGTGAATTTTGGTAGCACATTTGTTGGGGAAAATCTCACGCAAACTGTGACGATTGCTAATACTGGTGAAGCTAGTTTAAATCTGAGTAATCTTAGCTTACCAGACGGGTTTTCTCTAGTTGGTAATTTTCCAGAAACTATTGCTTCTAATAGCCGCGAAAGTTTCCAAATTCAACTTGATGCTGTTAATGTGGGTAATTTTGAGGGTACGCTGTCGTTTGATAATAATGATAGTGATGAAAATCCTTACAATTTCACTTTGTGGGGAAGTGTTGCCTCCGTTGATAGTCCAGAAATTCCCGAAATAAGTGTTTTGGATAGCGATGTTTTGTTGATTGGTGATAGTCAGCAAGATGTGAATTTGCAGTTTAGTTTTCTCGATGAAAGTACGATATTTTTTAACGAAATTGGTGTATTTTTTGTCGATAATCAGCAGGGAGAAATTGACGGAATTTTGCCTGGAGAAGCAGGTTATTTGTCAGCAGCTTTGACTCGTGGAGAAGTAATTTTTTCGGCTATTCCCGAAGCGGCAATTCCTGATGATGTTTCTTCTCGGCAACTCAGTTTTGTACCTAATTCTCAGCTAGGATTTTATTTGGTTGCAGATAGTACAACTGATACGGTTTTGGCTGATTTGGATGCTGGAAAAACGCCGGGAAATGTCTTTTTTAATTTTGCGGAAGCGAATCCAAATAATTTTGACCATTTGCAAGTGGATGTGAGTGAAGCTGGGAGTTTTGTTTTTAGTTGGGAAGATTGGGTTGGTGGTGGCGATCGCGACTTTAATGATGTAGTCTTGAAGGCGGAAGTTGCGACCTCGGAACCACTCTTAGGTACAAATGTACAAGGTCAACGAGAAGCCGAATTACTTGATTTACGCGATGTGACTGAAGAGGTCACAGCAAAATTTTCAGTCCTCAGCGAAGAAACTGGTTTTGACAATAGCTTTGGGTTTTATCCGGTGGACGATTTGACTGGTAGTGTCGATGGATTGCATCCAGGTGATGATGGTTATGCAGCAGCAGCAATTTCCTCTCGCGTCGATTTTGCTGATAGTCTCCCTGAAGATGCTCTCTTAGCGCCTTATTTGGTCGTTAACGCTACGCCGGAAGAGTTTTTGATGAAAAATCCCCAAAACCAGCCTCGCCAACTGCCACAGGCTTATTTCCCTTATCTGGACGCAAATCCCGATGGGTTTGACCACGTTCGTTTACTCGGAGATAATGTTTTCGCTTTTGAAGATTTATTCGGTGGTGGCGATCGCGACTACACTGATTTAATTTTACAAGTAGATCTCGCTTAAGCTAACTTACGCAAGTATTCAGTAAAATCCCCCAGACTCATCTAGTCTGGGGAAATAATTTTCCTGAAATTTTCGGTTCCCCTAGCTATTTTTCTCTGAGAAAATAAAATATTAAGAAAGTATTGGCAAGTACAAATTTTTTTGGAAACTTTTGTAGTTAATTTTGTCAAGTTATTCAACTTATATTTTTTGCGATCAGAGGAAACTTATTCAAGGTTGATTAGCTTGTCTTTCACTATCCAAATAAATGAGTAGATAAATTTACTTACTTAGATTGGTGTCAGCTTAATTGTAATAACTAAAAAAGCTGTAAGCCGCTAATTTACAAGCTTTTGGAAGTTCAGTAATCTAAATTACGTGAATATACTTAAGTCAGTAAATATCACCAAATTTTGAAAAAGTAGGCAAAAATAAAGTTAATTTGTCCGGTTGAGTCAAAGAAACAAAGAACGTCTTAATTAAGAGTGAATCAACTTAGAGAAAAGCAACACTCTTGTTTCCCAGGTACATCTGCCATTCTTTTCCTTCTCACTTGGAGAGTAAGTCATGGTGGACATATTTGTTAGCAATACCAACGATTCCGGATCTGGTTCTTTAAGAGACGCGATCGCAACCGCTCAACCCGGAGATACAATTAAATTTGAGGCAACCTTAGCTAATAGTACCATTACTCTGACTTCTGGTCAACTAGACGTTGATAAAAATTTAACTTTCGATGCAACTAGTGTTAGTAATTTAACTATTAGTGGCAACAACAACTCACGAGTTATTGATGTTGCTAACAATGTCAACTTTACCTTAAAAAACTTAACTATTGCTGATGGCAAAACCACCGCAGTTGGTGAAGAAGGCGCAGGTGCAGCTATTCGCACAGGTGGTGGTTCAACTCTGACCGTAGAAAATAGCGAATTTATTAATAATAATGCTAATGGTGAAGGTGGCGGGGCAATTTTTGCAGGCTATCAAAGTACAAATACTATTTTCAATAGTACGTTTGATAGTAATAGTACCAATGGAAATGGTCTGACTGAAAAAACAGAAAGAGGGGGTGGTGCAATCGCGGTTAAAAGCGAAAGTTCGACAACAATTATTGGTAGCACTTTCAATAACAATACTGGCACAAACGGCGGCGCAGTAAACACTCTGCTAGGTAGCTTAGTTGTTCAAGACTCCACCTTTACTAATAATGATTCCTCTCCCGGAGGTCCGTTTAGTACACCTCCAACTTTTACAAAAGGTTACGGTGGCGCAATTTATGTTGACGGCGCTTCTGCGACTCCTAATGGTAGTACCTCCGGCGTAATTAAAATTAGTAATAGTCGCTTTGATGGTAATACAGGTGCAGGGCAAGGTGGGGCATTAATGCTTTATCTTTATGATTCAGATCAAGCGATAATTTCCGATAGTACGATTATTAATAACGAAGTAATTGCCGATGCCAAAGGAGACTCACTCGGCGGCGGTTTGAGACAAGGAGGAAGCGGCGATTTAGAAATAGTTAATACCACATTTGCTTATAACGAAGCCTTACAACAAGGCGGCGGTTTATGGGTAGGAGAAACCACCGATGTTAACATCGATAATAGTGTATTTTATGCGAACCGCGCCGAATCCAGCGATGGGAAAAATGGTTTAGGTGGCGCGATCGCCTTGATTAATGGCTCGGCAACTACTAATATTAGTAACACGACGATCGCTGAAAATTATGCTGGATGGCAAGGTGGCGGTTTTTGGGGAGGTAATAATTCCACGACTACGCTTACCGACACCCTTGTTACTGATAACTTCGCTAACAATGGCGGTAATAATTGGAATATTCAACACGACACCTTTGTTACTTACAATGATGGTGGCGGTAATGTCCAATCTTTCAGTTACAATCTTAATGATACAAAAGTAGTTGCAGGTGTTACCGTCCTCGATCCTTTATTGTCAGCGTTTACTGACAACGGTGACGCATTACAAACTCCACCATTACCAACTAACCCCTTAGTTACGGCTGGTGCAACTTCCATAATTACAGGCGATCCTAATAGTATACCAACTTTAGACACCCCAATTGGCGATCGCAACGCTACCGAAGATACTATCTTTAGTATCGATGTCAGTGGTAATTTCAGCGATATTGACGGTGACACTCTCAGCTTTAGCGGGAATAATTTACCCAGTTGGTTGACAATAGATCCAAATACTGGTGTGATTAGCGGTACTCCCGAAAACGCCGATGTTGGTACAGTGAGTATTACAATTAACGCTAACGATGGTAACGGTGGTACAATTAGCGATACTTTTGAGTTAAATGTCGCTAATACCAACGACGATCCAATTGTAGATGAGAATCTCGCCGATACACAAGCTAGCGTAAATCAATCTTTCAATCTTGATATCAGTAGCAATTTTAGCGATATCGATGTGGGAGACACTTTAACTTACACCGCATCGGGTTTACCAGAAGGTTTAACTATCAATCAAAACACCGGAATTATCAGTGGTATTCCCACAATTGTCGGGAAAAATACTG
>JAWQFW010000009.1:20120-44694 GCA_035968095.1 Oscillatoria sp. PMC 1068.18
GACGCAGATGGAGACACTTTAACTTACACCGCATCGGGTTTACCAGAAGGTTTAAGCATAAATCAAAACACCGGAATTATCAGTGGTATTCCCACAATTGTCGGGAAAAATACTGTCACCGTTACCGCAGATGATGGAAATGGTGGTAGCGTCGAAACTACTTTCAAGTTAAATGTCAACGAATTAGTCACCAACACACCACCGAGTGTCACAACAATTAGTAACCAAAACGCAACTTCAGACAGCGACTATACCTTAGATATCTCCGATAACTTCAGCGACGCAGATGGAGACACTTTAACTTACACCGCATCGGGTTTACCAGAAGGTTTAACTATCAATCAAAACACCGGAATTATCAGTGGTATTCCCACAATTGTCGGGAAAAATACTGTCACCGTTACCGCAGATGATGGAAATGGTGGTAGCGTCGAAACTACTTTCAAGTTAAATGTCAACGAATTAGTCACCAACACACCACCGAGTGTCACAACAATTAGTAACCAAAATACCACCTCAGACACCGACTTTACTTTCGATATCTCAGATAACTTCAGCGACGCAGATGGAGATACTTTAACTTATTCTGCATCGGGTTTACCAGAAGGTTTAACTCTGGATGTAACGACTGGTGTGATTTCTGGTATTCCAACTACCGAAGGAAACAATACCGTCACCGTTACTGCTGATGACGGAAATGGTGGGAGTGTCGAAACTACTTTTGAGTTGAATGTCGCGAATAATAATACTCCGCCAATTGTAGTCGAGGATATTGCCGATACACAAGCAACCGAAGACACCAACTTTACTTTCGATATCTCGGATAACTTCAGCGACGCAGATGGAGATACTTTAACTTACACCGCATCTGGTTTACCTGATGGTTTAAATATAGATCAAAATAGCGGAATAATTAGCGGTATTCCCAGTAACGATGCAGTAGGTAGTAACAATGTCACCGTTAGTGTTTCCGATGGAGAAGCAACAGTCAACGATATCTTTAATCTCACAGTCAACAATACTAACGATGTCCCAACTGTAACTCAAATTGGCGATCGCCAAGCAAAACAAGGAGATCTTTTCAGCTTGGATGTCAGCGAGAATTTCAGCGACATCGATGTTGGTGACTCTCTCATCTATTCTGCTACTAATTTACCCGATGGTTTGACTATCGATATCACTACCGGAGTTATCCAAGGTATTCCCACCAATAACGCTGTCGGTGTCAGTCAAGTTACTGTTACCGCAGATGACGGTAATGGTGGTAGCGTCAGTCAAACTTTTGAGTTAAATGTCGCTAATACTAATGATGCACCAATTCTGGTGGAAGCGATCGCTGATTCTCAAGTTACCGAAAATACTTTCTTCACTCTCGACACCAGCAACTACTTCAACGACATCGATAGCGACACCCTCACCTACACTGCTGACAACTTACCAGAAGGTTTAACTCTCGATAGCAATACGGGTGTCATTAGCGGAATTCCCACTACTATTGGTAATTACGAAATCCTCGTTACTGCTGACGACGGAAACGAAACTGTTAGCGATACGTTTGAGTTAAATGTTGTTGCAGATATCCCTGAAAATAATCAATCAAGCTTGAATTTCAGCCCAACCAACCATCTTTTCCAAATAATCGGAGATACCGAAGTTAGTCAAATTAAATTTAGCTTAACTGATGTTAATGCTAACAATATCAACGAAATTGGAGTCTATATTGTCGATGACCCACAAGGTAAAATTAACGGAATTCTACCTGGAGAAAATGGCTATCAAGAAGCGGCACTTTCTCGAAGCCAAGTCATTTTTTCTGCCTTACCAACAGCTACTTCTCCAGTTCTCAATTCTAGTCGTCAATTAAGTTTTGAATCTGGTGCTTATCTCGGTTTCTATCTTGTCCAAAATAGTACCCTAGATACAGTTTTAGCCGATTTGAAAGCTGGAAATACTCCTGCGAATATCTTTTTTGCTTCAGCAACAAATAACTTAGACAATTTTGACCATTTGCAAGTTAATTCTCTGGCTGAAAATACTTTTTCTCTCGCTTGGGAAGATTTATTTGGTGGAGGAGACGCTGACTTTAATGACTTAGTAATGAAAGTCGAAATGACAACTGAAGCAATTAAACCCGAAACTCACTATCAAGGATTACCTGAAGCCGAATTAATTGATTTAAGCGACTTCAATCAACCAATAACTGCTGAGTTTTTTATCAGTCGTCATGCTACTTTAAATAATACATTCGGACTTTATGAAATTGACAATCTTACAGGTAGCATTGACAATCTTAATCCCGGTGACGAAGGTTATGCTGAGGTTGCTATTTCGAGAAAGTTAGATCTTGCTTCACCGCTTCCGAATCAGCTTATTGCACCTTTCCTGATTGCTGATGGTACACCGGAAGAATTTTTGGCAGCAAATCCGGGCAATGAACGTGGTAGTATGCCAATGGCTTATTTTGCTTTTATGGAAGCTAATCCAGATCAAATCGATCATCTCCGTCTCTTGGGAAACAATACTTTTGCTTTTGAGGATATGTTTGGTGGTGGCGATTTTAGCTACGATGATTTGGTAGTACAAGTAGATATTGCTTGACAAATAAGCAATTCTGTGATTTTCCCCTCATCCAGAGGGGATTTTTTTATTTTAGAGAAAAAAATTAGGATTAATCATCTAAATTTTTTAATCATCAAGCGAAGCTTTTACTGGGCAATTTCTCTAGAAAGAAAGTATGCTTAAAGATAAAGCTTTAGCAGTAGTAAAATGAACTATTGGCAAAGATTATCAGTGGTAGCAACTATCGCCGTAATTACGGCTTTAATTTCAGCAAATAGATTGACGGAGAAAAGCAACGAAACTAAACTCGAAGTTACTAACGAGATTATGCTGCAATATGGCGTAACAATTGGCGAACAATTAACAGAAAATGAAGTCCGAATATATACCGATGTCAGAATGTTTGCCTTTACTAACTATCCCTAACTTATCTGGAGACGTTGGCTACCAACGTCTCGAAATTTAATTAGCGATCGCGCTGAGTTTGCTGAAACCAGGCGACAATACCCTCAGCTAGAGTATCCGCTAATTGCTGTTGGGCTGCTGGGTTACTTACCCACTCAAATTCTACGGGGTTAATCATAAATCCTAACTCCATTAATACTGCCGGGGCAATCTGAGGACGAGTCAAAGCCAGGTTATTCCAAAATACTCCGTAGGAAGGGCGATTTAACTTCTCTACTAAATAGTTATGTAAAAATACTGCTAAACTATGTGCCTGAGCATGATACCAAAACATTCCCACGCCCGCAGTATTGACAGCATCGCCGCTATCTGGTAAAGCATTATAGTGGACTGAAAGCGCGATCGCTGGTTGGACTTGTTGAATCATCGTGACGCGATCGCCCAACGAGACATCAACATCACTTTCTCTCGTAATGTAAACCCTCGCCCCCCGTCTTTCTAACGCTTCTTGCAATAATTTTGCAACAGCTAAATTAACATCTTTTTCTGGATACCCATTTGGTCCCCTCGATCCTAATTCCTGACCCCCATGTCCCGGATCGAGTAAAATTTTAATACCATTCAAAGACTGATTAATTTGTGTTGGAGGATGACGTAAAGATAAAATTAAACTTGTTCCTTCATACCTCAAATCATAACCCCATTGTTGAGTAGATTTAAGCTGAAAAGTATATTCAACTTCCCCAGGCGTGGGAACTTGCCAATCTAAACGCTTAATTATTGGGTCATCATCCAAGCGAATAGTATCAGTTTGGGCAATAACATTATGTAGCTTTAAAGTAAACGTTCCTTCACCTTGATTAACCGTCACTGGAACCGGAATTTGCAGAGGAAAAATTATTTCCGTCGCCCCAGAAACTTGTCGCGAAGTAACACTGCGAATCAACGATTTAGGCGGCACATTCGTCGCCATTAATTGCGTTTCATTTTCCCGAATCCAGCCACCATAATCAAGTCGTAACCAATCTCCCTCTCGACCTGTAACCGCCGCCCTAGTTCCCCTTGGTAAAGGCGTTAACCGAGAATAATCCGTCGTCGGACCCGTCCTCGCAACACCTGCCTCGGCAGTTACTTCCACTACTTCTAAATTAGTCGGCGCGAGAATAGTTACATTTGCCGGACTTTCTTGCGTAACTGTCTCCCCTCCCAAGCGTAATTGATAAACCGGATTCCCCAGATTCCCCACTTTTTCCACGCTTGTACAGCCGCGATATTCCCGAATCCCAGAAATGACATCTGGTTCATTTTCAGCCGTCAGAACCGCAGAATTGGGCGGTAGCTGCACATTTTGTGGTTGGGCTGTTAAAGCAATATTTTCCTTTCCCAAACGCAAAGAAACTTGTCCATTCGCTGAGGCGATCGCGCCAAAACAAATTAACTCCCCCGGCAATCTAGAAATATCTCTCTCCGGCGTAAACGAATCAGGTGCAAACCCTACCCCCCCAGGTATCGACGGTAAATTACTCACTCGCGTTACCCTTACCTCAACTTCCTGGCTACCATAGCGAATCGTAAACCGATTTTCCCCCATCTCCAAAGGAAAACTCGGTGCAAAATTTCCCATCGGACTCCGTTCAATTGGCTTACCATTAACTAAGACTTCTCCTTCGGGACTCGCACTCCCAATCAAGAAGATCTGACTCGCCGTGGTTTCGTGTTCCGTAGGCGGGTAAGCTAGGAATAACGCTTGCTGTGCTGACACTGGATACACTACGCCCAAAATAGCACTCAAACTTAAAATACCACCAACTGTTAGAAATTGCAAGGGTTTGTTCATCTTTTTTTTACCATCAAGCCACTTTCATCTGCGGTTACTTATTCTACAAATAATTTTGTCGGTAAACCATCAATGCTAGTTTGATTTTTCCTTTTTTGATATTCCTTAATTCCCATCTCACCTTTATTTTTCGCCCAATTTAGTAAAGTTTCCCTTTGTTGTTTAAACTCATATATCGGTACACCAAAACCACAAGAAGTTTGCACCGAATCAATTTGTAAAGCAATTATTTGTCTTTCTCCAGGTAAATTAGGAAACAAGTCACTGAAACTCAACCAGGCTTCATCTCTGGGGTGAATAACTTTACCTTCTCCATACAAACGGAGAATTAAAGGTTGTGTATCAAAACTACAAAACATAATTGTCAATCTGTGATTTTCACCCAGATGCGCTGCTGTTTCATTCCCGCTTCCAGTTAAATCGAGATACGCCACATTTTGGTTATCTAAACAACGAAAACTATCTATCCCTTTTGGAGAAAGATTGATTCTGCCTTCTCTGGGGGCTGTCGCTGTGAAAAACATTTGCTGTTGCTTGATAAATTCGATTAATTCTGAATTTAGTTCTTGATAAAATTTTGCCATAACTTTTTGCTCAATAATTTTTCTGCGAGTTCTCAATTATTTTACCTAATTTAATAACTTTTTGGCTTTCCATCGGCAGCAAATATTTGTGTATTTCAGATAAATTAATCGTTTCTTAGCAACCATTAACTATTACTTTCTAATCCTAATCCCTAATCCCCAATACCTAATCCCCTACTGGCGTGTTAATCTGATAGCAAGAATTAACCTTGGAGTAGCTATCCTGATGGAAGTTATTATCATTATCGCCTTGATCGTTGGTATTGGCATCGGCTTCGGTATAACTTACTGGTTACTACAACAACGAATTGTAGAACAACAACGCGATTATTCTCAACAAACTGTACAAACTGTTTCTGAGTTAGAAAAATCCTATGAGTCGCGAATGCGAGAAACAATTGCTTCTCTCCAAACAGCTTATCAAGTTAATCCCGATTCTTCCTCAAAACAACTTCCAGCAGGATCTGAACAAATGTTCCAAGCTAGTTTCGATTCTTGCCAACAAGCTTGTCAAAATCAATTAGCTGAAAATAACCAACAATTGCAAATAGCAATCGAATCTTTACAAGCTAGTTACGAACAACAGTTAAGTGAAACTCTCGTCCAACTCCGAGAACAACAAGAGTCTTTCCTCGCTGAAATTCGTCAACAGTTATCTTCTCCTGAAATTCAGGAATTATCGTCCGAGAACGAGTAGTTACAGCAAGACATTTTTGGGCTTTTCTTTCGATGAAACCAGAAACTTCGCAATTACGCGGTCGTCCCAAGCGTGGTGTAGCGATCGCCGCTCTCATTTATGGGATAATTCTTTTAGCAATTTTTGTCGCTGCTTATACAGGTCATATTCCCACAAAGCTAGATCGTTTCCCCTATTACGATCTTTTCGGACATTTGATTCTCTACGGTATTGCGTCCTATCTCGGTCACTGCTTGCTAACAAACCGCCACCAAATTCTTTTCGGTTGTAAAATACCTCTCTGGGGACTTTGCTTTGGGATTTTTACCGTCGTTGAAGAGTTTGTGCAATCATTCTCTCCCAATCGCACTTTTAGTTTGCTCGATCTTTGTGCTAGTATTCTTGGTATCCTGTGCGGTTATTGGTTGGCTCAAAAGCAATCTCGTTAAACCTCAAAATTGGCGATCGCTAACGCTAACAATTAACTAAAATTTTTGCTCAGGTACTAGGAAAAAAACTCCTTTTGTGATATTCTTAACAATGAGATTTCTTTATAATGGGAATATTTGCAGCTATTTTTTAATCAAAACACTCCATTATAAAAGAATAATATGTCAATACTCAACAAAAGTCAAGCAAAAAAAACCTTTTTTCAAAGCGCAATTAGGAACAGCCTAGCGCAGCAAGCAGCCATCGCCACAAACATTCTCCTCCTTTTCACCACAGCTTGTAGCCAAACCAACCCACCCCAAGCAACCAGCCAAACCAACCCACCCCAAACCAAAAACCTCATCCCCACCGAACCCCTCAACCCAGAACCCATCCGCATCAACATCAGCGAATTACCCCAACCCTACACCACCAATAGCGCCTCCAAACAGCCTCAAGTCGTCCCCATCCCCAACAACCCCAGCCTCAAAGTACCACCAGGCTTTCAAGTCAACATCTACGCAGACAACCTCGAAAGTCCCCGTTGGCTAGCCCTAACCCCAAGCGGCGACGTATTAGTCACCGAAACCAGACAAAACCGCATTCGCCTCCTGCGAGACACCAACAGCGATGGAGTCGCCGACACTCGCCAAACCTTCGCCACCAGCGACAACGGCTTAGAAATACCCTTCGGGATGGCATTCGCCGAAGGCTACTTTTTCCTCGGAAATCATAACGCAGTCCGGAGATACACCTATCAAACCGGACAAAACCAACTCAACGGAACCGGAGAAAAAATCGCCAACCTTCCCGGAGGCGGTTATCGGCAACATTGGACACGCAACGTCATCGTTTCCCCAGACAACCAAAAACTTTACGTCTCAGTTGGTTCGCGTTCCAACGCCGAAACCGAACCCCTACCACGCGCATCAGTCCAAATAATGAACCTCGACGGTTCCCAGCAAGAAACCTTCGCTTACGGCTTACGCAACCCAGTCGGACTCGACTTTCATCCCACCACCCAAAAACTTTACACCACAGTCAACGAAAGAGACGGTTTAGGAGACAACCTTGTCCCCGATTATCTTACCTCAATCACGAAAGGAGAATTTTACGGTTGGCCCTACGCTTATTTGGCACCAAACAAACTCGATCCGCGTCACACCAATAATGGTACAAGTGAGAAACCCGAACTTGTGAGTCAAACCCAAACCCCAGATGTGTTATTTCAATCTCATTCAGCCGCATTAGGGTTACAATTTTACGACGGAACCAGCTTTCCGAATCAATATCGTCACGGTGCATTTGTCGCCTTTCGTGGTTCTTGGAACCGATCTCGCGGCACAGGGTATAAAATTGTTTTTGTTCCTTTTGATCAGAATGGGCAACCCCAAGGATATTATCAAGACTTTCTTACAGGCTTTTTACTTAATCCGACAACTCCTACTACCTGGGGTCGTCCAGTAGGATTATTAGTGCTTCCAGATGGTAGTTTATTATTTACCGAAGAAGCCAACAATCGGATTTATCGTATTCAGTATCTTGGTGAATAAATTAAAAGATAAGAGAATGACAAAATGATGAGCAAATTAATTCAAGATCGTCAAAATTTAGCAGCTAACGATCGTGAATAAGAATATACCCTTAATTACCTCATCCTGTCTTTCCTGGAAATTTCTGGTAACAAATGAAACAGCAACTTTTAATTACTACTTCTTTAATAACTCTCGTTCTCGCTGCACCTGCCCTAGCAGCCAAACAATCAGACATCGAAAAATTATTAGCAACTAATGCTTGCTACCGTTGTGACTTACGCAATGCCAAACTGAGTAATCTGGATTTAAGCGAAGCAAATCTTCGTTTAGCCAAGTTGAATAATGCTGATTTAACCGGAACTAATTTAGTCGGAGCGGATTTAAGTTTTGCTGAGTTAAGTGGGGCGAAGTTAACCGAAGCTAATTTGGAAAAGGCAGTTTTGCGGGAAGCAAAATTAGGGAGACAAGAAGCACAAGCTACAAATTTAACTAGGGCGAATTTAAAGAACACGAATTTCTTTGCCGCAGATTTGACAGGAGTTTTGTTGAATGAAGCTAATTTAAATGAAGCTAATTTTAGTTATGCTAATTTAGCAACTGCGGACTTGGTAAAAGTAATAGCAAATAACGCTAATTTTTCTGCCGCTAACTTGAATCAAGTGAATTTACAACAAGCTAGCTTGAAAGTTGCGAGGTTAAATAATGCTGAACTTTCTGAAGCAAAATTACATCGAGCAGTTTTAGATAATGCGAATTTAGCAGGTACAAATTTAGCTGAAACTGATTTGAGTAAAGCAGTTTTAATTGATGCTAATTTAACTGAAGCTAATCTACAAAATGCTAATCTAATTGAAGCAATTTTGGCAACAGCAAACTTAAACAAAGTCAATTTAAGTAATGCGGATATAAGTCAAGCCAATTGCAAGAATGCTAGTTTAAATCGAGCTAATTTAGGAGGTGCTAATCTAAGCGAAGCTGACTTAACTAATGTTAAAGCTAGTCTCGCTAATTTTAGTAATGCTAATCTGACAGGTACAATTTTGAAATATGCTTATCTTTACCGAGCAATTTTTACGAATGCTAACCTCGATGGGGCATTTTTGTCTGGGGCGAATTTAAGCGAAGCAAATCTTAATAATGCGGGTTTATTTGGTGCTAACTTAGATAGTGCTAGCTTAATTAATGCCCAATTTGTCAGCGCGAATTTAACTTATACTAATTTATTTAATTCCGATTTACGGGGTGCGAATTTAGCGCAAGCTAACTTTAGTCATGCTAACTTGAATCAAGCCAACTTAATTGGTGCAACTTTAGCTAATGCTAATCTTACTGAAGCTCAATTAAGCGAAGCCAATTATAAATAGTTAAAATAGTTAGTCAATAAGTTAGTCAGCCAGTGACTAAAATAACTGTTTAATTGCTGAAGTTGATGAAAACCGATTGTAACTTTGCTGGAGTGATAATTTAGGCGTTTGGAGCCGAATTTCTCGCTTAATTTTCGGTTTTTCAGGTTTTGCTTGGTTCTATCTCCGTAAAAACCCTGACAAAGAAATAGCGATCGCCAACGCTTCACCAGCCTATAATCTAAGCAGACTGATAAATCTCGTTGAAGAAAAAGAAAACAGAAATTTCCGAAATTTTCCTTTCCGCCATTGATACAAGACATAAATAAGGCATAATGTTCCCAGAGTTTATCTTTGGATCAACAAACATTACATTTAGTTAACTACTGTTGCTACTTGGCGATGACTATGCCTACGCAGTAAAAGCGCCGCTCGCATTTTCTCCGTGGAGATAAACATTGTCAAAACCCTCACCCCGAAAAAGTTACAAAAGAATATTTTGCTGGTAAGTGCTACCGAAGGCGAATTGACAAAGCCGAACAGGAGGTTAAAATTAAGACCGACTAAACTTGCTGTGTACTTAACCTCACCATCCTGACTCATTTAATGGTAATAGAGTTACGATGAGGAAATCGGTATTGACACCATGCCAGTTATAAGCTTTTTTGCGATCGCCATAGAAACTTCAGGGAGTGCATCAGTTATGGACAATTAAACTACCAACCCAAACTTAACAATAGCGGCTCTTCCTGCCTTAGAAAACCTCATCTGGTAAACTTCATGAATACTTTACTCTCGCAACCGCAAAATTCTTCCCAAACCCAGAAAACCGCACCAAATTTACCTGGGGCTTTAAATCAACTTTACAATAGTTGGGACTTAGATCCGGAAAGGCAAAATTGGCAACTCGGCACAGGAATGCTGGTAGTAATTGATACCAGGATCGAAAATTATCACTTACTCGCCGCAGGTGTACTTCGTGGTGCAAAAGTCTTGTTACTCGATGAATCTCGTGACGGGATTCAACAAGTAACTCAAGCATTAAAAGGAGAATTTGTCAAGAGTTTACACCTAATTAGTCATGGTTCCCCAGGCAATATTCAACTAGGTAGTAGTTATTTGAGTAGAGAAAACTTAGCCAACTACGCCTTAGAAATCAAAAGTTGGGGGAAAAATCTTGCAGGTGCGCCCTTACTAATTTATGGTTGTAACGTAGCTGAAAAAGAGCAAGGTAGAGCTTTCATTTACCAGTTGAGTCAGTTAACCACTACCCATGTAGCTGCAACAAGTACACCTACGGGAAATCGGGAAAAAGGCGGTGATTGGAACCTAGATTTTACTACTGGAAAAATCGAATCATCTCTGGCATTTAAACCAGAAGTAATTGCAGCTTATGAAGGTATTTTCGCTACTTTCACGGCTAGTAATAGAAATCAACTCATCAATCGTATCAACGATGCAAATGGTAATGGCGAAGCAGACACGATCACATTAACAAGCAATATTAATCTCAACGTCACCGACATAGCCCAATTATTTGAGAATCATCCAGGTAATAACACAGGCATAGATAATGGCTATTCTGGACTACCAGAAATTACCAGCCAAATCACGATCAACGGTAACGGATTTACCATTAGTAGACCTGATACAGCACTACCATTCCGCTTTTTCTACATTGACGGAGGCAATCTCACTCTAGAAGATATCACTTTGACGGGTGGAGAAGCCTCAGCAGCAAGTGGTACAGGTACTCCCGTTGCTAATGATGACGGTGGTGCTATATACAATCGTCCCGACGGCACTGTAACCATTAATAACAGCACTTTATCCAACAATACCGCAGCCGACGATGGTGGTGCCATCCTCAACCAAGGCACAATGAGGATCACTGGAAGTACCCTAACAGGTAACACCGCAATAGGTGACGGAGGTGGAGACGATGGTGGTGGTGCGATCGAAAACGATGGTGCAGCAGGAGGTGGAATACTTATAGTTGAGGACAGCACTATCAGTGATAATAGTGCTAACGGTGGTCAAGGTGGCGGTATTCGTAACCGCAACAATGCAGATTTAACGGTACGGGATAGTACCCTCGATGGTAACGACGACTTTGACATTTTTGACGAGGGGGGAACGCCTAACACAGGTAGCATTGTAACTTTAGAAGGTAATAACGTAATCGGGGAAACCAATTTTGGCAGTATGGTTAGTATAGGAATTCAAGACACACAAAATGCGTTTGAGGGTGGCATCGAAAATGGCGCATTTACTTTCACACTAGATACAGCCCAAGACAGTGCATTTCAAGTTCGCGCCCAAATTACGGGAACTGCTCAAAGACGTAATGATCGAGACTATACACTTCAAGAAGGAGCAGGAATCAGCAATATAGGTAACTTTAGTAACACCAATAATAATGGAACGTTTACTACTAGCTTTACCTTTACTGTTCAAGCAGGAGCTACTACTGGCACTATTATTGTCAGCGCCAATGACGATGGTATTACTGAATCAGTAGAAAATTTAACTCTGGAAATTTTAGAGGACACCATCGCCGATACTATTGCCTATAGCATCGGTAATAATTTTCAATCGCTGAGTATCATTGACTTAGATACACCCGCAGTCATCATCGAGCAAAATGACGCTCTTACTCCCGGAATCACTGTAGTAGCTGAAGGTGGCACTACCAATGATAGTTACACAGTCAGTCTTAGCACTGCTCCAACTGCTCCAGTTACAGTCACAGTTACTCCCAGCGACGATAAAATTACTCTGAACAGTGCCGAAGCAGGCGAGGCGATCGTTCTCACTTTCACTGCTGGTACTACTTCTCAAACGGTATTTGTCGATGCAGTTGACGACAACGAGATTAATGATAGTCCGCGAACACTCATTACCCACAGTGCTAGCGGCGATTTTGGCGATTTAATTATCGTCGATGGTGAAGTAACCAATACCGTTACCGCTATAGTCATCGACAACGATATTGCCGAACAATTTGAAGTCAATGTGGGTACGATTGTTGACGCGCCAGAAGGAGGTGATGCTGGTAGTTTCCAGATTACCTTAGATAATCCAGCACCGCCGCCAAGTGGGTTAGTGGTTAATTTTGCGATCGGTGGTGGCAATGGAGCAGTATTAGGTACTGACTTTACCTTAGCAGCAGGTACGGGGATTACTAGCTTTAATCCTACTGAAGGAACTTTAACCATCGCCCCCGGAGCCACAGAAGCCACGATCAACGTTACGGCGGTCGCTGATACTGAGGTTGATATAGGCGAAACAGTAACTATTAGCCTATTAGACGAAAATGACAACACCGACGATGGTTTTACCTACAGCATCGGTGACACTCCCACTGGTGTTCTCGACATCATTGATAGTCAAACACCAGTTGTTGCTTTTGCAGACAATCAAACTTTCACCGTCACAGAATCAGGAACACAAGTTTTTACCGTTAACCGCGTCGGTGGAGCAACTACTGTAGATGCGACAGTAGGAATTAATCTGAGTGGAGGTAGCGCTGATGCAGCAGACGTTGAGTTTCCCAACACTGTTACAATTCCTGCGGGAACTACGACAGCGACCTTTACAGTCACAGCGACTGATGACACTATTGCTGAAGCGACAGAAAATGCGATCTTCAGTTTAGTTAGTCAGAATGGCACGACGACACAAGACACCACAGCTAGCCTAACAATTCTCGATAACGAAGCAGCCACAGTCGAGTTTTCCCTATCTACTTTCCAAGACATAGAAGCCGATGCAACTTCTAATGCAGTTACGATAACCCGCTTCGGAGATGTTCAAGATGCTGGTAACGTCAGAGTAAGTATCACAGGTGGGACAGCAATACCCGGAACTGACTACACTGCACCAGCCCAAAATCGGTTTGACATTGCCTTCGCTGCGGGTCAATCAGTAGCAACAGTTCCTGTTGACCTATTGAATGATGCCATCCTTGATGGGACAAAAACTATCAACTTTAGCCTTGTTAGCGTAGATTTTACGCTCGGCGACCAAACAACTGCTGTTCTCAATATTCTCGATGACGAAGGAAATGCAGCAGTAGAGTTTGCTGATGTTAATTTCCCAGTTGATGAAAACTCAGGTCCTGCGACGGTTACTCTCCTCCGCAATGGTGGTTTCGGTCAACAAACCACAGTAACAGTCAGTGTTACTGGCGGAACTGCTCAAGCAGGTACAGATTATACTTCTGTCTTTCCGGCTAACGTTACCTTTGCCTCTGGCGAAACCAGTAAAACAATTACAGTTCCCATAATTGACGACGCAATTTCTGAGGGAACGGAGACAATAAACTTAGCACTAGGAGGACTACCTAACGATATTGGAGTTCAAAGCAGTGCCAGTATTACAATTACCGACGACGACCCAGGAGCGATCGGATTTATCGATCCTCAATTAGGCGAAGAGCCATTTCCTGCTGCTGATGTCTATCGAATCAGGGAAAATGGACAGCCTATCAACAATACTTCCGGGGTAGTCTTATTCCGCACTGGCGACATTAGCGAACAAGTTACTGTTTCAGTGGGAATTTTAAACGACAATGATGGGTTTGAAGCACCAGAAGGTGTAGAACTTGCAACACCAGGTACTGACTTTAATAGCGCAGATCCCATTTCCGTAACCTTTGAAGCAGGTTCTTCCACAGCTTTAGTACCAATCGAGATAATCCAAGACGATATCCGTGAAGGAACAGAAGTTGTCATTTATAGTATCTTGGATGCAGGTGACGACAATGTGATTCCCGAACAAGGTATAGCAACCTTAGAAATCATCGATGATGAAAACCCGGTAGTCAACTTTGCTTCAGTTAGCTTCTCAACTTTAGAAGATGATGCCGACGAAGGAGTAACGCCCGAACCCAACGACACAGATGACCCTCCAGTCATCGCCACGATTACTCTCACACGCGAAGGAAACGTTATCGAATCATCTCAGGTAGAAGTCAACGTTATCGGAGGAACAGCAGAACGAGGTCTTGATTACGAAATTAGTGATTCGCCAATTTCAATCAGCTTTGGTCCAACCGAAATTACGAAGACGCTTTCGTTCACTATTAATCCTGATGACGAAATTGAAGAAAATGAAACGATCGCTTTTACCATTAATCGTTTCCTCGGTAATGCTTCTCCCGGCGACACTTCCAGTACAACGTTCACTATCCTTGACGATGAACAGCCACGAGTAAGCTTTTCTGTTGATAACTTCGATGTTAACGAAGGTGCAGGTGCAGCGCGGTTAATCTTAACTCGTTTCGGTAATTACAATAACCCCAGCACAGTAACAATTTCTCCCATCGACGGCGGCGGAGATGCAATTGGTGGCGAAACCGCAGGTGATGGGGTAGACTATCTAGATTTCAGTCCGATTACCGTGACTTTTGCACCTGGAGCATCCACAGCCTCAGCTTTAATTCCGATTATCGACGACTCGGTTTCTGAACTCGACGAGACAGTAGCTTTCTCTCTCAGCGCGGGTGACAATGCAACAGTTGACGACCAATCAATTGAAATTGCCACTCTCACAATTAACGACAACGAAGGCGAAGCACCACAAATTCGCTTCCAAGAAAGCGTTTTTATCATCAACGAAGATGGTACAGGTTCTCAAGTTATTACCTTAGTCCGCGAAGGCGAAGATTTGACTGAACCATCCTTTGTCGAATTAGTGCTTAGTGAGGGAGGCGACAACCCAGCGACAGCAGGAGTAGACTTCGACAACACTTCTGCGTCGGCAGATAATCCTCGCATCGTTTTCTTCCGTTCGGCAGAAGGTACAGCAACCACCCAAACAGTTCAAGTCACAATTCCGATCTTCCAAGATGACCTGGATAACGAAGGTACAGAAACGATCATCGCCCAAATTAGTAACCCCTTCAATGCTTTAATTACACCTGACGGGGATACAGCGACGATTAACATTCTTGATGATATCGATGCGCCAAATATCGAATTCTCCCAAGCTGTTTACCAAGTAGTCGAAGGTGACGAAGAAGATTTTGTTGATTCGGTAGTAGTTACACTCACACGAGATGGCGCAAATACCGATATCCCCAGTGTTGTTAACGTCAGCCTTACAGGTGGAACGGCTACCGCAGGTGATGACTTTGACAATACGGGTTTCCTTCCTTCAGGACTGCAAGTAAGCTTCGCCGCCGGAGAAACCAGCGCTACAGTTACCGTACCAATCTTCGGTGACTTAGATGTAGATGATGCAGCGATCGAAGAGATTACCTTCCAGGTATCACCTGTAACCAACGCCAGTATCGGTGAATTAGCCACCTCGACGCTACAAATCATTGACAACGAAGCCGACCCCGTTATTCAATTCTCGCAAGTTAACTACCAAGTTAACGAAAGTGGCGGCAATGCAGTGATTACAGTTCAGCGTCTCGGCGATACTACAGAAGCATCGACAGTACCAGTTAGCATCGTAGGCGGAGATGCCACACTAGGAACTGATTTCGACGATATTGGCTTCCCAGCGACGGTTAGCTTTGCAGCCGGAGAAACCAGTCAGACAATTACTGTCCCCATTGTCAACGACGATTTGGAAGAATCCACAGAAACCGTCGAATTCCAACTAGGAACACCAACCAACGGTCAAGTCAATCCTGCCCTAGACAACGCTACCTTATCGATTTTCGATGACGATAGCTTCTCCACAGTGCAATTCAGCCTCACTTCCGGAACAGTAGCAGAAGCCGAAGGAGGAACAACTGCCACTCTCAGCGTCATCCGCGACGATGCTAACCTTGGTGCAGGTGCAGAAGTTCAAGTCAGTATCATTGGTGGTACAGCAACGACAACAGGTGAAGAGGCAGATATTGATGCGACAGCCTTCCCAGTCACAGTTAGCTTTGCACCAGGAGAGACAGTAAGTGCGCCAGTTACGTTCCAGGTACTAGACGACGATCTCGTTGAAGGACCGGAAACTGTTGCCTTCCAATTATTCAACACTGGAGATAACACAGTAATTGGTGCGAATAACATCTTTAGCTTGACGATTCAAGACGACGAAGATGCGCCCACACCAACAATTCAATTCGATCGCGACACTTATCAAGTCTTTGAAGATGGTCGTCCTATTGGTGAAGCGATTACCCTGACAAGGACTCCCACCAGCGAATTCTCGGCTGTTGAAGTCAATATCAACGGAATAACGGCTATAGCAGGACAAGATTTCTCCAATATCAATTTCCCCTTAACTGTAGGCTTTGCTCCTGGACAAACTGTAGCGACATTTGTTGTCCCAATTATCGACGATGAAATTGAGGAAGATACCGAATTAATTGGGCTGACAGTAACTTCCTTGTCCAATGCTGAAATTGGGGATAAAGATACAGCTAACCTGGAAATCGTGGATAACGAAGGCGTAGCTGCACTTTCGACAATCGAATTTGCTCAAGAAACTCCTTTCCAAGTCGGTGAAGATGGCACAATTCCCGAAGGTAGCCAGTTAGTTACTTTAATCCGTACAGGTAACACAAACTTCGCTGCGACTGTAGACATTAGTATCGTCGGTGGTACAGCCACAGGTGGTATAACAGCAGGAGGCGAGAACGATTACAATAACACAGGCTTCCCGCTAACAGTCTTCTTTGCACCAAGAGACACGATTGAAACTGTAACCGTACCAGTTTTTGAAGATGGTCGTTTCGAGCCTACTGAAACCGTAATCTTCCGACTTGGTAACGCTGGCGAAAATGCGGAAATAGGCGATATTAACCGTGCAACCCTAGAAATTCTGGATAACGATGCACCAATTGTTGAATTTCTCGATTCGAGCTTGCTCCCAGACGAACCGCCGATTTACAACGTTAATGAAGATGGAACAGGTGAAGTAATCTTCCTGCGACGTATTGGAGATGCAATTAATCTCACACCGTCTTCTGTCTTCGTAGAAATCGTTCCCGAAGGTACAACAGCTACAGCAGGAGAAGACTACTCAGCTAATTTATTCCCGATTCGAGTAGACTTTGCACAAGGCGAAGCAATTAAACAATTTAGCTTACCTTTACTTAACGACGATTTTGGCGAACCAATTGAAGAAATTCAACTCCGGATTACTCCAGCAAACACGGCAACAACACGAGTTATTGAAGGACAAGATGATACGGCTACAGTAATTATTACTGACGACGATCCGGCGACCGTACAATTCTCTCAAGAAACCTTCCGACTCAGTGAAGAACAAGTGGTTGGTTCGGGTGAAGAAACTCAAATTACCTTGACTCGCTTTGGTTTTGATGTTGAGGAAGTAACTTCAGTAGTCCAAATCAGCATTACTGGTGGTACAGCGCGTCAATTAGATGGTGATTTCACCGCCACTTCGCCGATAAGTGTCACGTTTGCACCAGGAGAAACCAATAAAACAATCGACCTGGGTATTGTGGCTGATGGTGTAGACGAAGGAGTTGAAAACGTTACTCTCGCACTGTTTAGCGAAGAAACTCAAATCGGACGTACTGACGATGCGACTGTCTTTATTTATGACACCGATGAGCGCCGAATTTCCTTTGCGGAACCTGTCTACGAAATTAACGAAGATGGAAGTCTCGCAGGAGGACAAGTAACGGTAACTCGAACAGGTTTCCCAGGTGTCGAGGATGTTGTCCAAGTCGTAATTAACGGTGGTACGGCGACTGGAGGAACTTTAGATCCTTTTGGAGATCCGGTTGAGGGTGCAGATTATAACAATGGTAGCTTCCCGATTTCGGTAACATTTGCTCCGGGAGAAAGTAGCAAAACCGTTTCGATTCAAGCCTTTGAAGATGAGTTATCAGAAGGTCCAGAGACGATTCTGTTAGGACTTGATGGTGATGCAGATATTATCGACGATCAAGCAGATACCGCGACAGTTCGCTTACTGGATAACGATCCACCCACAGTGCAGTTCTCTGTTGTAGATTTGGGTGATTTCCAAGAAGGAGTGGGTTCTTTCGTAGTTAGTTTGACGCGGATTGGCGATCGCAGCAACACCTCAACTGTAAACATTGAACTCGGTGGTGAGGCTGAATTAGGTACTGACTTCACCTTGGGTACAACTCCACTCTCAGTGACTTTCGCTGAAGAAGAAGCAACTCAAGTCTTCACAGTTAACGTCATTGACGACTCGAATTCCGAACCAGCCGAAGATATTATCTTCAATATCGTTGATGGTACAAATATCGTTGTCGATGAAGATAATGCAAATCTGAGCGCTACAGCGACAATTATCGATAACGATCCTGCCGCAGTTCGCTTTGCTAACGTGACTTTCTCGGTGACAGAAGAAGGTATACCCCTCCCAGGTAGTACGTTAGTCACCGTAGAACGGATTGGTCAAACAAATACTGAAGTTGTCGCACAAGTTAGTTTGGTTGGTGGAACCGCTACAGGTGGTGAAGGTGCAGACGAGGGTATCGACTTCGATAACCGTGACTTCCCGGTTAGTGTTACCTTTGCGGCTGGAGAAACAATTCGGACAATTTCGGTTCCAGTGTTTGTTGATGACATCGCTGAATTAATCGAAACCGTTGAGTTACAAGTGGTTCCCACACAAGGAGCAAACCTCGCTGAACCCCAGTTGGCGACTTTGCAAATTGTAGACGAGCAAACACCGCAAATCGAGTTCACTTCTACAACTTACACGCTGAATGAAAATGGAACTGCTGCTGAAGATAGTACGTTAGTTACCTTGACTCGCATCGGCAACCCGAATGAAGATTCCTTTGTCCAAATCAGTGTCGTTCCCGAAGGAACTACGGCTGCGGCTGGTACAGATTACACAGAAATCTTCCCGTTAACTGTACGATTTGCAGCAGGTGAAACAACCAAAACAGTTGCAATTCCGTTGATTAACGATCGCGTCGCTGAAGATCCGGAAAACATTGTCCTGCAACTCGATGATTTGCTCAATGGTGATGTCGTTGGTACCGACATCGCGACGGTGACAGTCCTTGACGATGACGAAGGTGCAGCCCCAGCGATTCAGTTTGGACAAACTACCTATCGGGTAATCGAAAACGACCTTTCCGCAGTGGTGACTTTGACTCGCGAAGGTAACATTGACACTGCATCTTCAGTTCAAGTCAGCATCACAGGTGGAACGGCTGACGCAGCCGCAGATTACGATGCAACAGGCTTCCCAGTGACAGCAAACTTCGCCGCAGGTGAAACTACCACTACCTTCACAGTTCCGATTGTGAATGATACCCTCGAAGAAGGAACCGAAACAGTTACCTTCAGCTTGATTAACGCCAATAACGCGATCGTTGGGGAACAAGCAGCCGCGACATTAGAAATTATCGACGACGAAAGCGACCCAATTATCCGTTTCTCGGAAACATTCTACGAGGTTGGGGAAGAAGAAGGCGCGATCGATGTAATTACGGTTACTCGTGAAGGTAATACCAGCGTTGAATCAACCGTCCAAGTCAGTATTGCGGGTGGAGATGCAACACCAGGAACCGATTTCGACAATACAGGCTTCCCTCTCACAGTTACGTTTGCTGCGGGTGAAACTAGCGCTCAAATTACGATTCCGATTACTCAAGATGCTGAGATTGAAGGACCTGAAGACATTAATTTAGAACTGGTTAATGCTACTAACGGCGATCTTGACCCAGCACAAAGTAGCGCAACTGTCCAAATTAACGATGATGAGGATGTCGGAGATCCGATCGTTCAATTCTCCCAACCAGTATACGAAGTCAACGAAGATGGCACAGTTGTCTCAGCAGTAACTTTAGTTCGTACTGGTGTAGATTTGAGTGACTTCTCCTTTGTCCAAGTCAGTATTACTGGGGGAGATGCGGAAGCAGGAGAAGATTACAGTGATGTGAACTTCCCGCTTACAGTTAGCTTTGCACCAGACCAAACCAGCCGGACGATTACAGTTCCAGTGCTGCAAGATAATGTTACTGAAGGTACAGAAGAGATTACTTTCTCAGTCAGCGATTTGTTTGGTGCAGCGATCGGTTCTCAAGATAGTGCTACCTTACAAATTACCGATGATGATACAGTCACTCCGGCGATCGTTCAGTTTGGTCAAGCTAATTACTCTGTTACTGAAGGAGAGGGTGTTTCTCAAGTTATTACCTTGGTTCGCAGTGGTAATGCAGAAACTCTCAGCAATACTACTCAGGTACAAGTTAGCTTGGCTGGAGGAAGCGCAACCCCAGGAGCCGATTTCAACAATAGTTTGTTCCCCCAAACTGTTACGTTTGCGGCTGGTGAAACCACTGCTTCTCTGACAGTAGACATTGTTGATGACAGTATAGTTGAAGCGACTGAAACCGTCGCTTTCTCGGTAACGGGAGTTAACAATGCGACTATCGGCGCTCAAGCTACGGCTACGCTGTCGATTTTCGATGACGACTCACAAACAGGTCAACCCTCGATTCAGTTCTCTCAAGCTAGCTATACCGTGGCTGAAGGAGATGGTACGGTTAACGTTGTTACTCTAACTCGTAGCGGTGGCGACCTGAATACAACTTCTCAGGTAGCACTTAGCGTTACTGGAGGAACTGCGACAGGTGGTGGTGTTGATTACAGTATTCTTACCAATTCGACTGTCAGCTTTGCGGCTGGTGAAACTAGCAAGACAGTGACAGTCAATGTTGTTGACGATAATTTGGTCGAAAACACGGAGACAGTTAACTTCTCGGTAACAGCGTTGAACAATGCTGACATTGGGACTCGTAGCAGTGCTACCTTATCTATTCTGGATAATGACGGAGTGGGTGAAGCACCGACGATTGAGTTCTCTGCAAGTAGTTACTTGGTGAATGAAAATGCTGGAAACAGCCAAGTAGTAACGTTAACTCGCACTGGTGGTGAAATTGATGAAGCTTCGACGGTACGGGTGAGCATTACGGGTGGAACTGCTACCGCAGGACAAGATTACACCGCGACAGGCTTCCCACAAACGGTGTCGTTTGCGGCTGGTGAAACCACTAAGACGTTGACAGTACCGATTATCGATGACAATATCGATGAGCCAGTGGAGACAGTTAACTTCTCGGTAACTGGAGTTGAGAATGCGGCGATCGGTACTCAGTCTACAGCTACGCTGTCAATTCAAGATAACGATCCGACTCAAACTCAAACAGTTAACATCACTAATGATGACGGAATCTTTAGTCTCGGTGGCGATTCAACTGATAATGTTACCTTGCAATTCCTCCTCTCGTCGAGCGAGGCTGCGAACGTTAACGAAGTTGGTGTGTTTGTAACTGATGAGAATGGCGCAATCAATGGGATTGAACCAGATGATGCGGGTTATATTGAAGCGGCTCTAACTCAGTCCCAGGTACTCTTCTCGGCTCTTTCTAAGAACTCAGCATTAAGCTTAACTGACCAAGAACGGATTATTGGCGGCTTTAATGGTTCTCAGAATTTAGTCTTCTATCTCGTCGGAGATAGCACCACAGACAGTGTTCTCGAAGCCTTGGATTCCGGTCAAACTGCTCCAAATGTGTTCTTTAGTTCAGTATTTGGTGCAAATGAGTTTGAACAAGCGCAGATTTCGAGCTTACAAGGTGGTGGGTTTGAGATTTCTTTTGAAGACTTAGAAGATGGTGGTAACACTGACGATGCTCCTTATGGCGATTTGGTCTTGAGCGTGGAAAGCGTGACGGAACAACCAGCAATTGGTACTCAATTATTTCCTGATACTTCGCCATTACCACGTTTCCAAGGTCGTAAGGAATTGTTTGATTTGACTGACTATGCAGGTCAGCAAGTCCGAGCAGTGTTTAATGTAGATAGCGATTCTGGTTTCAACAACCGAGGTGGCTTGTACATTATCCAAGATACAGACGGAACTGTCCTTGATGCTTTTGGAAATGAAATTGCTCCTGGTGAAAATGGTTACGCTGATGCAGCGCTAGCTCAAAGCAAAGTAGAGTTTGGCGAAAATGACATCGCTGCACTGCTTTCAGGTGGCTTCTTATACGCGCCATATTTATTGGCAGATGGCGATACAGATGCGGCTTACTTCGCGTTCCCAGAAGCGAATCCAGGTGATGTGGATCATGTTCGTATTCTCGGAGACAACCTGGTTGGTTTTGAGGATCTAGAAGGTGGTGGCGACCAATCTTATGATGATTTGGTCTTCCGAGTTGATTTCTCTGTGAATAGCTAGTGAATAGTTCTGTTCCGGAAGGAATGAGAAAGTAGCTTGACAAATTAAAACAAATGTGTATTACTGTGTGGTCGATCAGCCACACAGTTTTTTTTGGGAGGTGGGAGAGGCGATCGCGTGGTTTTCTCGCCGAAGATCGCCCAGGTTGTGTACGATGATAAAGTCAAGCCGACTGTGTAGGCTTTGGCTTTGCTACCCAAGCATAAATCTTCAGGCTAAAAAGTACCTTCAAATCAATATGCGATCGCTAACTTTTCCTCGTCGAACTAAAATTGTCGCTACTGTCGGTCCTGCAACCCTCAAACCAGACATCCTGCGCGATCTGATTCTTGCAGGCGCAACCACACTGCGACTAAACTTTTCTCACGGCACTCACGAAGACCATCAACGCAGTGTTCGTTTGATTCGTCAAACAGCATATTATTTAGACCGTCCCGTGGGAATTCTCCAAGATTTACAAGGTCCAAAGATTCGCTTAGGTAAATACGAGCATGGCTCAATCGATCTCGAAAAAGGAGCCAAATACATTCTCACCAGTCGTCAAAGACCTTGTACCCAAGAAATCGGTTATGTAAGTTACGATCGCCTCGCCGAAGAAGTTCCCGCCGGAGCCAGAATTCTCCTCGACGACGGTAAAGTTGAGATGCTCGTCGAGAAAATCGACCAAGACCAACAAGAGTTACACTGTGAAGTGATCGTCGGCGGAACCCTCTCTAACAACAAAGGAGTCAATTTTCCCAACGTTTCTTTATCTATCCCCGCTTTAACTGCAAAAGACCGCCGGGATTTAACCTTTGGCTTAGATCAAGGCGTAGATTGGGTGGCTCTGAGTTTCGTTTGTAACCCCCAAGATGTCCTAGAAATTAAAGAATTAATTGCTAGCGCCGGAAAATCAGTACCAGTGATCGCGAAAATAGAAAAGCACGAAGCGATCGAACAAATGGATGCAATTCTCTCCCTTTGTGATGGTGTCATGGTTGCTAGAGGAGACTTAGGAGTAGAATTACCTGCCGAACAAGTCCCCATTTTGCAAAAACGACTGATTGCTACAGCTAACCGCCTCGGCATTCCTGTAATTACCGCCACCCAAATGTTAGATAGCATGGTCAATAATCCGCGACCAACTCGCGCGGAAGTTTCTGATGTCGCCAATGCGATTCTCGACGGTACTGATGCAGTCATGCTTTCCAACGAAACTGCCGTGGGCAAATACCCAGTTGAAGCGGTAAGCACAATGGCGCAAATCGCGATTTGTATGGAACAAGAGTTAGAAAGTCCCCAACTTAAATCCAATCCCACCAAATCAATTCCTAACGCCATTTCCGCCGCAGTTAGTCATATTGCTCAACAACTTGACGCAACCGCAATCATGACTTTAACGAAAACTGGTGCAACTGCTCGGAATGTTTCCAAATTTCGTCCTCGGAACCCAATTTTAGCGGTCACTCCCCACGTGGATGTCGCCAGACAACTGCAACTGGTTTGGGGTGTGAAACCTCTGTTAGTCCTGGATTTACCGAGTACGGGTGCAACTTTCCAAGCGGCGATTAATGTCGCTCAAGAAAAAGATTTAGTTGCGGAAGGCGATTTAGTAGTAATGACCGCCGGAACTCTCCAAGGGGTTGCAGGTTCAACTGATTTAATTAAAGTCGAAGTAGTTACCGCCGTCCTGGGTAAAGGTATTGGTATTGGTCAAACTTCTGTTAGCGGTCGTGCGAGAGTAGTTCACAATGCCTCGGAAATTGGCAATTTCAGCCACGGCGAAATTTTGGTTGCACCTGCGACAGATGCAGCTTATGTAGATGTGATTCGCAAAGCGGCAGGAATTATTACGGAAGAAGATAGTTTAACTAGCCATGCGGCGGTTCTTGGTTTACGGTTAGGACTTCCAGTAATTATTGGTTTCCAAAATGCGACGAATATTATTCGTGAAGGTTCGATTGTGACTATTGATGCTCAACGGGGTATGGTTTATTCCGGGACGATGAGCAAAACTCCCGCAGTTAGTGCGCCAGCCCTGCCGTGATTTTGGGGACTGGGGATTGGGG
>JAWQFW010000010.1:0-44127 GCA_035968095.1 Oscillatoria sp. PMC 1068.18
AAGTAAAAGTAAATATATAAACTAACCAAATTGGAATTTTTGTAATGGCTCTCTATAAAATAGAAGATTTTAATCCTCGCTACCGGGAGGAAGCGTTTGATGGAGAAGACTTCAAAGGCTTAAATGTTTATGCAGGTAAAACTGACGAAAAAATCGGCACGATTGAGAATGTTCTCGTTGATGAAAGGGGTCATTTTCGTTATTTAGTTATTGATACAGGTTTCTGGATTTTTGGGAAAAAAGTTTTATTACCAGTTGGTCGCTGTCAAATTGATGCAGAAGCACAAAAAATTTATGCAGTGGGACTTGCGACTAAAGACCAGGCGGAAAATTTACCTCCTTACGATGAAGCTATTAATTTAGATTATGATTATGAGGAGCGAGTACGGAATGTTTACCGTCAACCAAGTGGGGAACGTTCTGGAGTGGTAAGATCGACAGCGAGAGTACCGCAAAGAGAAAGACCAACACGGCGATCGCCAAAAATTCATCAATATGACCAAGTTCCTGTAACTGCGGAAAGACGAGAAACGCGCTATGATCGCCACCAATACCAATACGATCGCGAACCAGAACTTTACGGAATGAGCGAAATCGATCATCGCAAGTTCAAGCTTTATGAAGAACGGTTGGTTGCGAATAAAAGTTGTCGTCAAGCAGGTGAAGTGGAAATTAATAAGCGGGTGAAAACAGAAACCGCACACGCATCAATTCCCGTAGAAAAAGAACGAGTTATTATTGAACGTAATGCCCCCAGAAAGGGTAAAATTGTGGCTAAACCAGGTGAAACTGACTTTCATTCCGGGAAAGTAGCCGAAATACCAGTTTACGAAGAAAAAGCTGAAATTGGCAAGCAAGCTTTTGTTCGCGAGGAAGTCAGTGTTCGCAAAGAAGTTGAGACAGAACGAGTCGAAGCTACAGAAAAAGTTCGTCGCGAAGAGTTGGATATTGAGACGGAAGGACGTTGAGAGAGAGATGGAGTGCGATCGCTGTTCCTAAATATATTTAATCTGTTTCAGGGGAGGCGATCGCCAAATTTCAGGCAAAATTAATCAAGCCTAATCTTTTTAACTCAAACTGTTCAAATTGTCAAGACCTAACCTTGCGACTCTGAAAATAATTATTAATAAAAATTCGAGGGGCGCTACTCAACACCCCTACTGAAGTCAAATTTCTGTAACTAAGAAATTAGTTTAATTTTGCTTGACAAATTTTTAATTTAATGCTTGAGCAGTAGCAGGAGAAGCAGCCAATTCTTCCAACTTTTCTTGCTGATCTTGAGTAATACAAGCTTGAATGCAATTGTCAATATCGCCTTCTAAAGCAGGTGCGAGAGTAAAGTTTTGGCTCAGACGATGGTCAGTAATCCGATTATCTTTGTAATTGTAAGTACGAATTTTCTCAGAACGAGAACCAGTACCCACTTGAGAACGTCTCATCGAACTAACTTCTTGTTGTTGCTCTTGTAGCTTAATTTCATAAAGTTTAGCCCGCAAAATTTGCATCGCCCGTTCGCGGTTTTGGAGTTGCGATCGCTCCTCAGTACAAAAAATTCTAATTCCCGTCGGCTTGTGAAACAAATCGACTGCGGTTTCCACTTTGTTAACGTTTTGTCCACCAGCGCCACCAGAACGAGCAGTTTTCAATTCAATCTCGCCCGGATCAATTTCAATTTCCACATCATCGACTTCCGGCATTACTGCTACTGTCGCCGTGGAAGTATGAACCCTTCCTCCCGCCTCAGTAACAGGTACTCGTTGAACCCGATGAACGCCTGCTTCGTATTTCAGTTTACTGTAAACTTGATCCCCTTGAATTTCCAGAATCGCTTCTTTAAAGCCACCCATATCAGCCGGAGACTCACTAACCAACTTCACCGTCCAATTTTGGGATTCAGCATAGCGAGAGTACATCCGCAGTAAATCACCTGCCCAGATACTCGCTTCATCGCCACCAGTACCAGCGCGAATCTCCAACATAATATTTTTATCATCGTTAGGATCGCGAGGTAAAAGCAAAATTGTCAGCCGATTTTCTAATTCTTCTAACTGAGATTCCAACTCTTCCACTTCCAGAGTTGCCATTTCCCGCAACTCCGGTTCAGAATTAGATTCTTTGACAATTTCTCTAGCACCAACTAACTCTTCCTGAGTATCCTTCCAAGTTTGATAAGTATTGACAGTTTCTTCCAAAGAAGAACGTGCTTTTGCTACCTTTTGCAACTCATCAGGATTAGTAGCAATATCGGGATCTGCTAAACGTTTTGTCAACTCCTGAAAAGTTTGTTCAACAGACTGAAGTTTTTCTAAAAGGTATGTTTCCGCCACAATTATTACTCCTTGCGCTCGAATGAAAAAAAAATAGCTTGTTTTGCCTACATCTCCTTAAACGACGCAAACCCAGCATGAAAAACTGCTGGGTACGTCAAGTAAACAATTCAAGCTATTTCTCTTTTTTGTTGGTATCGAGCATTCCGTACTTACGCAAGAAGCGATCGACCCGTCCTTCAGTGTCGATAATCTTTTGTGTTCCGGTAAAGAAAGGATGATTACCAGACCAGACATCGACGTGAATTTCTGGCTGAGTAGAACCAACAGTCATGACAACTTCGCCGTTGCAGATGACTTTAGCTTCTGGATACCATTCTGGATGAATATCAGGTTTGGGCATTTTTATCCTCTTCGCTCGCAATAATCTTTGAAGATTGATGTTTTTTCTTTTTGGTCGATCGCCCACTGGTTGTTATTGTAACACTCATCAATAGCGATCGCTGCTCGGGTTGCTAGGCTCTACCTAAGCCCGCGACTGGGTGCTGGCAATCGAGATGCCAATTGCACCAAGATTTGTTTATCGTTTTGAGTATTGGGGAGCTTTGCGAGCTTTGTGTAAGCCGTATTTCTTCCGCTCTTTTGCTCGTGGGTCGCGTCTGAGATAACCTTCAGTTTTTAGAGGCTGGCGATTATCTGGGTCTAACTGACATAAAGCTCTAGCTACTCCTAGTTTAACGGCATCTGATTGACCAGTCAGTCCGCCACCATGAGCTTTCACCAAAACGTCATATTCATTTTCCACACCCAAAGTTTCCAAAGGAGCTTTAACTGAGGAAATATAACTAGGATTACGGTTAAAGTAATCTATTCCTGGTTTGCCATTAACCAAGATCTCACCGCTACCGGGTACTAAACGGACTCGCGCGATCGAACTTTTGCGGCGACCTGTACCCCAATAAACTACTTGATCTGTAGATTCTGTTGCTTGCATTAGCCTTCTCCAACGGGAATTGTTTTAATTTCTAAGGTTTCAGGTTGTTGTGCTTGATGAGGATGTTCTGAACCAGCATAAACTTTGAGTTTAGTAAACAGTTTGCGACCCAAAGAATTCTTGGGTAACATCCCTTTGACTGCTTGTTCAATAATTCTTTCTGGCAAGCGTTTTTGTAAATGAGAGAAGCTTTCGGTTTTCATTCCACCAGGTCTTCCCGAATGGCGACGATAAACTTTTTGACTTCTTTTTTTACCTGTCACAGCAACTTTTTCAGCGTTAATCACGATTACAAAGTCACCTGTATCTAAATGAGGGGTGAAAGTTGGTTTATTTTTCCCTCTCAAAATTCCAGCAATTTCGGTTGCGAGCCGACCCAATCTTTGGTCAGCCGCATCCACAACATACCATTTTCGTTCTAAACTTTCTTGAGTAGGAAGAGGTGTTTTGTTCATCTCTTAAATTAACTATTTATTGTGGTTACAAGTTATTTGTTAGTTACAATCAGCGATAACTAACTACCAAAGACAAATAAAGGTTGAGTATCAAACCAGACTTCTTTGGGAAAAGGAAATTCTGGATAGCCTACCCGCAACAAACATAAACCTTTGGCGGGGGCAGCATACTTAACTTGGTCGCGTCTTTGATTCATCCAAATCTCGGTAAATTCCAGAAGCGATCGCTTTCCGGAACCTACTTCTACAAGCATTCCGACTAGGAGTCTCACCATCCCATACAAAAATCCATTGGCTTGAATTTCGATATTCACAAATGAGCCTCGGCGATAACATTCTGCGGCTTGAATTTCCACCCAAGAATGGCGGCGAGCCGAACCAGCACGATGAAATGCTGCAAGGTGGTGTTTTCCGAGCAAAGGAGTTAAAGCTGCTTGGATGGAAGACGCTTCCAGGGGTGCTAGATAATAATGCCAACTAAACGGGGTTACAAACAAGTTGGATCGCCCTTCTGTGTAAATCGTATAACGATAGCGTCGCCAACTCGCACTAAAACGAGCGTGCCAGTCCGGAGCAACAGCCGCCGAAGCTCGGATTAAAATATCATCTGGCAACCAGGAGTTAAGGACTTTTTCCCAGCGTGCGGGTGGGATGGGACTCTGATGCTCGAAATGTGCTACCTGGGCGGCGGCGTGAACTCCAGAATCCGTACGTCCTGCTCCATGTAGGGTTACGGGATGTCCGAGAATTTGAGCTAAAGCTGTTTCAATTTCTTCCTGGACTGTGCGATGCTGCGGTTGACGTTGCCAACCATGAAAATGAGTGCCTAGGTATTGGATTACCAAGGCAATTCGCTGTCGCTCAGATTGTTGGTGTCGATTATCGTTGCTCATTTATCAACCAGAAACGCGATCGCTTGCTAGAGCCACGTTGCTAACCACGTCTCTACTAACTAGCTAACCGCAAAATGGATAAATTTAAATTAGTTCGATAATCGCCATTTCGGCATTATCACCACGACGACGCTTAGTACGCACAATTCGGGTATATCCTCCTTGACGATTTCCATAGCGATCTTGAACATTCGCAAACAGAGCATGAACTAAATCTTTATCGTAAAGATAAGCGATCGCCTGTCTTCTCGCTGCCAAAGAGCCATTCTTGGCAAGGGTAATGATTTTGTCAACTTCTTGTCGCACTGCTTTGGCGCGAATTAAAGTGGTTTTAATTTGACCGTGGCGAATTAATTCTGTTGCCAGCGATCGCAGTAAAGCCCGACGTTGGTCGGCTGGTCTTCCTAATTCTGGTACTTTACATCGATGACGCATTTTTTTCTCCCATTCCGTTTGACTCTAAAAAAAATTAGCTTTTCGCCAATTTACTTAACCAGCTTTTGATTTTTCTTGGGGAAGAGTAATTCCCATATGTCGCTGTAAAGCTTCAATTACTTCTTCAGCCGACTTTTGACCAAAGTTTTTGATTTCCAAAAGGTCTTCTTGACTGTAATCAAGCAAATCTGCCACTGAGTTGATCTGCGCCCGTTTTAAACAGTTGTAAGCACGCACTGACAACTGTAGTTCTTCGATCGGAATTTGACGGGCTTCATTATCCTTATCGTCCTCTTCTTCATCAAGCTCTTGAATGTTGAGATCTTTAATCGGGTTAAATAAATCCACAACAATCCCTGCTGCTTGAGAAAGAGCTTCGTCTGGCTTTAAACTGCCGTTAGTCCAGATCTCCAAAGTTAGCCGATCTTTAGCTAAAGAACCATCGGTCAGGGTATCTTCGACGCTGTAATTCACCTTGGTAACAGGCATAAATACTGCATCAATTTGCAAAAAATCTAAAGAGGTAGTTTCATCTCTACCTCGGTCTATTGCTCGATACCCTTGACCTTTTTCAATGCGAAATTCCATTTCCAGTTTGGCTTCTTCGGAAAGAGTTGCTACATACTGGTGAGGATCGACAACTTCTATTTCTGAGGGGAGATCGAACTGAGCCGCTGTTACTGTACCTGCTCCTGTTGCCACGAGCCGACCAATTTGAGGTGTCGAGCTATAACTTTTGAAAACAATCTCTTTCATGTTTAAGAGAATTTCTAAGACATCTTCTCGTACCCCGTGAATGGTGGCAAATTCATGACTTACTCCGGCAATCCGAACTGCTGTCACTGCTGCACCGTCCAGATTGGATAATAAAACCCTTCTCAAGGCGTTCCCAACCGTCGTGCCTTGACCGCGATCTAGAGGTTCTAGGACAAATTTGCTATATTGACTTTGATTCTTGTTAGTCTTGGACTCGACACACTCAATTTGAAACCCCACAGAGTGACCTCCCTTGTTCATAAAACCTCACTGTAAGTTGCCAGGGCTGCTGTTACCCTTGCCTAGTGAGCAGAATATTCGTGTTTTTGAGTTAGGATACTCGCGCTCGCTACAATCTCTTCGCGCTTTTTGCTTCGGCGCTTCAGGAAAGCGTTTCTCTTTAATAAGCTGAATCAGCAGCTTATAGCTGCTTCAAGCGATGATTTCGCGCTTGGTTTTAGTTTTTGCCGCTTCCTTCTCCGACTGCTCAATTACACTCTACGTCGCTTCGGGGGACGGCAACCATTATGTGGTATCGGCGTTACATCCCGGATTAAGGTGATTTCTAATCCGGCAGCTTGTAAAGCCCGAATCGCAGTTTCTCTACCTGCTCCCGGACCACTAACCATAACTTCTATCTGACGCATTCCTTGTTCAATTGCCCGACGTGCAGCACTGTCTGCTGCTGTCTGCGCTGCGAAGGGAGTACCTTTCTTCGCTCCTTTGAAGCCACTTGAACCAGAAGATGCCCAAGAAATTACGTCACCTCTGGTATCGGAAATTGTGACAATTGTATTATTAAAGGTGGAGGTAATATGACCTACTCCGCTGGGAACATTGCGTTTTTGCTTTTTTGCACCACTTTTTTTTGTTGGTCGCGCCATTTTACTTTACTTTGAGATAGTTCAGCTAATTTGAGTTACCTTATTTTGGTAATTCTCTTGATTTTTACTGCCTGTTTCCAGGCATTCAGGGAAACGGAAATTTTTGGGTTTGCTAAAATTTTGACTTAACAGAACTAAAATCTGAAGTCTTTGTTTTAGCTATTTCTTAGCCGCAGCTTTTTTCTTTCCTGCTACGGTTAGTCGTCTACCTCTACGGGTTCGAGCATTGGTTCTGGTTCGCTGTCCCCGAACTGGTAACCCGGAACGGTGACGACGACCGCGATAAGTTCCGATGTCAACTAAGCGTTTGATGTTCATCGATTCCCAACGTCTCAAGTCTCCTTCGACTTGATAATTGCTCTCGATGTGCGATCGCAAAGTTGCTACTTGTTCGTCAGTTAAATCCCGAACTCGTATATCAGGGTTAATCTCTGTCTTCTCCAATATTGCTTGAGAACTAGATAAACCGATGCCATATATATAAGTCAGACCTATTTCAACACGCTTGTCACGCGGCAGGTCTACTCCACTAATCCGTGCCACTCTCTTTTCTCCCTAATCAGCGCTGTTTGCTTCCTAATTTTTGCTTGTACGAATCATTTTTTGGACTCGCTTTTACTAGCCTTGGCGTTGCTTGTGTTTTGGATTTTCGCAAATCACCATGACTCGACCACGCCGTCTAATTACACGGCATTTTTCACAAATTTTTTTCACTGATGCTCGAACTTTCATGCTTTCTCTTGCAACGCTGCAAACATTGCATTATATCAGTTTTCTGGTCTTTATTGGTATGACTATAACTATTTACAAATTTTCAATAGCTACGCTTTAGTTATGCTTATTTCTTTCTCAAACGATAAGTAATTCTTCCCTTACTTAAGTCGTAAGGAGTTAGTTCTACTTTCACGCGGTCTCCGGGCAAAATTTTAATGTAGTTGCGACGGATTTTACCAGAAATATGAGCGAGAACTTTATGTTCGTTATCTAGCTCCACACGAAACATGGCATTAGGCAACGATTCTGTCACCGTGCCTTCCATTTCTATTAAATCTTGTTTAGCCAAGTGTTTTGACCCTCCATTGCTAAGAAGACGTGAATTCAAGTTATCTAAGTTGAGTGACTATAATTCTCGTCTTGGACTTTGTTCAGTATTTGGTTTAATATATTTTATCAAAAATTTACTAAATTCAATTAACTACACAAAGAGCCTATTATAATGATACTCCAAAAAGTAATCATGAAAAAGTAAGCTGATTAAGAGTATGGTAACTTGGCTAAATAGTGCGGCTAGTTAAGAGTTAGTTGTTTTTAAGAAGCGATCGCCTCCAAAAGCGACTCAGTGACTTCTTCAGGATGGCGATCGCCATCAACTGACTGCAACACCTGACTTTGACGATAAAAAGCGATCAAAGGTTCTGTTTGCTCCCGATAAACTTCCAAACGCCGCCGAATTGTTTCCTCAGTATCATCCAGACGACCTCGTTTCAGCAATCGCTCAACCAAAATTTCATCTGGTACTTCTAAATTCAAGACACAATCATAATTTTGCTCCAAAGCCGCCAAAAGTTTTAACAAAAAATCAGCCTGAGTTACATTCCGAGGAAACCCATCCAGAATCCATCCCTTTGCAGCATCAGGCTGACTCAAACGCTCTCGAATCAAATCCAAAATCAACTCATCAGGTACAAGTTCTCCAGCATCAACATACTTTTGAGCCTTTTGTCCTAAAAGAGTATTTTCCTGAATCGCCTTGCGTAAGATTTCTCCAGTAGAAATATGAGGAATATCTAACGAAGTCGCTAAAAATCCTGCTTGAGTACCCTTCCCTGCTCCCGGCGCTCCCAAAAAAATTAATCGCGTCACTCCTACTTTTACACAGCAACCAAAAGAAGCAAAAGTAAAAAGAACCAAAAGGAGACATCTTTTTACTTTTTACTTTCTACTTCTTCAATGCGTGTCCTCCAAATTATTTACAAAAAACATTTTCAATTACTGCTTAACCATTCCTTCATAACGCTGGGAGATAACGTAAGTTTGAATTTGTTTAGCTGTATCAATCGCCACACCCACCAAAATTAGTAAAGAAGTAGCACCAAAGCCTCTAAAAGTAGCAACATTAGTAGCACTTTCTACTGCGGTAGGTACTGTAGCCACAATACCCAGGAAGATTGCACCTAAAAAAGTCAAACGATTTAAGACTCCCTCTAGATATTCGCTAGTCGCCTTACCAGGACGAATTCCTGGAATACTAGAACCCATCTTTTTCAGATTTTGCGACATATCGACAGGATTAACAATCAAAGAAGCGTAAAAGTAACTGAAGAAAAGAATCAACAGTAAATAAGTCACCAAATAAGGCCAATCACCAGGTCTTAAAGCGTTAGCTATCCCTACCAAAACGCGATTAACTCCTGCTAGAAAACCCGTACTGTTTTCAGGACTAATAAATCTAGCGAGAGATGAAGGTATAATCAAAACTGCTGAGGCAAAAATAATTGGCATTACGCCACCTTGATTAAGACGCAAGGGCAAATAGGCAGTTCTTTCACGATAAAGACGACGACCTACTTGACGACGAGCAGAAATAATTGGGATGCGGCGAGTTCCTTCTTGGACGAACACAATACCAACAATCATCACCAGAAAAACCAAGAGCAAAATTACCACTTGGGCGACGGTTTCTCGACCCCCTTGTTGAGCGAACTCAATAGTTTGACCTAATGTTCTCGGCAAAACTGCGGCGATGTTCACGAAAATTAGTAAAGAAGCACCATTACCAATGCCGCGTTCAGTAATCAACTCAGATATCCACATCACGAACATTGAGCCAGCAGTTAGTGCTAAAACTGTTTCGATTACAAACCAGACTCCGCCTGTAGCAGCAAAAGGTCGCAATAAACCAACAGTAATCGCTGTACTTTGAATAATTGCCCAACCTAGCGCCACATAGCGAGTAATTTGAGAAATCTTTCTTCGTCCCGCTTCTCCTTCATTTTTCTGTAAATTTTCTAACGCGGGAATTGCAGCAGTAAGAAGCTGCATGATGATTGAAGCATTAATGTAAGGTAAAATACCAAGAGCAAAAATACCCAAGGCGGAAAGACCGCCTCCAGTAAAAATGTCCAATAGCCCGGTAATCGGACTATTCTGAAGTTGTTCAGCAAACCTGGTACGGTCAATTCCAGGTACAGGTATAAAAACGCCGAATCGGACTAAAATTATCAAACCAACGGTAACAAGCAGCCGACCCCGAAGTCCAGCAGCTTGTGCCATTTGCATAAATGTTTCTTGAGCCGTTGGTGTTTTTTCTCGACTAACTACCATAAAGGGCTACCTCTAGAAAGTGGTCAGGGAGCGTAAGTTTTGAGGTTTTCCCCTAAGCAAACTGGAACTAGCTTAAGTTCAACTTGAAGCAGTAATTCCCTTGAACTATCTGATTACCTAGTAATTCTGGGAGTAATTCTGGGATTATTGATAGGTTAACTCAGGTTCGAGCCGATCGCTTCGCAACTGCCACCAGCAGCCTCGATTTTGCTACGACCACCAGCAGTAAAAGCGGCAGCTTTCACGTGAAGAGGAACGTTTAATTCTCCATAACCGAGAATTTTCAACGGTCCATCATTAGTGGTAACAATACCCCTTTCCATCAAAGAATCTAGGGTTACTTCTGTGTTGGCAGGCAGCGATGCTAACTTACTTACATTAATCGTAGTGTAACGGCGTTTGTTAACTACAGTAAAGTGTTTTAATTTAGGAATCCGTCGATATAACGGCATTTGTCCGCCTTCAAATCCGGGCTTGGTTCCGGTTCCGGAGCGAGATTTTTGACCCCGCATACCTTTACCACAACTAGCACCTTGTCCTGCTGAAATCCCGCGACCTAGGCGACGAGGACGTTTTTTAGAACCTTTTTGGGGTCTAAGATCATTAAGTCTCATAATTTTTTTTCAATCTGCACAATGTTATTTGCAGGGAAGAAGCTCAATTTTAAGCGTAAAGCTTTTCGACTGAAACTCCTCTTTCTTCTGCGACTTCGGAAAAAGTTCGGATACTTTCTAAAGCATCAATTGCGGCTCTAGCGTTATTTAAAGGATTATTGGAACCTAGTTGTTTAGCGAGAATATTTTGGACTCCAGCAAGTTCTAATACTGTTCTCACTGCACCCCCGGCAATTACACCTGTACCTGGGGCGGCGGGTCGCATCATTACTTTTGCGCCTCCGGAAACCCCGGTTGTAGGATGGGAAATCGAGTTAGCTTTGGTGAGCGAAATATCGATTAGTTGCTTTTTGCCATCAGCAACACCTTTGCGGACAGCACCAATGACATCGCTGGCTTTACCGACACCTACCCCAACTTGACCTTTTTCGTTGCCAACGACAACGATCGCGCGGAAGCTGAGTTTTTTACCACCTTTAACTACTTTACTAACGCGGCGGATTTGAATTACCCGCTCCTGCCAATTAGTTTCTTTTTCTTTTGCGCGACTACTTTTGCGACGTTTTGCCATAATTAAATTCCTTGCTCTAACAATCCATAACTAAACTTAATAGATAGATTAAAAATCTAATCCTGCTTCACGGGCTGCTTCAGCTAGAGCTTGAACGCGACCATGATAGATGTTACCACCGCGATCGAAAACAACTTTTTTAATTCCTTGTGCCAGCGATCGCTCGGCAACTAATTTCCCGACTGCGGAAGATGCGTCACAAGTGGCGGCGGCTGACTCTAGTTGCGCTCTCAAATCGGGATCTAAAGTTGAGGCTGCGGCTAAGGTATGTTGCTTCGCATCGTCAATCACCTGAGCATAAATATGTTGGTTCGAGCGAAATACAGATAATCTGGGGCGCTCTGAAGTACCATTTACTTTTTTGCGTAACCGTCGATGACGGCGCTGAACTAATTCTTTGCGGCTTAATTTCATCTTTACTTCTTACCTACTTTTTACCTGCCTTACCAGCTTTACGTCTGACCATTTCACCTGCGTAACGAATACCTTTTCCTTTATATGGTTCTGGAGGACGAACACTACGAATTTTCGCGGCGACGTTACCCACGACTTCTTTATTAAACCCAGTTATAATTACTTCCGTATTTTTTTCTACTGCCACTGAAACCCCATCAGGCATGATAATTTCTACTGGGTGACTATAACCAACGGTGAGGTTTAGTTTATTTCCTTGCGCTTGCGCCCGATAACCTACACCTTGAATTTGCAATCGCTTCTCAAATCCTTGAGAAACGCCTTCAACCATGTTATTGACCAAGGTACGGGATAAGCCATGACGCTGCCGAGCAAGTCTTGAATCATCTCGTCGCAAAACCCGCAGGATTTTATCTTCTTGCTCGACTTTAACTTGAGGGGGCAGCACTCGCTCTAACTGACCTTTTGGTCCTTTTACCGCGACTTTTTGCCCGTCGATTTCCACGCTTACTTTATTAGGAATTTCAATCGGACGTTTGCCGATACGAGACATAATTAACTACTCCTTTGTTATTTGTTGTTTGTCATTAGTTTTTCTCAGTTACCCTTATTTTATTTAGTAACTAATGACTAATAACTACCAGACATAGCAAAGCACCTCGCCACCGATTCCCTTGTGTCTGGCTTCACGGTCTGTCATAATCCCACTAGATGTAGAAATAATTGCAATCCCAATCCCACCCAAGACACGAGGCAGTTCTTTACGATTTGAGTAAACTCGCAATCCTGGTTTACTAATCCGCTTGAGTTTTTTGATAATTGGTTGGCGGTTATTTCCCTTATATTTTAAGTAAATAACTAAATTCTTTTTAATTCCTTCGCCAACTTCTTCAAAATCACTAATAAAGCCTTCCTCTTTCAGCACTTGGGCAATGCTACGAGTCATTTTTGTGGACGCTACTTCTGTAGTTAAATGTCTCACCAGACAAGCATTACGGATGCGGGTGAGCATATCTGATATTGTGTCGTTCGCCGCCATTATTACCTTTTTTCCTTTCTAATTAATCAGTAACTAACTACCTCGAAATGGCATTCCCATTTCTCTAAGTAACGCACGACCTTCTTCGTCAGTATTAGCAGTGGTAATAATCGAAACATCCATACCGCGAATTTGATCGATACTGTCGTATTCTATTTCGGGAAAAATGAGTTGTTCTCTAATTCCAAGGCTGTAGTTGCCGTGTCCATCAAAGCTTTTCGGGCTAATTCCCCGAAAGTCTCTAATTCGAGGTAAAGCTAAATTAATCAACCGATCGAGAAAAGCGTACATTCTGTCTGAGCGTAAAGTCACCATTACGCCTACAGGCATTCCTTGACGAATTTTGAAACCAGCGATCGCTTTTTTGGCTCTGGTAACTACTGGCTTTTGTCCAGTAATTTTCGCGATCTCACTCAGGGACGATTCTAGCGCTTTAGCGTTTTGATGTGCTTCTCCTAAGCCTCGATTAACTGTGACTTTGACCACTTTAGGAACTTGGTGAATATTAGTATAACCAAATTCTTCTTTCAGCTTGGGAACAATAGTTTCTTGGTAAGTTGTTTTGAGTTTTTGTGTCATAATTCCTCATGTTTTTCTCTGGGCTTGGTCAGAGAATTAGAGTTGAGAGTTATTCCCAGATGAACTAATTGCATTTTAGTCAATTATTTCGCCTGTTTTTTTCAGCATCCGTACTTTGCGACCGTCTTCGGTAAACGTATAGCTAATGCGACTAGCCACACCTTCTTTTTCCGAATAAAGCATCACATTAGAACTGTGAATTGGTGCCTCGAAAGTGATAATTTGACCTGTTTCTCCTTCTTGGCGAGGTTTAACGTGCTTGGTTTTGACGTTTACCCCTTCGACAACTACTTTGCTAGTTTTTGGTATTGCCCGCTTAATTGTGCCGACTTTACCTTTATCTCGACCAGCAATGACTTGCACGGTGTCGCCTGTTCTGACGTGCATTTTGTAGCGTTTGGGTTGTTGGGTTTTCTTGGTTGCCATTAGATGACCTCCGGTGCGAGGGAAACAATTTTGGTAAAGTTTTTATCGCGCAGTTCCCGCGCTACAGGACCGAAAACCCGTGTACCACGAGGATTGCCATCAACGTTAATAATCACGGCAGCATTGTCATCAAAGCGAATGCTCATCCCACTTTCGCGGCGTAGACTTTGACGAGTACGAACGATTACTGCTCGTACCACATCTGATTTTTTGACTCCCATATTGGGAATAGCATCTTTGACGACAGCGATAATTACGTCGCCAATTCCACCATAACGACGGTTGCCCGATCCTAAAACGCGCAGGCACATTATTTTGCGAGCGCCACTGTTATCAGCAACGTTTAGGTAAGACTCTTGTTGAATCATTTCCGTAAATAAGCTTTTTAGGGGTGATTGATTTTGCTGGTTCTTAAAAAATTATTGGTAGAGCGATCGCCTAATTCTCAGCGGAAGAACTACTACTAATAATTTCTGCTACTGTCCACCTTTTGGTGCGGCTTAGGGGTCGAGTTTCGCGAATGCGGACGCGATCGCCTTCTCGACATTTGTTTTCTTCGTCGTGTGCTTTATATCTTTTCGTATTGACGACGATTTTGCCGTATTTTGGGTGAGGAGAGCGGTTTTCGATGGCGACAACTACGGTTTTATCCATTTTGTCGCTGACTACAAATCCCACTCGTTCTTTTGCTGGCATTTACTTTTACTCCTCTTCTGATGCTGGGGATTCTTGCGTTTGTGAGGTTGATTGTGATTCCAACTCTGATTGGGCTGCTTTTTGTCGCTCGGTTTCTACAGTTAGTAGTTGAGCAAGGCGATGTCGCTGGTGTTTGAACTGGTGAGTTTTTTCTAATCTGCCAGTTCCTTTCAACAGTCGCAATTCAAACAATTCCCGTTTCACGCTAATAATATTTTCTGCTAATTCGGAATCGCTTAATTGTCTGACTTCTTCTATCTTTGGCAGAGGCATAATCTTTTCGACTCAGTAATTTTCAATTCTGCCAACTAAAACTGAGATTTGTTTGATTTATACATACTCGTCTTCACGAGTAATAAACTTAGTTTTAATTGGTAACTTTTGCGCTGCTAAACGCATGGCTTCACGGGCTACGTCTTCGGGAACTCCGGCAATTTCAAACATAATCCGTCCGGGTTTGACTACGGCTACCCAATATTCGGGTGAACCTTTACCGGAACCCATACGAGTTTCCGCAGGACGCATGGTAACAGGTTTGTCTGGGAAGACACGAATCCAAATTTTCCCACCGCGACGAATATAACGAGTCATGGCTCGTCGTCCGGCTTCGATTTGGCGAGAGGTAATCCAACTCGGTTCTGTCGCTTGTAAAGCAAATTCACCAAAGTTGATTTTGCTTCCTCTATGTGCCAGCCCTCTCATGCGTCCGCGTTGTTGTTTACGGAATTTAGTTCTTTTGGGACTTAACATGATGTCGTTTGTGGTTTTTTTTACTCGAAGAAGCTGCTAAAAGTGCTTCTCAGTTGTTTAGGAACGATCGCCGCTCTCCCAACAAATCAAAAGATAATTGCTTATTCAGAACGGTCTTCAAATTGCTGACGACGACGTTGACGACGGGGAGTCGGAGTTTGGGGCGGAGGTGGTAATTCTTCTTGACCAGGAATAATTTCTCCTTTGAAGATCCAAACTTTCACTCCTAAGATTCCGTAAATTGTTTTGGCGGTGCGATAAGCGTAGTCGATATCGGCGCGTAATGTGTGTAGAGGTACTCTACCTTCACGAGTCCATTCTGTCCGAGCAATTTCTGCTCCGTTTAAACGACCGCTCACTTGCACTTTGATTCCTTTGACTTCCGCTTTTTGAGCGCGTTGAATTGCTTGGCGCACTACTCTCCGGAAGGAAACCCGCCGTTCTAGCTGTTGGGCAATATATTCGGCAATTAAGGCAGCATCGGCATCTACTCGTGCTACTTCAATCACGTTGATCCGGATTTGGCGAGAACCTCCTAAAAGTTCTTGTAAACCAGTCCGTAAAGATTCGATCCCACTACCGCCACGCCCGACAACTACACCTGGTCGAGCGGTATAAATTTCTAAGTCAATTTGATCGGCTTTGCGTTCAATTCTGACTTGAGAAATTCCGGCGTTATTCAGGTTTTGCTCAACATATTGCCGAATTTGGTGATCTTCTTGTAAGAGTTCCGGATAGCGTTTGGTGTCAGCATACCAACGAGATAAGTGTTCTTTGGTGATGCCAAGCCGAAACCCAGTTGGATGAATTTTCTGTCCCATAAATTTTTTTATTCTTCCTCTGCTTCGGGAGCGACTGCGACGGTGATATGACAGGTGGGTTTGCGAATTTGATATGCCCGACCTTGCGCCCTCGCACGATACCTTCTTAAGCTTGGTCCTTGGTCTGCAAAAGCTTGACTAACTACGAGTGTAGTTGGGTCTAACCCTGCGTTATGCTCGGCGTTTGCCACAGCAGAACGCAATACTTTGAGTATTGGTTCGCAAGCTCGATAGGGCATGAATTCTAAGAGAATTAGTGCTTCCCGATAGGAACGACCGCGAATTTGATCGAGAACTCGTCTGACTTTGTGCGGCGACATCCGCACGTAGCGGGCGATCGCTTTTACTTCTGCTGTAGTATCTATTACCATGATTTTCTCCTGTTGGTGTCAAAGCTTCATTTTGGTTTGGTAATGAGCTATGACAAGCCAAGCTGCGTTTTAGCGGCGACCTGCTTTTTTATCGCTTTTGGCGTGTCCGCGAAAGGTTCGCGTCGGGGCAAATTCCCCTAGTTTGTGTCCCACCATTTGTTCGCTAATGAAAATTGGTACGTGCTGGCGACCGTTGTGTACGGCGATCGTGTGACCAATCATTTGCGGCAAAATGGTTGATGCTCTTGACCAAGTTTTAATTACTTGTTTCTCGCCTTTGGCGTTGAGCTTTTCAATTTTTGACAGCAAGCTGTCGGCAATAAACGGACCTTTTTTTAAGGAACGACTCATATTTTCTACTCGAATCGAAATCAGTACAATTAGCGCACAACTAAGCGTGAAGTATTTTAATTTTTTGCTAAAAATTAATTGTTTTTTACTGCATATATTCTTAAATTTGTCAAGAATCAGCTAGTTTATTTGTTACTTCAAGCGAAAGTTAGTTTAGCCTCTACCCTTACCTCGGTTGCGACGACGCTCAATCAAAGCATCACTACGTTTCTTCGGCTTACGGGTTTTTGCACCCAAGGTAGGTTTACCCCAAGGTGTTACCGGACTACTTCTCCCAATAGGAGCGCGTCCTTCACCACCACCATGAGGGTGATCCACTGGGTTCATTGCGCTTCCTCTTACTTGAGGTCTGCGTCCCAAATGTCTAGTTCTACCTGCTTTTCCTAAACTGATGTTGCGGTCATCTGCATTGCCTACTTGCCCGATTGTGGCGTAGCATTCTTTACGAACTTTACGCACTTCTTTTGAAGGCAGTTTAATGGTGACGTAATCTCCTTCTTTAGCTACCACTTGAGCCGCCGTCCCTGCGGCTCGAACGATTTGTCCACCTCGCCCAGCAATTAGCTCGATGTTGTGAACATCAGTACCCAAAGGAATCTTACTCAAAGGTAAAGCATTACCAATTTCAAAAGGAGATTCTTCTCCTGAAACAACTGTTTCCCCAACCTGCAACTTTGCCGGACAGATAATATATCTTTTCTCCCCATCTTCATAAAACAGAAGCGCAATTCTCGCATTCCGGTTAGGATCGTACTCGATCGCGGCTACCTTCGCGGGAATATTGTGCTTATCCCGACGAAAATCTATCTGGCGATAGAGGCGCTTGTGTCCACCCCCTCTCCGTCTACTGGTAATTACACCCCGGTTATTGCGACCTTTTTTCCGATGCTTATACTTAGTGAGAGATTTTTCTGGTTCGCTTTTAGTAATTTCGGAAAAATCCGAGATAGTCGCTTGACGGGTTCCCGGTGTGTACGGTCGAAAAGAACGTAAACCCATAACTTATACTCAAAAATTAACTACACAGAAGATTAGTTATTTTTTCTCCCTAAACTTCTGGGAATAGGGTAATCGAATCTCCTTCTGCCAAAGTCACGATCGCGCGTTTATATCGGGGCTTATAACCCACAAATCTGCCCACACGACGCTTTTTCGGCGGTCGATTCAAAGTATTCACTTTTGTTACCGTAACTTCAAACAAGCTTTCAATTGCTGCTTTAATTTGCGGTTTACTAGCTGTTTTTACCACATCAAAGACATATTTATTCTGCTCTAATAAAATCGTTGCCTTTTCGGTAACAATCGGTCGAATAATTAAATCCGGTAATTGGCGGGGATCGCATTTATGTTTACTGGTCACTGTAAACCTCCTGAATTTTTGCCAGAGCCTCGCTAGTGGTCACAATTTTGTCAGCTAAAAGCAAATCATAAATATTCAAACTCTCAGCCTTCATTAACTTTAATTTGCTGATATTGCGGGCTGACAAATAAACATTGTCACTAAATTCTGTCAGAATTAGTAAAACTTTTGCTCCTGGCTCTACTCCCCAGCGTTCAATTGCTTGTGCCAATTCTTTAGTTTTCGGTCTGGGCAACTGCTGGGCAAAATCTTCAACAACAATCAAATCTTCGGCGCGGCTATTCAAAGCAGTTCTCAGTGCCAGTCGCCGCTCTTTGCGGTTCATTTTCAGGTTGTATTCTCTAGGTTTCGGACCAAAGATTACACCACCGCCTCTCCATAATGGAGAACGAATTGAACCTGCACGAGCGCGACCAGTTCCTTTTTGCCGCCAAGGTTTGCGTCCGCCACCTCTAACTTCTGCTCTAGTTTTAGTCGAAGCTGTACCCCGACGAGCATTAGTCATTTGCCTTACGAGGGCGCGGTGGACGATGTGAGCAGCACTTTCTTCTCTGGCAACTCGTAATTCCCAGCTTGCCTGCCCGACTTCTTCTCCTTGCCAGTTTTTAACTACACAATCAACCATCTCGTGTCCTTTGTCTTGTGCTTTGTCCTGTGCTTTGCTCTTTTCTGCGGCTTTTGTCTGTTAGAGAGCTTTCTAACTAGCTACAAAGATGAGCAATAGCTACTTATTTCCGACTTTGTTAGTGGGAACGATATTTAATAATGCGCCCGGTTTACCAGGAACAGACCCTTTAATTAGCAAGAGATTGCGCTCTGCGTCTACTTGAACGACTGTCAGTTTCCGAATTGTCACTTGGGTGTTACCTAAGCGTCCTGCCATTTTCTTGCCCGGATAGATCCGACCAGGAGTGGTTCCAGGACCAATTGAACCTGGTTGTCGGTGGTTTTTCGACCCGTGAGACATGGGTCCGCGACGGAAGTTATGTCTTTTTTGGTTTCCGGCGAATCCTTTACCAATACTTTTACTTTTAACGTCAACTATTTGACCGGGACTAAAGATATCCGCTTTAATAGCTTCTCCGATTCCGAATTCAGGGTTGTCGTTTAAGCGATACTCTTTTAAATGGCGCAAAGGAGGCGCATTTGATTTGGCTAAATGTCCTATTTCTGGCTTACTTAAAGCTTTTTGCTTGACTTCTTCGTAGCCAACTTGAACAGCGTTATAGCCGTCAGTTTCTTTACTTTTAATTTGTGTTATGGTGCATGGTCCGGCTTGGATGACAGTAACAGGAATTGCAATTCCTGTGTCTTTGTCAAATATTTGGGTCATGCCGAGTTTTGTGCCGAGGATACCGACAGACACTCTTAAAAGCCCCTTTTTTCTAGACAACACTAATAATTGATGGCGCGATTAGGCAAAGCCTACCGCCCTATCGGGCGATCGCCTTTTTCAACGCAGAACTAATTTTATTTCTGCTCAAACTGCTGGTCTGCCATCAGAACTTATCCTCGTTAGGGAGGAGTTTAAGCTAATTTGTTTTGGCGATCGCCACTAAACCTAAAGCCAATTTTGCTTTTAGCTGAGGTCTACTTGCGACCTAAAGATAATTGCAGTCAACCGTTGTAAGTAATTAATTTCTTACCTCGGTTATTGACTTTTTTAGTTCTTGTTGACCGCTTGGACTTAAGGAAAATTCTCCTCAGTATCCAACTTTCAACTCTTACTGAGAGCCATACGAGCTAGGATTACCAGTCAAGAAGCTGATTAGCTAATTACTTGACTTTGGTTCGCTGGCTAAACTTTTGTCTGGCGGACAAAAATTTTTTAGCTCTGGTGACACACCAGAAACCCAGATTCGCTTGTTTCGTTCCACTAAACCTTGACCCGGTTAACTTGCGAAACTGCGAACCAGCCAGCCTTTACCTTGCTACAGACCCAACTTAATTGGGTTGAAGTTTGGTCGCGCGGTCACAATCGTCTATCATAACTTTTGATGAGCTATTAGTCAAGTAAGATTTGAGTTGATTGCTGGTTGAGGATTCAAATATATTAAAATACGAACAAAATATTCACAAAAATTCAAACGCTATGGCACTGATTGCAAGCGGGAAAGCATTTATTCGGGACTTAGAAAAGTCAGGCGCATTAGGAGTATACGCTCCTTTGGAGGGAGGATTTGAAGGACGCTACCAGCGACGATTGCGAACGGTGGGATATGCGACCTTAAATTTAAGTGCTAAAGGTTTAGGGGATTTATCGGCTTATTTGACTCAGGTTCATGGTGTCCGTCCACCCCATTTAGGCAAAAAAACCATTGGTCAAGATGCCGCCGTGGGACCGATTTATTTCGCACAACCGATCGCGGGTTATCAATTAGAAAGTTTACCACCCAATGCTAAAGGCTTGGTACTGTGGATTCTCGAAGGCTATGCGCTGTCGCAAATGGAAAAAGAGTATTTAGCCGCTTTACCGAAACAAGAGCCACGGATTAAAGTGGTTTTGGAGTTGGGTGGCGATCGCTATTTTCGTTGGGAGTCTCTCAGTGAAATCTTAACTGCTGCTTGAGATTTGATACTCTAGAAAGAAAAGAGCTAACGAAGGGGGACTCCGATGATCGAAGAACGCGATTATACACTGATCATTGACAAAAGTGGCAGTATGTCGATAAAGGATCAGTATGGTGGTAAAAGTCGCTGGAGCGTGATGCAGGAGTCTACCCTAGCTCTAGCTAGTAGATGTGAAGAGTTAGACCCGGATGGAATTACGGTTTATACTTTTTCTGGTAAGTTTCGCCGCTACGATAATGTTACTGCCAATAAAGTAGGACAAATATTTAAGGAAAATGAGCCTTCTGGACGTACTGATTTAGCTAAAGTTTTAGAAGATGCTCTCAATGATTATTTTCAGCGTAAAGCAGCAGGGCAAACGAAAGCAAACGGAGATACGATTTTAGTTGTTACTGATGGTGAACCGGACGATCGCAAAGCAGTGATGCGGGTTATTGTGGAAGCATCTCGACGGATTGATAAAGATGAAGAGTTAGCGATTTCTTTTATTCAAGTTGGTAACGATCCTGATGCGAAAAGGTTTCTCAAGATTTTAGACGATGAATTGGAATCTGCGGGTGCTAAATTTGACATTGTGGATACGCTGACGCTGGATGATATGGAAGATATGACTCTCACTGAAGTGTTGCTGAATGCGATTATTGATTAAAGCATTAGTTACCGCGATCGCCAAATCCCCAAATCCTGACTAAATTCGGACAAAGCCGATCTTCCCAAGCATCTGTGAGTCAAGCTGAGGCTGAATTGTTGGTTATTGTAGAGGAGGGTAAATTAATGGAATCAATTGAGGATCTTTTAGCACAAGTTAAAGCTCAAGGCGATCGCCAAAATAGTAAACTAAAAACACCCTCTCCGAAAACCCCAGAATCTCGAAATCAGCCATCTTCATCCATGAATAAACAAAATCGAGAATCTTCCGCCATCGACGATTTATTAAGTGAAGTAAAATCTGAATTAGATTCAGAAAAACCTCAATCTCAATCTCGAATTGACTCACTCACCGATAACTTATTAAATCAAGTCAAAACTGAAGTTGAACAAGAAAAACAGCAATCTTTTTCTCGCCCTTCGCCTCTGAATCATACCTCATCTGAGTCATCTTCTTCGCGGTTAGATGACTTATTAGCAGAAGTGGAATCTGAGGTAACAGAAAACAAACCAAATCAAGCGAAACCGCAAAATCAAGTTCCCCCACCTCAGCAAGTTAAACGTCCTTCAAAACCACGATCTAATCAACATAGTCGTAATTTTCTCGGTGAACTAAAATCTGAGTTTGAAGAGAAACAGCGCGAAGAAGAAAAACTGCGACAAGAACAGCTTCAAGAACAACAGCGACAAGAACAATTGCGACAGAAAGAACAACAAAGACAAGCACAACTACGAGAACAGCGACGCAGAAAAGCTTTAGAAAGTAAAGCGAAAGAGTGGCTAAAAAATTTACATCCTAACTCTGAAGAAGGATTGTGGTTTGAAGATTTTTCCTATTCTTACGAGTCTAAGCTAGAAGCAGCGATCGATTATTTAGAAGCTTTACGAGAAACTCGCTCAATTTAAAATAGAAAATATTCCTAAAAAAGTTTTGATCGAGTTGTGATAATTGACTGTTTTTACTTTTAGGAGTATAGCATTTTCGAGTAAATCGATAAGGTAAGATTAACGAAGTTAAGGCAAAAAGAGGTAATTGATCCCATTTCTCTCAATAAATACTACAGATACAGAGCTTGTAGAGACGTTGTCTCGAACGTCTCTACATAATTCTATTTAGCATAGCAAAAGCAAATTGGGAGAAAAATAGCTGGGGTTTTCAGGTTCCTTTAATCGCAAAATTTTGCCAACAAATGCTGGGTTAGTCAGTGAATATTAACAAATATCGGTTGTTTACTTGGATTGGTTTTGATGAGAAAACCGTCAGACTAGCGACAAATCCAACTTTCGTGGGCTGAAGCAAACAAACTAGGGATGATACAAAAAAAATCTAGAGATTCTTCCGGATATGTAGAAACGTCAGATAACCTAGATGGGGAAATAATTAGAATGAGGAGACTATAGACAAGATGGAAGGAGGTTCTTTGGTGGAAGAGCGCGATTATACTCTGATTATTGATAAAAGTGGCAGTATGTCCACTCAAGACCAGCCGGGGAGTAAAAGTCGTTGGCAGGCGGTACAAGAGTCTACGCTGGCGTTAGCGAGAAAATGCGAAGAACTTGACCCGGATGGGATTACTATTTATTTGTTCTCTAGTAGGTTCAAACGTTACGATAATGTGACTTCGGATAAGGTTTCTCAAGTTTTTGCGGAAAACGATCCGATGGGGCGTACTGATTTGGCTTCGGTGCTAAATGATGCCTTGAGTAATTATCTTCAGCGCAAAGCCGCAGGAGAAACGAAGCCGAATGGAGAGACGATCTTGGTGATTACTGATGGGGAACCGGACGATCGCAAAGCGGTGATGCGAGTGATTATTGAGGCTTCTCGTCAAATCGATCGCGATGAGGAATTGGGTATTTCTTTGATTCAGGTTGGTACAGATAAAATGGCGACTGAGTTTCTCAAGGCTTTGGATGACCAATTGCAAGGCGCTGGGGCGGCTTTTGATATTGTCGATACGATTACGATGGACGATATGGAAGAGGTTACTCTGGCTGAGGTTTTGCTGAATGCTGTGATCGATTAATTGAGATTTCACTTGTGGGGAGGATGATTCCCCCTTTTCCCTCCTGATTCAGGGGGGAATTTTCTCTTGGTGAAGGCGATCGCTGGACAATCACTATTTTGTAGTATAATATTACAAGTAATTCGAGAATTGGTTGGGAAATGATTTACTTAAATTTTCAGTTTCAAGATCAAAGTTGTTAGCAAGCAGAAGATCGAAAAACAGTCCCTAGATGTGGAGGAATGAGTTTTCTGTACCACACATTTAGTGTTAAAGACAAGCTCTGAAGAAAAAATTTAACTAAAATTAACTTTCCGGCAGGAAAATCATCCCCAAGAGAGCATCATTTTTGTGGTCAGGAATATTAGGATATAAGGGTGAGTGAACTGTACTATCCCTTACATTCCCTAAAGTTAGGTCACTGGTTCAAACTAATTTGCGGAGCCAGTTTCCAACACCTCCCTGCGGTGCGGAGTCTCACCTTGGCTTATACCTTAGCGGGTGCGGACTGTATTGATGTAGCGGCAGATCCAGCAGCGATCGCGGCGGCGAAGGAGGCGCTAGCGGTTGCTGAGAAGTTTGCCGAAGCTGCTACTGTCAGGGGGTTTGGCTATCGAAGCTTGCCTTGGTTGATGGTCAGTTTAAACGACGGGGAAGATCCTCATTTTCGCAAAGCAGAATTTGACTCAACTCAATGTCCGCCAGAATGTCCGCGTCCCTGTCAGCAAATTTGTCCAGCAGAGGCGATCGGGGATTTTGCGTCTAGGGATTTCCCTGGAAAGAATTTTGGAGTCATTGACGAACGCTGTTACGGTTGCGGTAGATGTCTGCCCATTTGTCCAGAGGGGTTGATTTTTGCACGCTCTTATGTATACACACCGGAAGCGATCGCGCCGTTAATTCTCGAATCGGGGATTGATGCGATTGAAATTCACACTCAAGTAGGACACGAACAAGGTTTCCAGAGAATTTGGCAGACAATCGCACCGTGGGTAAACCAACTTAAGTTACTAGCAATTAGCTGTCCTGATGGTCAAGATTTAGGCGATTATTTACACTTTCTCTATTCAGTAATTTCGCCTTTACCTTGTCCGTTAATTTGGCAAACCGATGGTCGTCCGATGAGTGGCGACATCGGGAAAGGTACGACGAGCGCCTCAATTAAATTAGCGCAAAAAGTGCTACAAACCAAATTACCAGGATATATTCAACTTGCTGGTGGGACAAATAATTATACCGTAACCAAGTTAGCCAAAGCTGGACTGTGGAACAGTACAGAAATGCTTAAATTTGAGGAAAAATATCGTCAAATTGCCGGAGTAGCTTATGGAAGTTATGCGCGATCGCTGCTTTTACCAATTCTCGATCGCTTAGAAACAAGCGAAATTGCAATGAATGAGATTAATTCAGCTTCTTCCTTAACCAAACTCGAAAACGATCCTAATTTACTTTGGCAAGCTGTAACCTTAGCACATTCTTTAGTTTCTCAAGTGAAATCTTTTTCCCCAAACCCTTTACCAACTTAGAAAAAAATGAATGAGAATACTTGCTGCACCATTAACCCTTAACTAAAGCTAAATTTTCACAACTGATAACTAATTCCTAGCAATTGACTAATCCAATTTGTAATGGTGAATCCCAAAAAGATCGATTTTCTAGAACAACAGGTGTTAGCTTCTGAAACATCTTCCCCTGTGCCAGAAAACAATCAGACAACCAGAACAGAAGTAACCGATAATCTTGACCAATTACTAGCAATTCTGCCAGCCCCAATTAGTGCGGTACTCAAAAAACACTCTCAAAAAGATAACTTGATCGAAGTAGTCATGGACTTAGGAAGACTACCAGAAGCTCGTTTTCCCGATCGCGCCGAATACCTCACTGAAACAGTAATTTCTCGCGCAGATTTGCAACATTCAATCGAGAAAGTCGGTATCTTTAGCGGCGATAACCGGGCTGGAATCGAGTCTACCTTACATCGCATTAGCGCCATGCGAAACCGTACCGGAGAGATTATTGGTTTAACCTGTCGCATCGGTCGAGCCGTTTTTGGCACAATTGGCATGATTCGGGATTTGGTAGAAACCGGACAGTCAATTTTGCTTTTAGGTCGTCCCGGTGTCGGCAAAACTACAGCTTTGCGGGAAATTGCCAGAGTTTTAGCTGACGATCTCGAAAAAAGAGTCGTAATTATCGACACTTCTAATGAAATTGCTGGCGACGGTGATGTTCCTCATCCGGCGATCGGTCGGGCAAGAAGAATGCAAGTAGCGCGTCCGGAATTACAGCATCAAGTGATGATTGAGGCAGTGGAAAATCATATGCCGCAAGTGATCGTTATTGATGAGATCGGTACAGAATTAGAAGCTCTGGCGGCGAGAACGATCGCCGAACGAGGAGTGCAACTCGTCGGTACGGCTCACGGCAATCAAATCGAAAATTTAATCAAGAATCCGACTTTATCAGACTTGGTTGGTGGAATTCAAGCTGTAACTTTAGGAGACGACGAAGCCAGAAGGCGGGGTTCTCAAAAGACGGTTTTGGAACGGAAAGCACCGCCAACGTTTGAAATTGCCATTGAAATGCAAGAGCGACAAAGCTGGATTGTGCATCCTGATGTCTCACAAACGGTTGATTTATTATTACGAGGAAGAGAACCACAACCTCAATTGAGAACGGTTAATTCCCAAGGTGAGGTGCAAGTCAAAGAGTTAGAGACATTTTCCGCTAACTCGCGATTAGAGCGATCGCTTCCTGCAACGGCACGACTCGGTAGCCGGATTTCGGCTCCCGAACAACCAGTTGGGTGGCGAGCATCAGGGCGAATGCAGCCTGTACCCAGTGCGCCCAAAAAACGGTACGCAGCACCGAATCATGATTTTGAGCGGATGCTCGATAAATCTTGGCATCAGGAAGAAGCATTAGGCGAGAAAATCCGTACTCCCGGACCCAACGGCGAAGATTTCCCAGTTTACATTTATCCTTACGGGATCAGCCGCAATGTCCTCGATCAAATCATTGAGATTTTAAATTTGCCTGTGGTTTTGACAAAAGACTTAGAAAACGCTGATGCGATTTTAGCTTTGCGATCGCATATCAAACACCAATCAAAACTCAAGCAGATGGCGAAAAATCGTCAACTGCCAATTCATGCAGTTAAATCAGGCAATACTGCTCAGATTACTCGTGCTTTGCGGCGTTTACTGAATATGGATGACCCGCGCACGCCTGAAGCTGTCGATTTACGACTTTTTACCGAAACTGGCAAAGACGACGAAATCGAAGCCTTAGAGGAAGCGAGACTAGCCGTAGAAGAGATTGTTATTCCCAACGGACAGCCTGTGGAGTTATTGCCGCGATCGGCAAAAGTCCGTAAAATGCAACACGAGCTAGTCGAACATTATCGCCTGAAATCCGATAGTTTCGGCGAAGAACCTAATCGACGACTGCGAATTTATCCAGCTTGATTGGTTAACCTTAATTGAGGAATGAGAACAGCAACAAAACGACAATGTTCTTGTTCCTCAATTGCTTTTAATTGCTACTAATTAAAAATCAATTGTCAACTCGCTCTCAATTCCGATTAGCCAAGAGCAACAAAAATTTGGTAGCCTATCTGAATAAGTTTTGGGAACGGTGAACAAGCGTGGATATTATTATCGGTAGGGGTAAAAAGGCTCGGAGAGCCTACGGAATAGACGAAATTGCTTTAGTTCCGGGACAGCGAACCTTAGACCCTAGTTTGGCAGATACACGCTGGCAAATAGGGGGCATTGAGCGCGAAATTCCGATTATTGCTAGTGCAATGGATAGTGTGGTGGACACCCGCATGGCAGTTTTGCTGTCAGAATTAGGCGCATTAGGGGTTTTGAATTTGGAAGGAATTCAAACTCGCTATGCTGACCCAAAACCAATTTTAGACCGCATCGCCTCTGTTGGTAAGGATGAGTTTGTGGGTTTGATGCAGGAACTTTACAGTGAACCTATCAAACCAGAATTAATTCAACAGCGCGTTCGGGAAATTAAAGACAAAGGTGGTATTGCGGCGGTTAGTGCAACACCTGCGGGTGCGTCAAAGTTTGGCGAAACGGTGGCTGAAGCGGGGGCAGATTTGTTTTTTGTCCAAGCGACAGTAGTTTCCACAGCCCATTTATCGCCAGAGTCGATAACGCCGCTAGACTTGGCTCAATTTTGCCAAGAAATGCCGATACCTGTGGTTTTGGGTAACTGCGTTACTTACGAAGTGGCTTTGAATTTGATGAAAGCAGGTGCGGCTGCTGTTTTAGTGGGTATTGGTCCAGGGGCGGCTTGTACTTCTCGTGGTGTTTTGGGTGTAGGAGTACCGCAACCGACGGCGATCGCCGATTGTGCTGCGGCACGAGACGACTATAATAGCGAAACAGGTAATTATGTCCCAGTTATTGCCGACGGTGGCATTATCACTGGTGGCGATATTTGTAAGTGTATCGCTTGCGGTGCAGATGCAGTGATGATTGGTTCTCCTATCGCCCGTGCCAAGGAAGCCCCTGGTAGAGATTATCATTGGGGTATGGCGACACCTAGCCCAGTTTTACCTCGCGGTACTCGCATCAAAGTCGGAACTACTGGTACTATCGAAGAAATTCTGCGCGGTCCAGCGAAATTGGATGATGGTACGCACAACTTTTTAGGTGCAATACAAACCAGTATGGGAACTTTGGGCGCAAAAAATATTCAGGAAATGCAACAAGTTGAAGTTGTAATTGCTCCTTCTTTATTAACTGAAGGTAAGGTTTATCAAAAGGCGCAACAATTAGGTATGGGTAAATAAATTTTTAGGTGGGTATTGCCCACCTATTTGCCTTTTTTGCGTTTACCTTTTTGATATTTATATTTTCAATGTTGGGCTAATTGCGGTTTTTTTCCTAATAATCCTGTCATCAATTTTAGGGAAAATATTTTGAGTGGATAAAGATGATTCATTAACCACAAACCGCAGCGACGAAGAATGACAAAAGGAAGAAATTTGTTAGAGAAAAAACGGTCTAAAAAGTCAGTAAAGCCGAGAATAGTAAGATTTTCTAGTTTGCGCCAGCGTTCGTAGCGTTTGAGGATGGTAAGATCGCCAATATCCTCACCTTGATTATGAGCTTCGCGCAAGATTTGAGCAAGGGCTGCTGCGTCACGAATACCGAGGTTTAAACCTTGTCCTCCGACGGGATGACAACAGTGGGCTGCGTCGCCAATTAATGCTAATCTGGGTTTGGTGTAGCGATCGCTCTGCATTAATTGTACGGGAAACAAATAGCGATCGCCGCTCAGTTCGATTTCTCCGAGTAAACCACCCAGACGCTGTTCTAATTTTGCCAGAAATTCGTCTGCGGGTAGTTCTTTTAAAATTTTCGCTTCTGCGTGGGGAGATGTCCAGACTATCTGACAACGGTTTCCTGGTAAAGGCAAAACTCCCATTGGACCGCTATACCAAAAGCGCTCGAAAGCGGTATCATTAGTTGGGGCTGAATGTTTGATCGTGAAGGTAACGCAAGATTGCCAATACTTCCAGCCGCGTGTTTGGATACCAGCTTCAGTCCGAATTCGCGATCGCTTTCCATCTGCACCAACGAGTAAACGCGATCGCAGCTTCCGGATCTCTCCGTTTAATTTTACTTCAATTTCGACATCTGATTCGTGATAATCGACTTGGACTACTTCCGCCGGAGATAACCAAGTAATATTGTCACATTCCGCAGTAAACTCGTGTAGAGAAGACAAAACCGTGCCATGTTCCGCAACATAACCCAGTGCAGATGTCTTTAAATCTGATGTCTTTAAATCTGTCGTCTGAAACTTGACAATTTCCGGATAATCTGCATCCGACAAGCGAATCTGGCGAAACTGAGCAATTTTGGGTAAGATATCATCCCAGACACCAATTCCCGTAAAAATTTTCCCTGAAAGTAACGAAAGAGCGTAAGCTTGTCTGCGTTTCGTAGCTACTTCTTGAGGTAAAGCTTCGATAATAACTACTTTTAGCCCAGAATTTTTCAATGCAGCAGCTAAAGTAGTTCCCACAATCGAGCCACCAGCGATCGCCACATCATAATCTAAGTTTACGGTTGTCGTTTCCCTAGCGCGAGTTAACTGATTTAAAGTCATTTTTAGCTAAATAGCAAGTAAATGTTAGAAATATTTACTTTATTTTATCGCTCAGTGGTGAGGAATTTTACTTCTGAGTCTGATTATGTCATGCTGAATGAAATTCTGAACGTAGTGAAGAATTGAGTGAAGCATCTCCAAGTCACTGGATAGAGAGATTATTACGCTCCTAACGTCGCTATCGCTGCGCGTCACACGAGCGCTCAGAATGACAATATAAGAAGATTGTTTGGTTTCGCTTACAATAACCCTAAAGTTGATTAAAATTACATTAATTGACTACACCGTAACAGAAGGGTGAATCAGGGTGAAGAGTTATTATGTCTACATCATGACGAATAAATCCAAAACTCTCTACACTGGTGTAACTAATGATTTAGTTCGTCGGGTTTACGAACATAAGCAAAAATTGATTCGCGGCTTTACCCAAAAGTACAAGATTACGCAGTTGGTTTATTGGGAAGAAACGAATGATGTACAAGCTGCGATCGCACGTGAAAAGCAAATTAAAGGCTGGTTAAGAGCTTTGATTGAGTCGGTTAACCCTTTGTGGCAGGATTTAAGTTTCAAATGGTTTGAGGAAGAGGGATGGAGAGATTCTTCGCTGCGCTCAGAATGACAGTATTTACCAGCCCGCGAAGGCGGGCTTTGTCCGTGTAGCCGCCCGTTTACGGGTTTGGCGTTCACGGGTTCGGCGTTCACGGGTTCGGCGTTCACGGGTTCGGCGTTCACGGGTTCGGCGTTCACGGGTTCGGCGTTTGCGGGTTCGGCGTTTGCGGGTTCAACATTCGCGTTTCCTCCAATTTTAACCTCAAAAAGAGATTTTTCCTCACCAAATCTCCACAAAAATCCTCTCAATAAGGTAAGATAAAAAATTGTGAGTTTTTACCAGAACAATGAAAGCCGAACAAATCATTCGCTCGATAGAAGCAGAATATATAAAATCTGACCTACCCTCAATCAACGTCGGAGATACAGTCCGCGTTGGAGTCAGAATTGTCGAAGGAGGAAAAGAACGGGTACAGCCGTTTGAAGGAACAATCATCGCCATGCGTAACGGCGGCATCAACGAAACAATCACCGTCCGCAAAATTTTCCAAGGAGTCGGAGTAGAAAGAGTCTTTCTGCTACACTCACCCAGAATTCAATCAGTGAAAGTAGTCCGCAGAGGTAAAGTACGTCGAGCCAAATTATATTATTTGCGCGATCGCATTGGGAAAGCAACCCGCATCAAACAACGCTTCGACCGCCCAATTTAAACCACGGAGTTGCGGAGTCTCCGGCAAAAGTTACTATTTTGCGTTAAACTAGATCGAAGCAAAGCTCCGCCTCAAGTTATAATCAAAAAGTATGCGCTCTTAGTTCAGTTGGTAGAACGCAGGTCTCCAAAACCTGATGTCGGGGGTTCAAGTCCTCCAGGGCGCGTTCTCATCTCAAGCAAAAAGCTCTACCCGAAAAAAACAAACCAGTGACGCGAAATCCAAGCGTACCCAACTACGCTTTTCCTAGCCAAATCCAGATTCGGGTAAGCTGTTGAGTGTGAGTAAAAATAAAAATTGAAGGTAGAAAATCACATTCGCCTTCAAATCACCTTTGTGGGGGAGGGTAGTAACAGTGGCAAAAAAAAATGCAACTAAAAAAGAAAATACTGAAACAAAAGAAACTAAAGAAGGCTTAGGCAACATGAGTTTCATCAAAGAAACTCAAGAAGAACTTGCCAAAGTAGTCTGGCCCAGCCGACAACAACTGGTAGGTGAATCAGCCGCAGTAATCTTAATGGTAACACTGGTGGCAGCAACCATATATTTAGTCGATAACTTCTTCGCATGGGCGGCAGGGAAGGTGTTTTAAAATGAGTTTTGCAGCAGAATATCCAGACGAAGAAAATCTTGAGCAACAAGAAAAACGACAGAAATCTCGTTGGTATGCAGTGCAGGTAGCTTCCGGGTGCGAGAAGCGCGTGAAAGCAAACCTAGAAATGCGTATTCGCACCCTGGATGTAACTGACAGAGTTCTGCAAGTACAAATTCCTCAAATGCCAACGGTGAAAATTCGCAAAGATGGCAGTCGCCAACACAGCGAAGAAAAAGTCTTTCCCGGTTACGTCCTCGTCAGAATGGTCATGGACGATGAAAGTTGGCAGGTTGTCAAAAACACCCCAAATGTGATTAACTTTGTAGGTGCTGAACAAAAACGTCGCTACGGACGAGGGCGCGGTCACGTAAAACCCGTACCTCTCAGTCCGGGAGAAGTCGAGCGCATCTTCAGACAAACTACCGAGCGAGAACCAATCGTCAAAATCGATATGGCAGTGGGAGATAAAATTTCTGTGCTTTCTGGACCCTTTAAAGATTTTCAAGGTGAGGTCATTGAAGTTAGTCCCGAAAGAAGTAAACTGAAAGCTCTGCTGTCTATCTTTGGGCGCGATACGCCAGTAGAATTAGAGTTTAACCAAGTTGAGAAACAAAGCTAGCAATGGCAAAGAAAGTAGTTGCCCTGATTAAATTGGCTCTTCCGGCAGGAAAAGCTAATCCCGCGCCGCCCGTAGGACCTGCCCTAGGTCAACATGGCGTAAATATCATGGCTTTTTGTAAAGAATACAACGCTAAGACTGCTGACCAAGCAGGAATGGTGATTCCGGTAGAAATTTCGGTTTTTGAAGACCGCAGTTTTACCTTTATCCTGAAAACACCACCAGCTTCAGTGTTGATTCGGAAAGCTGCCGGAATTGAAAAAGGCGCTAGTGAACCCAACAAGCAAAACGTGGGTACAATTACCCAAGACCAACTGAGGGAAATAGCGCAAACCAAAATGCCCGATTTGAATGCTAATGATATCGAAGCAGCAATGAAAATTGTGGCAGGAACGGCGAAAAACATGGGCGTAAAAGTCGAAGGCTAAACAATTAACTAGGGGAGAGGCTACGGCTTCGTTACTTACCCAAGGAGACAAAAATGGCAAAAAAAATGTCGCGTCGAATGCAAGCGGCGCTGGAAAAAGTAGAACCACGAGCTTACGAACCACTAGAAGCTCTAAATCTTTTAAAGGAAACAGCAACGGCTAAATTTGACGAAACAGCCGAAGCTCATATTCGTTTGGGAATTGACCCCAAATACACCGACCAACAGCTACGAACGACGGTCAGCTTCCCGAAAGGAACAGGTCAAACTGTGCGGGTTGCCGTCATTGCTAGAGGCGAAAAAGTACAAGAAGCAAGTAGCGCTGGTGCTGATGTTGTTGGTTCGGAAGATTTAATCGACGAAATCCAGCAAGGACGAATGGATTTCGATATTGTCATTGCGACTCCAGACATGATGCCGAAAGTAGCTAAACTCGGTCGGCTTCTTGGTCCGAGAGGAATGATGCCTTCTCCGAAAGGAGGAACTGTGACTGCGGATATAACTGATGCGATTGGCGCATTTAAAGCAGGTAAACAAGAATTTCGGGCTGACAGAACTGGGATTGTTCATGTTATGTTTGGAAAGGCATCATTCCCAGCAGAAGATTTATTACTCAATTTGAAGGCATTGCAGGAGGTCATCGATCGCAATCGTCCTTCGGGAGCTAAAGGTCGTTATTGGCGCAGTGTCTATGTCTCGGCATCAATGGGACCAGCGATTGAAGTTGATCTTAGCTCGCTGCGGGATCTAAAAATGACTGAAGTTGCTGCTTAATTTCTCATCAACTGATAACTGATAACTGATAACTGAATAAGTTTAAGCCGAAGACAGCAGGAGCGAAAAGCTTAATACCCTGCCGAGGTTGATACTCACGATTTTCCTTTCTGCGATCGCAGTTGTTTAGCTGTGACAGAGTGAAGAAATTGTGTTGCGTCAAGCACAACCCCGGCACAAACGTCGGGGTTTTGTGTTGGGAAAACGAGTTGTTTCGTAACCAAGTGAAGACCTCCTGAGTAGTTATCAGCGAGCAGTTACCAACCAATTACCAAATCAAAACAGGAGGTGAGTCTAAGTTGGGAAGAACACGAGAAAACAAAGAAGCGGTAGTTGAGGATCTCAAGCAACTCTTGAGTGAATCGCAGCTAGCGGTAGTAATTGACTACCAAGGGCTGTCGGTAGCCGAAATTACCGATTTGCGCGATCGCCTGCGCCCCGCAGGTGCAGTTTGTAAAGTAACCAAAAACACGCTGATGCGGCGTGCTGTGGAAGGTGATGAAAACTGGCAGCCAATGAATGAATTTCTGGCTGGTACTTCTGCCTTCTTACTGGTGAAAGACGATGTAGGTAGTGCGATTCGTGCTTACCAAGATTTCCAAAAAGCTACCAAGAAAACTGAGTTTCGCGGTGGTGTGATGCAGGGTCAAGCCCTGAATCAAGATCAGGTAAAAGCGATCGCCGATTTACCTTCCAAGGAAGAACTTATCGGTCAAATTGCTGGAGCAATCAATTCTCTAGCAACCAAGTTGGCTGTGGGAATCAACGAAGTTCCTGCTTCTTTGGGACGGGGAATCAACGAGGTTCCTGGTTCTTTGGGCAGAGTTTTTGGGGCTGTGGCTCAAAAACAAGAACAAGACAAAGCTGCTTAAGCAGTTAATTTCCAGTTGGCGCTTGAGCGTCGTTAACGTTAACTAATTACCATCAAGGAGTTTAATCCATGTCTGCTACTACTGACGAAATTTTGGAAAAATTGAAATCTCTGACTTTGCTCGAAGCTTCTGAGCTTGTCAAACAAATCGAGGAAACATTTGGGGTTAGTGCTGCTGCTCCTGCTGGCGGGATGATGATGATGGCTCCCGGCGCTGCTGGTGGTGGCGCAGCAGCCGAAGAAGTCGAAGAAAAAACTGAATTCGACGTAATTCTCGAAGAATTCCCGGCTGATAAGAAGATTGCTATCCTCAAAGTCGTACGCGGCATCACTGGCTTAGGCTTGAAAGAAGCTAAGGAATTAGTTGAGTCTGCTCCTAAGCCGATTAAAGAAGCTGCGCCGAAAGAAGAAGCTGAGTCAGTTAAGAAACAGCTTGAAGACGCGGGAGCAAAAGTTACTGTCAAGTAAAGATTTCCCGAAGATTATCTTTTCAGGCATCCTCCAAGGATGCCTGATTTTTTGGTTAAATTAAGTTGAGATTTAAATTTAACTAATTTTTGTGCCAAATTTTTGTAGTCTCGATAAAGTGAAAGTGTAAGCTTTATTCGTGGATTAGCTGCGATTGGGCAGACTCGCTTTTCTAGAGAAACAAGCTCTGCGTAGCCTCTCTGTAAGCAGATAAATCCCCAACGCCGCCCGGTTCGCGCAGCCACCATCACCTAAATTTAATGTCTATGCAAACCAAACCCATGAGTCAGAAAACTTCCCACCAGTCATCAGATCGGGGCATCTTGTTTTTTCTTAAATATATATTTTTAATTACTAAAGGCAGTATTACTTTAGTGTTGTTACTACTGCTGTTTACTTTCTGGCAAACGGGATCTCGTTTGGTAAGTCAGGTGGGTTCGATTTTTAATGCTGAACCTGGGCAACCAGAAATTGAACCACCAACTCAAATTGTTACTAAACTGCGCGGCGCTAGTGAGTTAACTACGGCTGTTTTTGCTATGGAATCGGTGGTTCCGGCGCGTCAAGACCGCAAGGTTGGGAGACTGGTGGTTGGCTCAACGACGTTACTTTATATTGCTTATGGTGAAGTGCGGGCTGGAGTCGATTTGAGTGAGTTGGATGCTGAAGATATTGCTGTCACCGATGAGGGAATTGAAGTGACTCTCCCAGCGCCGGAAATTCTTGATAGCAAAATTGATGTGAATCGTTCCCGTGTTTATGATTATAATCGAGGCTTTTTAGGTTTGGGTCCGGATGTTGCACCAGAATTGCAAACCTTAGCTCAACAAACGACTTTACAAAGAATTGTTACGAGTGCTTGCTCTGATGGGGTGCTAAATGAAGCTAACGATCGCGCTCAACTGACGGTTACTCAGTTATTAAGTAATACTGGTTATCAACAGGTTGAGGTGAAAACTTCGCCTCCGGCTCTAGAAACTTGTCAACTTCCTGCGTCTAGTTCCAGTGAGGAATTTAGCTCGCTGAATCCTTAGTTAGTTTTCGGAACTACTTGTGAATACGGGAGAAAAAGTGCTGGTATTTGACCGAATCGCTGCTTGAAAAAAACAAATTTTATACCATAAAATAGCTTAATTGTCAAGAAATGAACGGTTAATTTTAACTGACAACTAGGTTACGGATTTTCCCACTGATCTAAATCAGTTAACCTCGATATAGTTGAAGTAAGGCACAAAGTAAAGAAAATTTAAGAAGTATCTCTAGGTTAAATATCTTCAACTATGTTTGAACATTTCACAGACAAAGCAATCAAAGCTATTATGTTAGCTCAGGAGGAAGCTCGGCGCACGGGACACAATCTCGTTGGGAGCGAGCAAATCCTTCTCGGATTAATTGCGGAAGGAACTTCCAACGCCGCGAAGATTCTGAAAAAACTAGGTGTAACGCTGAAGGAAGCACGCAAGAGAGTAGAGGAACTAATTGGTAGAGGTCCGGGTTACTCTCCTGTAAACATCCCCTTTACACCGAAAGCCAAGCGAATCTTCGATCAGTCACTTCGAGAAGCCCAGCAACTAGGACATAATTTTATCGCTCCAGAACATTTATTGCTAGCGATCGCCAAAGAAAACGAAAGCGTAGCAACTAAAGTTTTAGAACAATTAGAAGTAGATCGAGCCAGGATTCGCCAAGAGTTAATTAATGCTTCCAGCCAAGAAAACTCGGCTGCTGCTGCCGCCACAATGGGCAATAGGCAACAAGCATCCTTATTTGGTTCCGGAATGGGAAAAAAACCCACTCTCGAAGAATTTAGCATTAATTTAACCCAAAGAGCAGCCGAAGGAAAAATCGATCCAGTGGTCGGACGGGAACGAGAAATTGAACGAACCGTACAAGTCTTAGGTCGTCGTACCAAGAATAACCCAGTCTTGATCGGCGAACCTGGAGTTGGAAAAACCGCGATCGCCGAAGGACTAGCTTTACGAATTGTTTCTGGCGAAGTTCCCGAATTGATTCGCGACAAACAGGTCATTAGTCTGGATATGGGTTCACTCTTAGCTGGAACTCGTTTCCGAGGCGAATTTGAAGAACGACTCAAAGCCGTTGTTGCTCAAGTCAAGGAAGCAGGAAATATTATCCTAGTAATTGACGAAATTCACAACTTAGTGGGTGCGGGTGCAATGGGAGGGGGAACTGACGCAGCAAATATGCTCAAACCTGCCTTAGCTAGAGGAGAATTACAGTGTCTCGGAACAACTACTCTCGACGAATATCGTAAGCATATCGAACGAGATGCAGCTTTGGAGCGTCGCTTCCAACCTGTAAAAATTGGTGAACCTTCAGTTGCAGAAACATTTGAAATTCTCATCGGTTTACGAGAAACTTACGAAGACTTCCATAAAGTAAAGATTACTCAAGAAGCTTTAGCCGCCGCCGCAAAATTATCTGATCGTTACATCAGCGATCGCTTTCTTCCCGATAAAGCCATTGACTTAATCGATGAAGCTGGTTCGCGAACTCATTTGCGCTATTCCCAGCGTCTCAAAGCTGAAGAAGTGGAACAAGAGCAGGAAGTTCCCATTGTCGATGAAGAAGCGATCGCCGAAATCGTTGCTTCTTGGACAGGAGTACCTGTCACGAAACTAACCCGTCCTGAATCGGAGATGCTACTGCATTTAGAAGCCAATCTTCACGAACGGATTATTGGTCAAGACGAAGCAGTGAAAGCTGTTTCTCGCGCTATTCGCCGCGCCAGAGTTGGTTTAAAAGACACCGATAGACCAATTGCTAGTGTGATTTTCTCTGGTCCAACTGGAGTAGGGAAAACCGAACTCGCTAAAGCCTTGGCTGCTTATCTGTTTGGTTCCGATGAAGCGATGATCCGCATCGATATGTCAGAATTCATGGAATCACATACAATTTCTAAGTTGATTGGTTCGCCTCCAGGATACATCGGTTACGATGAAGGCGGTCAGCTAACTGAAGCAGTACGACGCAAACCTTACACTGTGTTGTTGTTTGACGAAATTGAAAAAGCACATCCGGATGTGTTTAATTTGTTACTACAACTGTTAGATGATGGTCGTTTGACTGATGCACAAGGTCGTCAAGTAAGCTTCAGCAACACCTTGGTAATTATGACCTCGAATATCGGTTCGAGAATTATTGAAAAAGGTGGTGGTGGATTTGGCTTTGAGTTCGCAGAAGACCAAGCTGAATCACAGTATAACCAACTGCGAAATCGGGTCAACGACGAAATGAAGAATTATTTCCGTCCCGAATTTCTGAACCGTCTTGATGAGATTATCGTCTTCCGTCAATTGACTAAGGATGAAGTTAAGGAAATTGCGACTAATATGTTAAGTCAAGTGAGCGAACTCCTTAGCGAACAGCGTTCGATTCGTCTGGAAGTTACCGAAGCCTTTAAAGAGCGTGTCGTCAATGAAGGTTACGATCCTAGTTATGGTGCTAGACCTTTACGTCGGGCGATTATGGCACTGTTAGAGGATAGTATGGCAGAAGCGATTTTGTCTGGAGAGGTAGAAGACGGAGATACGGTTCTCGTAGACCTCGATGAAGATGGTAAGGTGAAAGTGACTGGAGCCAAGCATCCTGGTTTACTGCTGCAACCTGTAGGGTAATAACCTAATTCCGAGCAAATAAAATTCGATCCGCCTTCTAGATCTTCTTAAGGCGGATTCTTGGTGAGGATTGCGATCGCAGTTATTTGTAGCTGGAGAGTTAGGAACGGCGATCGCCATTATTCAGTTAAGTAAGACTAACACGCGATCGCCACTAAGCAGGAACTACCAATAACACAATCCCTTCTCTACCTACGACTGTTACTGGCTGACCAGGTTGTAAAAGAGTCGGAATCAGATCTGGAGTAGTTTGGTACAGCTTTGCGGGCCAATAGCTAGCACGAAACTTCGCACGTCCAGGTTGATCGTGAGCGATCGCTATTTCCACACTTCCTAAAGATGGTTCGGCAAACATTTCTACATCGGTGCTAGCAACTTCACTCATTGGTATATACACTCCTGTTAGCTTAGATAACTTAACTTTATTGAACTGTTAAGTAAACCTATTGGGTGTGATTTAAATCTCACCTCAAGCAAATCTTGGACACAGCGATCGCGCACTTTATCTGCTATTATTGTTCGTAATCTATTGTTGATTTTTTTAGATTTATTTTCTACATCCATCTTTAGAAATAACTATCATATTAATAGCATAAGTAATCTCACTTAACAAAAATATACGGTATTTTCGTCGAGCAGAAAACTTTGATTAGATAGAATCAACTTTTTCAGCAACAGTAATTTTACCTAATTCACCCGCAAAACTTTCTCACTCAGAAATTGACCTTACTTAAAAAGCTGCAACCATTGATGAGATTTCAGCTACATTTTTACTCAGTAATTTTTTCCTAGATTTTAGAATCGCGATCGCCCTTTAGGGCGCTGGGTTTTGCCCAATCGCCGCGCTATACTAGAAAATTGTCAAGTAAATTTATCTTTAGTATATGTTTTGGGCTGACAAAATCGCAGCAGGTACGCAAGGCGAACAATTAGTTAATGACTCTAAAACTCCTTCAGGTAGAGTTCACGTAGGGTCTTTGCGGGGTGTAGTTATCCATGATGTAATTTATCGTGCCTTGAAACGTGCTGACAAGCCCGTTAAATTTATGTATGGTGTGGATGACTATGATGCACTCGATACCGTACCCAAATATTTAGACAAAACTAAGTTTTCTCCTTATCTCGGTTATCCTTTGTGTAATGTTCCTTCTCCCCAAGATACAGCCAGCGACTACGCTAAGTATTTTATGGGTGAATTTCTCGAAGTTTTTGACTACTTAGGAGTTAAACCCGAACAAGTTTATTATTTGCGCGATTTATATCGCAGTGGCAAACTAAATAAATATATCGATATTTTTCTGAATAATGCTCATTTAGTCCGTGAAGCTTATCTCGAAGTTAGCAAAGCCGAACGTCCGAATAATTGGTATCCTTTTCAAGTTATTTGCGAAAATTGTGGCAAAATTGCGACTACTGTCGTTACTGATTATCAAGATGGAAAAGTCTTTTATACTTGTCAACCAGAAGCAACTAATTATGTCGATGGTTGCGGACATTCCGGTTGGATTTCTCCTTTTGATGGTAATGGAAAATTACCTTGGAAAGTTGAGTGGGTAGCCAAGTGGGAACTTGTGGGTGTAACTATTGAATTAGCCGGAAAAGATCACTCGCAAAAAGGCGGTTCTAGGGATGTCGCTAATGCAATTTGTCGGAAAGTTTTACGAGAAAAACCTCCTTTCCATGCACCTTATGAATTTATCTTAGTTGGAGGAACAAAGATGAGTTCTTCTAAAGGTGTAGGTTCGAGTGCGAAGGAAATTGCTGCGTTACTACCGCCGGAATTATTGCGGTTTTTGATGTTACGAACTCAACCGAAAACAGTAATTAATTTTGAACCTAATTACGAAACAATTACTCGTTTATTCCGCGATTATGATGCACTCAACGACAAGTATAAAGCAGAGGTTGAGTCAGCCGCAGAAAAACCCGAAAAACTGAGTAAAGAATTTATGCCGCTAGTTTATTCGCAACTAGATGGCACAGTAAAAACTTATCAAGCTTTTGATTTTAGCACTTTAATTTCTTTGCTCCAAATTCCCGGTTTGGATATTAGAGAAGAAGTAGAAAAGCGCAGTGAAGAACCTTTAAATGACTACGATTGGGAAATAATTAATCGTCGGATTGAAGTAGCGAAAAAATGGTTGGAAGATTATGCAGATGAGGAAGAAAAGTTAGTTATTTATTGGGATTCTGTACCGGAAAAAGCGCAAGAATTAAGCGAGGAACAGCTAAATTACTTAGAAAAGTTACAGGAAAACTTAGCAGAAATCAGTAATTGGGAAGCTGAAGAGTTGCAAACTACTTTATTCTCTACTGCTAAGGCTTTACCGATTAAACCGGGTAAGGCATTTCCGGCAATTTATTACTCGTTTTTAGGAAAAGAACGCGGTCCGAAAGCAGGTGGTTTATTATCCTATTTGGATAAGGATTTTGTGGTGCAACGTTTACAGGATGTAGTTACGATGAAAACTGCTTAGATATTTAGTAGTTACCAGTTACCAATTTCTAATTGATCTTATCTGAAATGAAAAATAAAGTGCTAGGTCTGCTATGTAAAGACGTTGTCTGCAACGTCTCTACTAAAGAGAAAGTTTTACCTTAAAATAATTGACCACCTCGAAAACGCCAGCGAGGAAATAAAAGACGCATAAGTGATTGCGATGCGAGAAAAACGCTTAACCAAACGAAGCTGTAATGAATAATAAACCAAAATAAAGGTAAATCTTGCTTAACTCCTGGTAAACCAAATAATTTCACTAAACAACCTACAAAAATTGCTTCCCAAATTCCCGCTAAAAGTTGAAAAGCTGCGGGCCAATCTCGGTCCCAACGAAATTGTTGAATGTAATTATAAACTAAATCCCAAACTAAACCAAATACAGCGATATATAGCAAGATCCGGAAAAAAATTGCTCCACCTGGTCCGATAATCCCGAAGGAGAAAGGTAACGTAATTAAAAGACCGACGGTTGCTAAAAGAAAGAGCCGAGTTTGCCAACGCCCAAAGAAGGTAGGAGTCATAAATTTGTTGTTGATTTTAGGAGGATTAATTATTCACATCTTAGCTACAAAAATTAGCTATTGCCTAGAGCCAGTTACCAACTAAAACAAAGGCTGCCCAGAAATAAGGGGAAGAGAATTTTTCCTCTTGCAAAATGGTTACTTGGGCGCGACGGAGGGCTTCAGCTTTGGTAATTTCGGAGTTGGTTAATTGTTGGTAAAATTGGGTCATTAACTCAGTGGTAGCGAGGTCGCTAATTAACCACAATGAGGCGAGGGTACTCCGCGCCCCGGCTTTAACAGCGACTCCCGCTAGTCCCAAGGCGGCGCGTTTGTCTCCGGCGGCGGTTTGACAAGCGCTGAGGACGAGTAGTTCTATGGGTACAGCGTTGAGTCCTTCTTTACGAATAATTGTATCTAATTCGTTTGCGTTGATCCGCTCGCTCCAGGTGAGAATAAAAGTATCTTCAGCTTGGGAACTAAATTGACCGTGGGTAGCAACGTGAACAACGGGAAAAGGAAGTTTGTCGATGGCAGCTTCAAAGTTGTCTTTGGTGAAAGATTGATTGAAGAGAAGTTCAGTGGGGACGATCGCGTTAATTTCTTGTAATTCTAATTCTACACCAGGTAATGCGGCAAAATCTTGACGAGCTTCGCTGAGTCCCGCCATAATAATTTTTACTTGTTGTCTTTGGAAGGGTTGAGGATCGATGAGTTCTAATCCGGGCGCGATCGCAATCCCATATTTCTCAATTATATATTTTTCTCCATCGTGCATAACTGCCATCGGAATGTTTCGCAAAACTCCATCTAAAACAAAGACTAAAGTTTTGACGTTGTTAGTAGCTAGTTCGGTTTCGATGGGGCGAATTAGCCAGTTATAAACTTCTTGAGATAATGGTAAAGAAAGTCGGTTTTGGCGTTTGAGAATTCTATTGCGTAATTCCAAAACTTGATTTTCTAATTCATCTTGGGAGACAAAGGTAGCGTAGTGACGCAACGGTTGTCCGGGCAAGGCGACAATTACTTCGAGGCGATCGGGTAAAATAATTGTGGAGAAAACTGCTGCGGTAGGATCGATTTGGTCGATTTCTTTCGCTACTGTGTTCCGAGTATTAACGCAATTATCATGAAAAAAGTTATTTAATTCGGCTAGTCGGTGAGATTCAATAATTTTTCGGGCTTTAATAATATCTGCTTGAGTAACATTTGCTTCTGGTTGTAATAATAAGTCTACCAGTTGACGATAAATTGGTTCGACTCTTTCTTGGAAATTAAATCTTGCTTCGGTACTAATATTAACTAAATCGATACCTAAAGAATCAAGAATTTTCACTGCTTCTGAGAGAGAGGCGATCGCTGCTTTTTGCTTTCCTTGTGCTTTTTGAATTCGTCCTAATTGCCATAAATATTGATAAGTTATATCTTTACTTCCAAATGTAGGGGTAATATTTAAGGCTTGGAGAGTAGTTTCTGCTGCACGATCTAGTTGCTGAGTTATTTCGTAAATTTGACCAATCTCTCCAATTGCATAAGCTTCGCCTCGCTTATCTCCTAGTTGTCGGGCAATTCCTGCTGCTGTTCGCAAAGTTGCTTCGATTTTCTCGGAATTTACTCGATTAGTTTTAAGTTGAATTTTCTGAAGATTTCTGGCAAAATTTATTCTTGCTTGAACGGCTGTTTTACTCGGCTTCAAACTTTCAATTTCTTCTTCAATCAACGGAATTATTTCTTCAGCTTTCGGATATCTCTCTAGCTCAATAAAAGCATTAAATTTGTTAAGGTTTGCTTTGATTTTAGTTTCTGGTAAGCTTGAGCTTTCTTTTGCTTGCTCATAATATTCTAAAGCTTTATTGAGCCTTGACTGAATCCAAGTTCCATCAGCTTTTTTAGCGAATGCTCTTTGGGCATTACCTAAACTCAAATAAATTGTGCCAAGATCGGCTAAATTAGGAAACTGTGAATTTAGTTGTAAACTTTCTTGATAAAGAGTTTCCGATAATTCTAAATTGCCAACTACTTTAAAAAGGAGATCGCCGAGTTTATGTAGCCCGATAATTTTTGTTTGAGCATCAGGATAATTATTAAGTCTTTTGAGTAATTCTTGACTAAATTTAGCTATTTCTCCAGTAGTTAACTCATTGAGAGAGTCACATTCGTTAATTTCTAAGCTAAGAGAGTTACCAAGCTTGATAATATCGATGTCGAAAGCGGAAAATAAAGTATCACACGCACGAGGATAAAGCCCTAAATTTTGTAAGGCTTGGGACTGATTAATTTTACTTTTGGTTTCGCCAATTTGATGTTCAATTTGGTGATATAGTTGAGCCGATTTTTGCCAAGTTTCGAGCGCATTTTCTGCTGCTCCGCTCCCTAGCTGTAAATCGCCTTGAATGTCGAGAGTTTGAGCTAAAATAAGCTCACGGTTCTTGTTTTGGGGTTGACTTTGTAATAAACTGAGACTGGTTGCTAAGTTGGTCTGTGCTGACTCAATTTCGCCTAGTTCTTTGTTGGTTGCAGCGAGATTGCTCAAAGCCGCAGCTTGATTTAAAACATCTCCTTGCTGTGCAAATTCGTCTGCTGCTTGCTGCAAAACCTGGGCTGCGGTGGAAAAATTTCTTTGTTGAAATAAAGTTTTCGCTTGGTTGATTAATTGAGATGCTGTTACTTGAGCTTGAGCAGTAGTGATTAACGCGCTTGTGTCAGCACCCAAAAAGGATCTTGCATTTTCTTTGACTTGAGCAACTACAGGCTGTATTCCTACTGAAAAGATAAACAAGCAGACTAACAAAATTAACTTGGGTTTGTAGTTAAAAAATCTCTGCTTTGGCATACTATTTTTACTCCCAAAAGTCAAGGGTTTAGTTCAGATAATAGTTAAAGAATTTGTCGGTAAATTTCTCTAAATTGAGTTTGTGAGGATCTAGGTTACTAAAGGAATGTTTGACTTTTAATTAATTATATTCAAGCTCAAATTAAGAATGCCATTTACCCAAATGAATACTACAGATACAGATATTGCCGAAAAGTTGTAGGTAAACTCTTTACACAATTTGATGTAGCACAGCTAGAGAAAATTGGGATAACCTTTGACCTTTAATTAATAATTATCAAGC
>JAWQFW010000011.1:0-1937 GCA_035968095.1 Oscillatoria sp. PMC 1068.18
CCAACACCCCCAATGCCTCCCACACTTCCAATTCCCCCAATTCCCCCAATTCTCCCAATTCTCCCAATTCCCCATCAATCTCCCTCAGCCTCAATTTCAGCCTGTAACTTAGCCAACTCTTCGGGAGACATTTCTTCCAGGCGTTTTTGCAAGACAGCATCCTCATAATCTTTAAGCTGTTGGTTATAAGTCATATTCTTCGTTACCACCCGAAACAGATAACTCGAAACCCAACCCAAAAGCCCGCAGACTAACAAAACCTGACTCCAGATACCCGCATTTTGGCTATCTAACCCCACTACGCGAAACAGGAGATAAATAGCCCCACCAGCAATAAAAATACCAAACGCGATCGCGATCGCATCAATTCTTCGCATCAGTTAAGTTCCCAGATTACGACGCTTCGGGCGAAAATTCAAAAACGGACTCAACAATAACAACCCTGGAAAAAAGAAAAACACCAGGAAATACATAAACGCCCTTTCAAAAGAACTCACCACATACCAGCGAGTATTCAAATACAAATAAAGCAAAGCCGGAATCACCAGCAAATACAGCCCACTCAAAGACAAATACAACAACGCCAGTAACATCGTCGAATCAATCGGCATAACCTTCCTCCAAAACTCCAACTATTTTATCAGTAACTTCCCAGTCCGCGCTTCAGCCCTACTCCACAAAGCCAATTCCTCCTCACCACTTCAACCCATCTACCGAAAAAAAATTTTCCCTTACCCTTGCCAAATCGCTCAAACTTTGTTCAAATAGATAAATGGGAAAAAAATTCAGCCCAAAAAGCTAAATTTCCCAGACAACTAAATAACGGGGGCGTGGCGGAATGGTAGACGCTACGGACTTAAGAAATTTGAGCCTTGCTTGAGAAATCCTGCAAGTGAACGCTCTCAAACTCAGGGAAACCTAACTCTGGCAACAGATACGGCAATCCTGAGCCAAGCCAAGCTAAACAGCAAGGAAGGTGCAGAGACTCGACGGGAGCTACCCTAACAGGTTGACAAAATCAACGACTGAGGGTAAAGAGAGAGTCCAATTCTCAAAGCTCAACTTAGCAGTAGTGAAAACTACAAGAGAATGAAAATCCGTTGACCGTAAAAGGTCGTGAGGGTTCAAGTCCCTCTGCCCCCATTTTTTGTCGTTTCTCGGCTCTGCTGGGAATGTTACTATACCCATTCCCTCGTTTCTCGACTCTGGCGAGAAATGCACCCCGGAGGCTCCGCCTCCATTCAGCGTTACCTGGGGTTGTTAGAGAACACCAAACTTACTCAATTATCTCAATTTCCAACAATCCTTTCTGACCAAAATAGTTACGATAACTAGAATAACGCCAATGCCCAGGTTCATCTACATAGCCACGCTTGACAGGATTATTGTGAATGTATTCTAACTTTTGTAGCAACATTTCCTCACTTAAAATTGCTTGGGGATGAAATCCTTCTTGCCAAAGCTGATATTGTTGAGCCGTTTGATATTTTGGTTTGAAAATTTCTAGTTGATTTAATAAGTGATTGTTTTTGTTTTTTTTAAGAGTATCAATAATTGAGCGTGCTGTAAATGATTTAAAGTTACCTATTTCTTTAGAGAGGTTAACAGCAGAAACTATCAGGTGAAGATGGTTTTCCATAATTACATAGGCGTACAAAGTAAGTCGTTGTTTCTTTTGGAGAAAACTTAAAGAGTCGAGAATAATTTGAGCTAATTCAGGTTTGCCAAAAATAGGTATCCAGTTGACGATAGTACAAGTGATAAAGTGAGGTTGATTCCCTAAAACTTTGTAACGGCTACGTCCCATTTTTTTCGGCTCCGCTTCACCTAAATTTTCGTTTCTGTCGGGAAATGCTTTTGGGAGGCTCTTACCTCCATTATCATTTTACTAGAGGCAGAGCCTCAGTTGATGTTCCCCGGCGGAGCCAGGGAACCAG
>JAWQFW010000011.1:2037-42618 GCA_035968095.1 Oscillatoria sp. PMC 1068.18
ATTATCTTCTCGTTTCTCGGCTCTGCCGGGAAATGTTCTTGGGAGGCTCTGCCTCCACTCTCACCTCTTTTACAGGAGGCAGAGCCTTAGTTTTACCTTCCCCTGCGGAGCTAGGGAACCAGATTATCTTCTCGTTTCTCGGCTCTGCCGGGAAATGTTCTTGGGAGGCTCTGCCTCACTTACCTTATATTTTACTGGAGGCGGAGCCTCAATAGGGCGTTCCCTACGGTCGTCAGGTAACTAGGTTAAGCTCAATCATCTTTTTCCTTACCAGAGTCAAACTATTCATGATGCTGCTGAATTAACTTTTGGACGCTACTAATTACCGGATTTAATTCGTAGTTACGAAGTTGGGGATTTTCTAAATAAGTTTGTTGTTCTTGTGCAATCATAGCAATATCTTGCTCGACTAAACCATCGAGTAATTTTTGCGCGGAACCAAATAAACTATTTTTGATGAATTTCCTAAACCAAATCGGTAATTTATGCAAGCGCCAGAAGGCATTTAATGAGGTAAAGTGAATTAAATAAGCGCGAGTATAAGTTTCGTTTACTGGAGAAAATAAGCAATATATTTTGAAGTCATTTCCCAAAGTTGACCGCCAATGAGGATAAATATAACTGACGTTTAAGGGTTCGGGATGGAGGCGACGTAAAGCAGGAAAAAATAATTGTGATATTGACCAAATTTTATCTATTTTATAATAGCTTTGGGCTTGATAATGTGCATCTACTCTGTTTTCATTTGCTTCTATCTTTTCTAGATTTGCTGCTGCCCAAGCTTGATAGTTATTGTGTAAATGTCCGTGATACATATCCATCAAATTCTCGATTAAATAAGAATAGTGTCCAGGACATTCGATTAGGGAAACTGTGGCGATATAATTAAGGTGTTCCCATTCGGGTATTCCGAGGGGGGCGATTGATTCTGGGTTGTTTTTTCCGGGAAATAACCAAATAAATCCGTCTAATTCTTTGACTGGATAGGTGCGAATTTTGCAGCTAGGAAGTTTTTGTTTTGCTGTTAGATAAGGGACGCTGATACATTGCCCGGTTGACGAAAATTGCCAGCCATGATAGGCGCATTCAAGTTGATTGTTAATAAGTTTACCACTACTGAGTTTAACTTGGCGGTGGGGACAACGATCTTCGAGGGCGCAAATGTTTCCGGTTTCGTCGCGAAAAAGGACTATTTTTTGTTTCCAAAGGGTAATACTAACAGGTGTATTTTTGACTTCGTTACTACGGGCGACGACGTACCAGTGATTAGGGTTGATTGGGCAGGTGCGGATGTTAAAATTAGTGGTGGGGTTTTTGGTTTTTAGCATGGTTGGAAGAAAGTCGCGCAAAGTCGCTAAGTCGCTAAGAAAATGCGCGAAGTTGTTTGGTTTTGAGTTTTTTTTGAAGCAGGTTGGAAGAAATTCGCGCAAAGTCGCTAAGTCGCTAAGAAAAGGCGCGAAGTTGAGATTATCTGTGGTTAGATTTTAAATAAGCCTTCGGGGTTGACTGAAAGGAGTTTTCGACGCTGGAGGTTTTGTTGGTGGAGGATGGCGTTGGCTGCGAGTAATCCGCTACTGACGGCTCTTTCCATTAAACCACAGGGGAAGGGCATCTTGACCCAATCGCCTGCGAAGATTAAATTGGGTACTGAGGTGGTAGTTTGGGGACGATCGCGATAACTAGCGGTGGGATAGCCGGAAAAGTTTTTTTGGTTGACTAATTCGCGGTGGAGGATCTTGGCGTTGGCTAGTTCTGGTACAATTTCGTAGAGTTCTTGCTCGAAGGTGGTGAGAAGGGCTTGTTGGGTGGGAAATTGAGTTTCTTTGTAGCAGTATGCGTGTAATTCGATGACGCTACCACCTGTACGTTTAGCCCAGTTGATAAATTGGGTTTGGATGCGATGATATAAAGTGATGCTGTCGGTGAGTGCGTAGCCGGAAAGTGAGGTAAAATTACTTTGTTCCCAGTTGAAGTCACGATCGCACCAAAAACGTGCTACTGCGAAGGGATCGGCGATCGCTAATTTTTCGATTTGATTGGCTATTTCTAGATTAATTTCTCCTGTGGTTAAGTTAAATATTTGTTGCATTCCCGGTACGTCGGCGGCGAAAACGTAGTAGTCTGCTTTGATGGTTGCTTGGTTTTGGGGTGATGCAGGTGTCGCAGCAACTAATTGAATTGAGTCGGCTTTGTTTGTGAGGATTTGGAAGCGTGGTAAGTCTCTTGGGGCTGGACCGGAGATAATTTTGCCGTCGCTGTCGTATAATGCTCCATGACAGGGACAAAGTAATTTTCCGTCTGGTTGGGGTTTGACTGTACAACCTTGATGGGTGCAAGTTAAGGAGATGGCTTCGGTTTGGTTGGGTTTGGTTGCAAAGACGTTATCTGCTGCACCGTAGTAGGTGAAATTGTCTTCTGGGATGAGATAATTACGTTGTACCCAAAAAGGAATGTTGGTTTCAGTGTTTCCTTGTTGGTAGCTGAGGGAGTCGATTTGACCGGATTTCCAGTGAATGTTGCTGATGGTTGCTTGAGTGATAATTTTACCATCGTTGCGTTGAATTGCTTTGGCGATGGGTTGAACTAAACTGGTTCCCATGTCATCGGTTGTACCGTTAAATGCTAGTCCTTCGGGGTTGCCAAAGAAATAGAAGTGAAAGAATTGTAATAATTCTCCCACACTGAGGTTATCTGGGGCATTCAGGGTTGATTTCGCGAAGGGAAGGAAGTATAAATCGTAAAGTCCTTGAGGAAAGCCTGTTTTTACCCAGTCAGTGACAGTAATTTCGTCATAGTTGCGAAAAGTTTTCGGAATTTGGAAACCTGTAATGGCGCGAAAGACTTGTAAATGAGAGAATTTAGTTAAATTGATTCCCCAGCGAAATCGATTTGGAGAAGCGATCGCTAAATCAATTATATTCCAGGGAAAGGCGGAATGAGTCGGGCGAAAGATTTCTGGTTGATATTCCCCATTACGGAAAAGTAAGGAATAAAATTCTAATGATTGGAAGTTGTCCTCAATTTTTAATTCGGTAACTAAACTATTGAGATTATAATATTGGGGAAAGAAACCGTGGAAACCATGTTCCATCAGAAATTCTTCTTCTCCAACATTAATTTTCCAACTAGCAATTTTTCCTCCCAACTGAGGCGATTTTTCTAATAAAGTGACTGCAAAACCACGTTGGGAAAGTTCGTAAGCGCAAGCTAATCCGGCTAAACCTCCTCCGACAACGACGACTGTTTTCTGACTATTTAAGTGACGGGGTAAATTTAATTGATCTTGTTGAAATATTGTCGGCTGAGGTTTAGCAAAGCGAGAATATAAAAGTAAGGAACCTGCACCGACACCAAGAATTTTTAACGCTGTACGTCTGGAGATTTGTTTCATAAGTTAGTTAGTGATTGGTGACTGGGGACTGGTGACTGGGGACTGGGAAGAGATGGGTGAAACGGGGGACTGGGAAGAGATGGGTGAGTAAATATTGGTCGTGAAAATCTCTCTTTATTTCCAACACCTCCAATTCCGACCATACTCCCAATACTCCCAATACTCCCAATACTCCCAATACTCCCAATTCCTAATCCCTAATCGCCAATACCCAATTCCCAAGAAACTACGATCGCCGAATATTGAAACAACACCATTCTTGACGCTTCCAAAGGGTAGCAACAATCCAACCATGTTCTTCAAGGGTATCAGCGACGGGTTTAGCTTGTTCGAGGAGAATACCGCTAAGAATACCCCAAGTATCAGGTTTAGCAAGATTGCTCATTTGGGGAATCAAATCAACGATTACTTCAGCGAGAATGTTACAGAAAAAGCCGTCTACGGGTTCCTCGATTAAATCAATTACTCGTTCGATACTACCTTGTTCAACAACGATCGCCTCTGAGTTAATTTGATTAAGTTCGGAATTACTAATCGCAGCGCGGACAGCTAAAGGATCGATATCCACAGCATAAACTTTTTCCGCCCCTAGTAAAGCTGAGGCGATCGCCAAAATTCCCGAACCGCAGCCAATATCGGCAACAACCATATTTTCCGCATTAAAGCTAAAGCGCATTTCTAAAGATTCGAGGCAAAGCTGAGTGGTAGGATGAGTCCCGGTACCAAAAGCCGCCCCAGGATCGAGGCGAAGCACAATTCGTTCCGAATCTTGCGGCGGATGTAACCAAGCCGGATAAATCAAAAAGCGATCGCCAATTTCTTGTGGTTGCCAATGTTGTTTCCAACTACTCGCCCAGTCTTCTTCGTCAATTAAATGCCACTTCATTGCTGGGGGCGGAAATTCTAAAGTCAAGGCATCTTGTCGCAACCACAACGATAAAGCAGCTAAATCTAACAACTCGGCAGAGATTTGCGGTATATAAGCGCGGATTAAGCGCGATTTACCTTTAATCTCGCTTGCCATTCCGCGACAACCAAATTTCTCCAACCGCCAATAAATCAAATCTTCCAAGGTTGGATCGCCGAGAATTTTAATTTCCCACCAGCTATTTGCCATAACTTACACGATTGAGAATGCAGACTCGATGAGTCCTGGCGATGAATTTTCTGACTGGGGATTGGGAGTTGCAGAAAAAAAGATTGCTGAAATATTTCTTTTTTCCGAATCCCAAATCCAGAACCCAAAATTCACTAACTTTTACAAACTTACCGTGTAAGCATCACGAATGCCAGAAACTTTGGTAATTTCACTTAAAATTCCTTCTGGGAGGGGGTCATCTAAGCTTAATGCCATCACTGCGTCGCCACGGACAATTTTCCTCCCGACTTGCATACTAGCAATGTTAACGTTAAAGCTACCCAAGAGTGAGCCAATTTTCCCAATAATTCCCGGCATATCGCGGTGAAGGGTAAACAGCATATTGTTGGTAGGAGGAACATTGATCGGGAAACCATCGAGATTAGTAATGCGAATTTCGCGATCGCCTAACAAAGCCCCAGTCACAGAATGTTCGCCTAAAGAACCTCTCGCAATCAAGTGCAATGAACCTGAATAATCGTGAATTGAACTATCTCTGGTTTCAATAACGCGAATTCCTCGTTCTTTCGCCTCAATACTGGCGTTAACATAGTTGACTCGTTCGCGAAGGGCGATCGAAAGTAAACCTTTCAAAGCGGCTAAAACTAAGGGTTGAGCTTGATTAGTCGCCAATTCTCCTTGTAAACGAACATCGAGCATTTCGATTCTACCGCCAGCTAATTGTGCCACTAATTTGCCGAGAGTTTCCGCTAGTTGCATATAAGGACGCAATTGTTCGAGAACGTTAGGATTAAGTCCAGGAATGTTCACAGCAGATCGCGCGGGAAGCCCTAATAAAACATCGCGAATTTGTTCGGCTACGTCAATCGCTACATTCACTTGCGCTTCTTCAGTAGACGCACCCAAGTGCGGAGTCAGAATTACTTTCGTTCCCAAATCCCGTAACGGCGATTCTTGTAAAGGTTCTTGTTCAAACACATCCAACGCCGCCCCAGCAATTTTACCATTGGCGATCGCCTCAGCTAAGGCAGCTTCGTCAATAATTCCACCCCGCGCACAATTAATAATTCGCGTTGTCGGCTTCATTTTTGCTAAAGCTACGGCATTAATTAAATGACTTGTCTCGCGAGTTTTCGGAACGTGCAGCGTAATGTAATCTGACTCAGAAAATAACAAATCTAAGTCTACCAAACGACAACCAAGTTGCTCGGCTCGTTCCGCAGAAATAAACGGATCGTAAGCCAAAATTTTCATCCCCATTGCTCGTGCTACGCTAGCAACATGAGAGCCAATTTTGCCCAAACCAACTACACCCAAGGTTTTTTTGTAAACCTCCGAACCCATGTAAAGTTTACGTTCCCACTTACCACTTTTCAGCGATTGGTTAGCTTCGGGAACATGACGCGAAAGCGATAACATCATTGCTAAAGCGTGTTCCGCAGCCGCGATCGTATTTCCTTCCGGAGAATTGACCACCACTATCCCTTTACGAGTCGCCGCAGCTACATCGATGTTATCAACCCCAACTCCTGCACGTCCAATAATTTTCAACTGATTACCTGCTTCAATAATTTCGGCGGTAACTTTCGTCCCAGAACGAACCATTAAAGCATCGTATTCTGGCATAATTTTTACCAGTTCCGCAGCAGGTAGCCCAGTTTTTACGTCAACTTGGGCAACTTGCGAGAGAATATCAATTCCTGCTTGATTAATTGAGTCGGAAACTAAAACCTTAGACATAAAATTTAACTTGAGTCCGTCTTTTGCTGGAAAATTGCGGCAGCGATGTCGGGTTTGAGACGATCTGCCTTAGCCCACAACGCAGTACGCCGCAGTACGATATTGTAAAGGCAAATGCGCCGACAATTGTTTAAATCCTCTAAAAGTTTTCAATTTTTCTTGGTGACACGAGGCTTCGTTTCGATGCTGTCAGGCGAAAGAGGACTAACGATAGAGGTACTTCGACACGCTAAACTGTTAGTTTAACCAAGTAATCGAAATCTTAGCGAATTTTACCGATAACTATGAATTATTTAATTGCTGTACTTTCGACTCGCTTGCAAGCAGAACAAGCTTACAATGCTTTGCAGGATGGCGGTATCCAGGCTGAGAAAATTACGATTCTTGGTAAAGGTTATCAAAGTGCTGATGAGTTTGGTTTGATTGACCCAAATGAACAAGGGAAGAAGGGTTTTCGGCGAATGAGTTATTGGTTGGTTCCTTTTGGTTTTGCTGCTGGTTATGTGTTTAATTTGCAGACGGGAATTGAAATTATCAGTTCGGTTAGTCCTGTGGTTAATCATATTCTTGGCGGACTTTTTGGGTCTGTGGGAGGATTGATGGGGGCTTATTTTATCGGTGGTGGTGTTGGTTTGTCGATTGGTAGCGGTGATGCTTTACCTTATCGCAATCGACTCGATGCTGGGAAGTATTTGATTGTTGTCCAGGGTTCGGAAGCTGTGAAAAGTCTTGCGACTCGCGTTTTGCGTCAGTTTGAACCGGAAAATATTCAAGGTTATGTGGAGCAATCTTCTTGATTTTTGTTACTTTGAAGAATTCTTGATTATTTGTTAGCAAATGTTACCTAGAGAAGAAATTTTAAACAGAGTTGAAAATCGCGAAATTGTTGCTCGCGTAATTGATAAAGCTGAACAAGCGATTAAAACTTGGGAGGTGGTATTAACGGATTTTCTCGCACCACCAGAGTTGGCGGAAGTTGAAGCTCAATTTAAGTTTTTGACAGAAATTCAAATATGTGCTTGGGGAGGTTATCCACAAGCGGAACGACAACGAGTGGGTTTGGTGCGCGAAGAATTGTCTTTGGAGCGATCGCAGGTTGATCTGGTAGCTTTGGATATTGCAGGTAATTTTCTGTTTGATCCCGCGACGCATCGCGACTTTCTCGGTGCAATTTTGGGGACGGGGGTAGTCCGCGAGAAAGTTGGTGATATCGTGGTTTTAGGGGAAAGAGGAGCGCAAGTAATTGTTGTTCCGGAATTAGGAGAGTTTCTGCAAACCAGTTTAACTCAAGTGCGCTCGGTTCCAGTGAAAGTGCAACCGATTGAGATTGACGAGTTAAAGGTACGTCCTCCGAAAAAGAAAGAAATGACGACAGTGGAAGCTTCGATGCGTTTGGATGCGATCGCGTCAGCAGGTTTCGGGATGTCGCGTAGTAAAATGGGAAATCTAATTTCTTCTGGTGACGTGCGCGTAAATTGGAAAGAAGCTAAAAAAGAAAGTCAAAATGTTGCTTCGGGAGATTTAATTTCTGTACGCGGGAAAGGACGTTTAGAAGTTGGTGAAGTTTCGATTACTAAAAAAGAACGCTATCGAGTGCAATTAACTCGCTATATGTAAGCAAAAATATTCACCTGCTCGGAAAAGTAATTTCAAAAAAAAGGAAAATTAGTTGCAATTTTTGCCAAAATATGCTTTGATTTAAAAGAAAAAAGTTGAGAATCTGAAATGGAAAAGAAAATGCTACGGATGTTAGCTAGAGACGCTGCTTGCAACGTTTTTGCAAGGTAACAATGGGTAGCATTTATCCCGTGAAAACGGGATCAGAAAAATTATTATTTTTTTTGCTCTTGATGTCAGTAATTTTTACCGCAATCAAAATCGTTTCGATAGGATTAATTACGGGTGCAATTGGACTAGAATTATATGATTTTGGTGCATTTATGCTTAATTTTGAAGTGATAAATTTCCTGAAACCGATTATTTTATTTGCCCGAATAGCCTTAATTGCTCATTTAATTGAAGCAATCATTGCCTGGTATAAAAAGCAGTCAATTCGGGCGGGATTTTATACATTTTTTGTCGGAACAGTTGGCTTATTAGAGGTATTTGGCATTGGTAAGAGTAACAATTGGCAAACCTCAGTAGATTCTGATTAAAAAGGCAATTAGCCGTAGCCTAGCACCCGCAGGGGCGATCGCCGACTCTTCTTTTGAAAATGCTTTTTGGGGATTGGGAGCCAGCATGGGAGAATAAACCAATAGCGCAAGTTGCTCGCTCACAGAATAGATTATGACCAATACTGAAACTCTCAGCAACCCAACCCCATCACCATCTGCGAGGATTCCCTGGTGGGAAAAGGCGATCGCCATCATTGCCGTCATCAATTTGCTTTTGGTACTATTTAACACAGCCTACGTGCCAATGCGCGACTTTTATTTACGTCAGATTCCGGCGATCGTTCAAGTATACGATCCCATCAAAGGGATTGAACCAGAAGAATTTACCCAAAATTATCTCCAAACAGTTGATGATTTAGAAACCGAATTATCAACAGCCGCCGAATTTACCCCACAAGCAGAAGAAACATTGCAAAAACTGCGCCTTCTCAGCGCCGAAATGCTCGATGAAAATCCTTTTTTAGCCGCCGGAAAATTTGCTACTTTCGCGAAAATAAAACGCATAATGCGGCAGCACCTCAACACTCAATCTGATAACGCCGCCTTTGCTCAATTTTGGACTTCCGAGTATTTAACTAGCGCTGGCGTAGAATCAGAATTAAACTTTTTCGACAGCAAAATTCGACCAACAATTAATACCAATTATTTTCGTTATGTTGACGACTATGGTCAATTTGTCGATGATTTTTGGCGGCTTGATGTTTTCTTTGTGGGCTTTTTTGCCATTGAATATATCAGCCGCAGTTTTCTGAGGAGTTTGCGTCAGCCAAAAGTTAATTTATTAGACGCAATGTTGCGACATTGGTACGATGTTTTGATGTTATTTCCCGTCTGGCGTTGGTTACGAATCATCCCCGTCACGGTTAAAGTACATAAAAGCAAATTAGTCAATACCGAAAGAGTTTTAGCCCAGATCACCCACGAACCCGCAGCCTACTTATCAGACAGAATTGCCCAATTCGTGCTAGTGCGAATTATCAACCAAGCCAAAGAATCAGTAGAGCAAGGAGAGTTAGCGCGATCGCTACTTTATCCCCAACCCTACCAAGGTGTCAACGACATCAACGAAGTTGACGCGATCGTTGACAAAATTTTAAACTTAACAATTTACAAAGTCTTGCCAAAAGTTCAACCAGAATTAGAAGAATTACTGCATTATTCGCTGCGAAATGCCTTTCAAGACTCCGACTTTTACCAAAGTATCCAACAAGTCCCCGGACTAGGAAATTTACCAGCAGAACTCCTAGAAAACCTCGCCAATCAATTAGCCGAAGCCACAGTTGATGTCCTCGCATCTTCTTATGGAGATGTCGAAGGTCGCCAACTTTTCGACCGCTTTTCCGCAGACTTTAGCCGAAATTTACGCAACGAATTACGCAACAAAGAAACTCTCGCCGAAATCGAATTATTACTCGCTGATTTACTCGAAGAAATCAAACTTAACTACGTCATTAATTCCGCCAAAACCGACCCTACCGAAACAATGGAAGAAGTCGATAAACTTGTCGAAAACACCGAAAAAAATTATTCCAATTAACAAGCAAAATCAATTTATTTTTTGCTCAAAAAAGTAGGGGAATCTCTCCCAGCGATCGCCCCTACTTCGCTAAATTGAAAATCAAGAATTAATACCACGCCGTTATATATTGACTAACCAAAGTTCGATTACCCTGAGTCACAACCAACTTCGTCCCATCAAGACTATAACGAACATTGCCATTGTAAGCTACATACTGACCATTTTCAGAACTACTAATCGGCAAACTAATGCTGTTACTATCCGACTTAGAAACACCGACGTAAGTAGTTGCACGTCCCCCCGAACCACAAATATTAATAAAGAAGCTACTCGTTTCCGCAGCAACGTACATTTCCTGACCTTGAGGACAATAATTACGTTGAGCCAACAAAATAGATTCAGCCGAACTAGGACTAAATGCGCTCAAAGTTCCAACAACACACAAAGCCGTTCCGGTGACAATTTTAGACAGCATTTTTCCGGAAACTGTCAGCAAATTTTCCATAAACAAAAGTTAGTAGTAGTTAATGAATTTCAACGCACCCTTCTCAGCCACAATTATGGCATTTAAATTTAGCAAGTGTCATCCTCAACAGCAAATTTTTTGACTAAAATTTATTAATACCCAAGATTAGCTGTTCGCGGAAACTACTCAAACCTTGTCCAAGTCAAAATTAAAGTCTCGAAAATAAACTATATTTAGGAATTAATACCTATGGCTAGAAAAAACCTTTTTTGCGGTAGTTTAGTTGTGGGTAGTATAGTTTCTACCTCAATTCTGTTTAATATAGCCGTAAACCAAGCCACCCAACTATTTTCCGAACCATCCGAAACCAAACAAATTTCCCTGGTTTCATCAGAAGTAATTCCACCAGCCCCAGAAAGAGAATTTCGCGGCGTTTGGGTAGCAACCGTCACTAACCTTGATTGGCCCTCAAAAGCGGGTTTAAGCAGCCAACAACAGCAAGCAGAATTAATTAAAATTCTCGATCGCGCCGCCGAACTTAACCTCAATGCCGTCGTTTTCCAAGTCCGTCCTGCGGCTGACGCACTTTACGACTCTCCCTACGAACCTTGGTCTGAATCTTTGACAGGAGAAATGGGCAAAGCGCCCACTCCCTACTACGATCCTCTAGCTTTTGCTGTGGAGGAGGCGCACAAGCGAGGTTTAGAATTACACGCTTGGTTCAATCCCTACCGAGCCTATCACGAGAAAGCAACTTCACCAATTTCTGCCAATCACATTAGTCAAACTCGCCCTCATTTAGTTAAAGAATTTGGTAAATATCTTTGGCTCGACCCCGGAGAACCAGAAGTTCAAGATTATTCAATTCAAGTAATTATGGATGTGGTTCGTCGTTACAATATTGACGGAGTTCACCTCGACGATTATTTTTATCCTTACGGTGCAGATCGCTATTTTCCTGATGAAGAAAGTTGGCAAAAATATTTAGATTCCGGAGGAACATTAACTAAAGACGATTGGCGCAGAGAAAATAATAATTTGTTTGTGCAACGTCTTTATCAAGGAATTAAAGCTGTCAAACCTTGGGTTAAATTTGGGATTAGTCCTTTTGGAATTTGGCGACCAGGAAATCCCGAACAAATCAAAGGTTTAGATGCTTATCAACAACTTTATGCTGATTCTCGGAAGTGGTTAATTAATGGTTGGGTAGATTATTTAGCACCGCAGTTATATTGGAAAATTAATCAACCAGAACAAAGTTATCCGGTTTTATTGTCTTGGTGGAGCCAGCAAAATCTTCAAGGTAGACATCTTTGGGTTGGTAATTATACAGGAAGAGTTGGTAATAGTTTCGGAAGCGGGTGGCAAGCTGAAGAAATTATCTCACAAATTGAGGAAACGAGACAAGAGTTGGGTGCAACAGGAAATATTCATTTTAGTATGAAAAGTTTGCTCGAAAATCGTGGTGGAATTACGAGTAAATTAATCAATGAAGTTTATACTAATCCAGCGTTAGTTCCGGCTTCAACTTGGCTAGAAAGTCGGCTACCTAGTCAACCTATTTTAGCTGCGGAGGGAGAGTTTCAAGCACCTACAGTTTGTAATGGTTCTACTTCTCCAACTATCGAATGGGGAAGAGAAATTCCTCTAGGTTGTGAAACTGATTCGGGAGTAGTAATTAGGCAAAATCGTAACGAAAAAATTAAATTAGCTTGGCGTTCTTCTGAAGAGAATCAAGTTTGGTTGTGGGTAGTTCAAATGAAAAAAGGACAAAATTGGACAACGGAAATTTTACCAGGAATTGAGACAGCTTTTTTAATCGATCCTGATGCTACCATTGTTGCTATTTCTGCGGTTAATCGTTATGGACTTCAAGGTAAGGCTGCGGTGGTAGAAATTAATGATAATTAGACAATTTGAGTTTTTTAGTCGGAATAATCTACTTATTTAGGAGTATTTTATCTTAGCTTTCGAGCATTTTAACCCAAATTAATGAAGAGTGGACAGCATTAAATAAGCGTCTATCTGCTGTCCATAATTCTATATTTAAGCGTTCTGCTAAAGCAAGATAATGAGCATCGTAAGTTGCAGGAAGACGATAAGTAGTGGCGATTTTCAAAGCTTGTTGATGTAACTGGATATCTCCATACAATCTGATCCCAAGATTTAAAGCTCTATCTAAAAAGTTGGCACTTTCTTCTTCAGTAATTTGTCCGGCAATAGCGGCTCGATGAAACGCATTACAAACTTCATAAATTAGTAAAGTAGGAGCGACAGTATGGCATTTTTCCTTTTGCCATTGCTACCATTTTTGTTGATAAACTGAATCTGGATTTACTTCCGCTAGTAAACGTACCACAAAACTAGCGTCAAGGCAGATTATTGTAGTTGGCATTAGTTATTTTTATCTCCAAAACAATTGCGTAGTAGTTCGTCTTGTTGAGCGATACGTTCATCTCTGGTTATTTGAATATATTCTTCTAGAGAAGGCTCAAAAGATGTGTTTTTTCGTCCCGAATTTTGTTTTTCATTTGACTGTTTTTCGTGAGAGTAATTTGGCAAATTTAGCTTTTTTTGTAAAACTTTTTTCTCTTCGAGGGAAAGAGATTGAATAATTTGCACTAATGATTCGATTAGTTTAGTGTTCATAAAAGCTAGGTTTAGTGAAACTTATGTTAAATAAACAGTAATAATTTAAGTTTAACAGGCAGTAGTTATGATAAGAATTAGAATCTTTTCGGGGGTGTGTTATTTTAGTGAATATTCGCGATCGCTACACCGAGGTTGCGGTAGACTGCTAACTCACGTTAATACTCTGAAAATTGAGGGAACTGGTTTGGGTGAGCAATTCTCACTGAGTTTAGTTAACGCGATCGCTATCCGCTTGTGGCGCTGGCGAAGCAAGCGCCAATCGCGCCATAATTGAGGAATAGCTTGTGACACTCCAACTTTTAAACAATCGCTATCAGATTATTCGCACTCTCGGAAGTGGTGGCTTTAGCGAAACTTTTCTCGCTGAAGATACTCAAATGCCTTCTGCTCGTCGTTGTGTAATTAAACAGCTTAAACCTGCGAATAATAATCCGCAATTATATCAGTTAGTTCAAGAACGTTTTGCGAGAGAAGCGGCAATCTTAGAACGATTAGGAGAGGCAAATTCACAAATTCCGAAATTATATGCTTATTTAGCTGAAGCTGGACAATTTTATTTAGTTCAAGAATGGATTGAAGGTGATACGCTTACTCAATTGGTACAAAAGCAAGGAACACTTAGCGAAAGTACAGTTAAAGAAATTTTAATTAGTATTTTACCTGTTCTTGACTACGTTCACGGTCAACAGATTGTGCATCGAGACATTAAACCGGATAATATTATCATTCGTTCGCGCGATCGCGTTCCTGTATTAATCGATTTCGGTGCAGTGCGCGAAGCAATGGGAACTACTCTTTCTTCTCAAGGTAATTATACCAGTTCAATTGTAATTGGCACCCCCGGATTTATGCCTTCAGAACAAGCAGCCGGACGACCTTTATATTCTAGCGATCTTTATAGTTTGGGCTTAACTGCGATCTATTTACTAACTGGCAGAATTCCTCAAGATTTGGCTAGTAATCCGCAAACTGGAGAAGTAATTTGGCAACAATATGCACCACAAATTAGCGAGGCTTTTGCTACTGTTTTAAACAAGGCGGTTATGTCTCATCCGAGAGAAAGATATTACACTGCTGAGGAGATGCTTGCTGCTTTACAAGGTGCGCCAATATCTGGTCAAAACACTGTTGGTTATCAACAAAACTCTCCTGTTTCTCCTCCTCCCCAAAAAAGTCAGCAAGGGTTAATCAGTAGTTTAATTATTGGTAGTTTAGTTGGCATTATAGTAGTGGTTGCCTTTGCGTTGTTTGCTGATAATTTGTTTCCTTCAAATGTTCCAGGCTCTCCAGATAATCCTACTCCCAGTCAACCACAAAATCCTCCACCTGTAGCTAAACCTGGTTCACAAACTGCTTTAATTGATTACTACGAAGCAATTAATAATCAACAGTACCAAAAAGCTTGGAATTTACGGACTCCTGAGTCACAAAACGATCGCGTCCAACATCCGGAAGGTTATAAATCTTTTACCGACTGGTGGACACAAGTTAAACAAGTTAGTATTTTTGATTTAGACGTAATCAGAGAAAATGACAATTTCGCCACTGTAGATAGTGAATTACGTTATTTACTTAATAGTGGAAAAATTATTAATCAAAGTTTGCGGTTTAATTTTGTCTGGGATAATCAAAGGGCAGAATGGCTTTTAGATAACGTCGAAAGACTTTAAATATCTTAGGAATTAACGGTGTAACTATGACAAAGTTGAGATATTCTGTAGCTAGTCAAAGTTAGAAGCAAGGATGTAGTCGGCATTTTTTTGTGTTATTTTCGAGAAAAATATTCTCTTAAGCCGATGACACCTCAGTTATTAAACGATCGCTATCGGATTCTCCGCACTTTGGGAAGTGGCGGATTTGGCGAAACTTTCCTCGCAGAAGATACTCAGATGCCTTCTGCTCGTAAGTGCGTCATTAAGCGGCTTCTGCCGATTAATAACAATATCCAGGTGTATGAGTTAGTTAAAGAACGATTTGCGCGAGAAGCGGCGATTTTGGAAGAGTTAGGCGATGCTAATCAGCAGATTCCCCGGCTGTATGCTTATTTTGAGTCTGGGGGAGAATTTTATTTGGTACAAGAATTTGTTGATGGGGAAACGCTGACTGATTTGTGGAAAAGACAGGGAAATTTAAGCGAGAGTTTCGTTAAAGAAATTTTGCTTAACTGTTTACAGATTTTAAATTACGTTCATAGTAAAAGAATTGTTCATCGGGATATTAAACCGGATAATATTCTTGTCCGTGCTGCCGATCATTTACCTGTGTTAATTGATTTTGGGGCGGTACGGGAAGCGATGGGAACTGTAGTTAATTCTCAAGGAAATGCTACCAGTAGTATTATTATTGGTACGCCTGGATTTATGCCTTCGGAACAAGCGGCGGGACGACCTTTGTATTCTAGCGATTTGTATAGTTTGGGTTTAACTGCGATTTATTTATTAACTGGAAAAATGCCCCAGGAATTAGAAAGCGATCCTCAAACTGGTGAGGTGATTTGGCGACAATTTGCTTTACAAATTAGTCCGCATTTTGCAGAAACTTTAACTAAAGCAGTGATGTCGCATCCACGCGATCGCTATCCAACTGCACAAGCAATGTTACAAGCTTTACAGTCGTTAGCCGCCCAGGTAGCGCCGACTATTCCTATTTCCCCTGCGACACCAAAACCGATCCCAGAAACTGTTCCTTCTGCGCCACCAATTACGCAAGATAAGCCGAAAAATAAGCTCATGTTTGGTGGTTTAATTGCTAGTGGCTTGATTGGTGCAGCCGCGATTATTGGTTTTGCAATGAATCAGGAAAAACATTCAGTTGTGGAACCAATTGTAACTGAAGAAACACCTGCGGAAATTCATAACGATCCTGTAGCGATCGCGCCTAGCTCAACTTCTTCTCCTAATACTTCTGTTCCTGATAACTCTTATGCTTGGCTAGCTGAAAGACGAGTTACTGATGCCGATTTGATTGGCAAAACAGCTTTTGAGCTAGATATTATGCGAAATTCGATTTATGCTCGTCATGGACGTAGGTTTCAATCTCAAGAGTTACAAGCTTATTTTAATAATCAAACTTGGTATGAACCACGTTATTCTCCTCAAGAATTTCCTAATAGTTTACTTTCTTCTTTAGAACAAGAAAATGCTGTTTATATTTTACAATTTCAAGATGAAAACAATTTAAGATGGATTACCGATAAACCTTCTGCTTCGGTAAATGTAGTTGATTCTAGCTCAAGTTCTCCCCAGAAACTATCGCCAGAACAAGCAATTGAACAGCAATTCACTTTAATTAATAGTGGTGATTATCAAACAGCCTGGAATCGTCTTTCGCCACAGTTTCAAAATAATCGTCAAGTTTTTCCTGAAGGTTACACTACTTATAGTAATTGGTGGGAAACAGTAGATTTTGTGGATGTTAAGGAAGTTAAAACAGTGGATAATAATGGGAAAAATGCTACCGTAGATTATCAGGTAAAATATCACATGAAAAATGGTAAGACTTCTTCTGAGTCTCGGCGAGTTATTCTTACCTGGAATTCTCAAGACCAGATTTGGAATGTTGAGCGAGGGATTGCTAGGTAAAATTAAGTAAAAGTTTCTGGTTGGCTTACCCAATGTTAAACATCATTTAGTTCATTTAATTAACAAACAAAAATTTCGATCATGTCAACAATTTTAAACAATCGCTATCAAATAATTAATACTTTAGGCAGTGGCGGCTTTGGTGAAACTTTCCTCGCGGAAGATACTTATATGCCTTCGCGTCGTCGCTGTGTAATTAAACAACTGAAACCGATAAGTAATAATCCGCAAATGTATCAGTTGATTCAAGATCGTTTTGCGCGAGAGGCGGCAATTTTAGAAGAAGTTGGTCAGGGAAATTCACAAATTCCGGATTTGTTTGCTTATTTTTCGGAAAACGGACAATTTTATTTAGTTCAGGAATATATTGAAGGGAAAACTTTAACTAAGTTGGCACAAAGTCAGGGTAATTTAAGCGAAAGTGTCGTTAAAGAAGTTTTGGTGAAACTTTTACCAGTGCTGAGTTATATTCATAGTAAAAGAATTGTGCATCGAGATATTAAGCCTGACAATATTATTATGCGTTCTGCGGATAATTTGCCTGTGTTAATAGATTTTGGGGCAGTGAAAGAAGCGATGGGAACGGTGGTAAATTCTCAAGGAAATAGTGCGGCTTCGATTATTGTGGGAACTCCAGGTTTTATGCCTTCGGAACAAGCAGCAGGACGACCTTTATATTCTAGCGATTTGTTTAGTTTGGGTTTAACGGCGATTTATTTACTAACTGGAAAAACTCCGCAACAGTTAGCTAGCGATCCTCATACGGGAGAGGTTTTATGGCAACAGTTTGCGCCTCAAGTGAGCCAAGGTTTTGCTAGTATTTTAAATAAGTCGGTAATGTCGCATCCGCGCGATCGCTATCATAATGCCCAAGCGATGTTACAAGCGTTACAATCGCCAGAAACTCCTGTAGCACCGACAACTTATCCAAATCAATCAATGCCTCAAACTGAGGAAACTTTAGTTGTTTCTCCAGGCGGAAGACAGCAACAACCTCAGTCTGTTTCGCCAGTTACGACACCCGTTGCTAATAATTCTCCTCAGAAAAGTAAGAATTTGCTTTTAGCTAGTTTAATTGCTGGAGGAATAATTGGTGCTTCAGTAATTATTGGTTATGCTTTAACGCGAGATCCTGAAACCAACTCGGTAGTTTCTTCAGTTGAAAACTCAGGTGATTCTCCTAATTCTGAAAATGGGGTTTCAACGACTCAACCAGATGATGGTAATGACTTGAATACATCAAATACTAATAGTGGGGTGACAAGCCAACCTGATAATAACAGTAATAGCAATAGTGACTCGGATAATGTGAATAGTCCGGTGACGAGCCAACCAAATAATAATAGCAATGGCAATAGCAATAGTGATTCGGATAATGTGAATAGTCCGGTGACGAGCCAACCTGATAATAACAGCAATAGCAATAGTGACTCAGATAATGTGAATAGTCCGGTAACGAGTCAACCTGATAATAATAGTAACGGTAATAATGGAAATTCTGTAACTAAACCATCACCAAAACAAGCAATTCAAGATTATTACCAAATTATTAATCGCGAAGATTACCCCACGGGTTGGAGTAAGTTTACAACTAACTTTCAAGATAACCGTAAAATTCATCCTCAAGGTTATCAATCTTATACAGGTTGGTGGACAACGGTAGATGTTGTCAAGATCGAAGATGTGAGATTAGTTAATGAAGGTGTGGAAGTTTCTGAAGTAGATGCTCGCTTACGGTATTATATGAAATCGGGTAGAGTCTCCGATCCGAGTTTGGTAAGGTTTCGCTTAGTTTGGGATGAAAATACTAATCAGTGGTTGATTGATGCGACGAGGTAAATTGAGGACTTCGTTTTTGCCCTCTGCTTGTGGGAGAAGAGATTGGAGAGTAAGTAGGGAAATTTGTCAGCAAAGTATATAACTCTTAAACTCTCTAGTCCGGAGTAGGGTGGAATTGATAGCTAGAGATACATAAAGACTATTAATCGCATTGGGGAGAACAAATTCGGCTGAAAATGTTATCCTCCACTGTGAGTGTGTTGTGTGAGGAATACTTAAGTTATGGTTAAATCTCCAATTCGGACTCAGGAGGTCAGTCGTGTAGATGTTTTGCGTCAAACTGCGTTAGCAAAAACTACTCCTTTGAGTTTTTTGACGGCTTTACCGAAGTCAGCGTTGTTTGGGACTGATGGTATTCGTGGTAAGGCGGGGGAGTTGTTGAGTGCGCCTTTAGCTTTGCAGGTGGGTTTTTGGGCTGGTAAGGTGTTGCAAAGGAAGGCTCCGCAGTCGGGTCCGATGATTTTAGGGCAAGATTCGCGGAATTCTAGCGATATGTTGGCGAATGCTTTGGCGGCTGGTTTGACTTCAGCAGGTTTGGAAGTGTGGAATTTGGGTTTATGTCCAACTCCTTGTGTGGCGTATTTGACTAGCATTACGGATGCGGTGGGAGGAATAATGATTTCCGCTAGCCACAACCCGCCGGAGGATAATGGGATTAAGATTTTTGGTCACGAGGGGACAAAGTTAGATTTAGGGTTACAGCAAGAAATAGAGGCGGGAATTAGAGGTGGAGAAGATCCGACTAATTTTGTCCAGCAGTGGGGTAAGTTTTATCAGAGACAGTTGTTGGTGCAGGATTATGTGCATTTCTTGCAGCGATCGCTCCCTGTGGAGGTAAATTTACAGGGAATGAAGATTGTCCTCGATTTGGCTTGGGGCGCTTCGGTTTTGTTAGCGCCGCAGGTCTTCCAAGCTTTGGGCGCAGAAGTGATTTGTTTGCACGAAGAACCCGATGGAAATCGCATTAATGTCAATTGTGGTTCGACGCATTTAGAGGCGCTGCAAGAGGCTGTGAAGCTCAATTCAGCCGATATGGGTTTTGCCTTTGATGGGGATGCCGATCGCGTCATGGCTGTAGATAATTGTGGTCAGGCGATCGATGGGGACTACATTCTTTATTTTTGGGGTAGAAGTTTGCAAGCTGCCGGAAAATTACCTGAAAATTTAATTATTGCGACCGTGATGGCAAATTTAGGTTTTGAACGAGCGTGGGAAGAGCTTGGTGGTAAAATGATTCGGACACCAGTTGGCGATCGCCACGTTCACTCCCAAATGTGCATGACAGGTGCGAAACTCGGAGGCGAACAGTCCGGACACATTCTTTGTCATCACTACAGCCACACCGGGGATGGAGTTCAAACCGCCTTGCATCTCGCTTGTTTAGTTCGCGAGTCAGGAGTTTCCCTCGCCGATTTAGTCGCCGAAAGCTTTACACCCTATCCGCAATTATTGCGTAATGTGCGCGTCGAAGACCGAGAAACCCGCCTGAACTGGGAAGAATGTCTCGAAGTTCAAAAGGCGATCGCGCAAGCCAAAACCGCAATGGGCAACCAAGGACGCATCTTAGTCCGCGCTTCGGGAACCGAACCCGTCATCCGCGTCATGGTAGAAGCGGCTGAAGCCGAAGTTGCTAACTACTGGTGTACCAAACTCGTCAACTCCGTCCAAACCAACCTCGGAAGTTAATCCTAGGGCAACCCCCCCGTGGTTGCCCCTTTTTTCTGCTTATTTCAACAAGCTGACTACATCTGTCACAATTCCTGTGCCACAATCGAGAAGAAAGGCAGCTTAAATAAGCTTCTATGCTTAAATCAAAGAAAAAGAAAAAATCTCAAAAAGGAAAAAAACAGTCCGAACAACCACCTCTCAGTCTCAAAGAACGTTTAGCCAAAAAACGACAAGCACAAGAAGCACGCAAAAAGTTAACTACTTTAGTTAGTGGTTCTCTTTTTCTGGGAATTGCCCTTGGTTTGCCCTTAGCTTTTGCCGTCAAACCTCTAATTGGCGCAGCCATAGCCGCCGGAATTCCTTGTTTAGTTTTATCCTATGCTTATCCTCGCCAAGCGCTCTGGTTTTTCCTGATTTATTTACCTTTTTCCGGTACAGTTCAATACCAACTTATGGGCGGTAATGCCCTTTTTTCCCTAGCCAAAGATGCTTTTTTCATTCCCGCCATGCTGGGATTGATGCAAGATTGTAAGCAAAAAAAGCAACCTTTTATGGTGCCGAAAAAGCTGCTTACTACCCTCTGGCTATTGCTAGGATTTTCGCTATTGACACTATTTTTAGCCAACCTACCTCTGCAATTATCTGGTGAGGCAAAAGGAAATCCTTTCCCCCAAGGAATTTTAGGTTTAAAAGTTTTACTTGGTTACGTTCCGCTCATTTTCTGTGCTTATCATTTAGTTGAAAACAAAAAACAATTACTTTTTCTCGCTCGTTTACATTTGGTACTAGCAATTATTTGCTGTTTACTAGGAATGACTCAATATTGGATGCTGGATAGTGGAAGATGTGAAGGAACACGCAATGCTACTGGAGACGCACTTTTTAAAGCTAGTATTGAAGCCAAATGTTTTGTTGGTGGCGCTTTAACTTTTAGCCCTTCAGAAAACCAAATTCGTTTGCCAGGAACTTTACCTTCTCCTTGGCACTGGGCTTGGTTTCTGATTCCGAATAGCGCCCTAACTTTTATTGTAGCTTTTTGTGACCCGAAAAATACCTGGCGAATTACTGGTTTAGTTGGGATGGCGTTAGTATTTGTAAATGCCGTAATTTCTGGTCAAAGAATTGCTCTGGCTTTAGTTCCAGTAGTGACAGTAATTTTGTTACTTTTAACCGGACAAGTTACCAATTTAAAACGCTTTTTACCAATTGGGATTGGGTTAGGAATTTTGTTGTTTGGGGTAATGGTAAGTAACCCCGCAGTAATGCAAGAAAGAATTGATAGTTTTGTCGATCGTTGGAAAGCTTCTCCCCCAACAGCTTTTATTGAAGAACAATTTCATTGGGCAATTAAGGAACAAGAAGGTATTTTTGGGAGAGGGTTAGGAACTGCGACAAATTCGACCCGAATTTTTGGTAAAACTGTTTTGGTAGAAACTTTTCACCCGAAAATTCTTTATGAAATGGGGTGGTTTGGTTTGCTAAGTTTTTTAGTGTTCGTGAGTCATTTAATGTTCCTTGCTTTTAAGTCTCGCCAGCAGATTAAGGAAAAGAATTTACGCAGTTTTGCTTCTTCTTATTGGGTGTTTTTGTTAATTATTAGTTATTTTCCTTATTGGTATCCTTTAGATACTGACCCAGTAGCAGTTTATTACTGGTTTTTCGCTGGGGTGATTTATAAGTTACCGGAAATAGATAAGCAAGAACAAGAAGCCAAGTTGAAAGCGGCGCAAGAAAATCCAGAGTTAGCAAGCAAAGCAGGTAAAAAAAATGGGCGGCGTAGTTTGTCGAGAAGTTCTCGTCGTTAGTAGTAAAATAAGTTAGGGGAACGAACTAAAGTTCAGCAATTGCTCGGTTGAGAGGTTATTTTTTGTTAGTAGGAATTTAGCTAATCTAGATTTAATTAAGATAATTGTGATGAGTTTACCTACAATTTCGGTAATTATTCCCACTTACGGACGGGAAGCGGCGCTAAGAGATAGTATTCACGATGTACTTCAGCAAGAATATCCTGATTTTGAAGTATTAGTAATCGACCAAACTGCTAACCATGAACCAGAAACAGAGAAGTTTTTGTCAGAATTGGCAAATAGCGGGAAAATTAGCTGGTTTCGGGTGAATTGGGCGAGTTTACCGGGGGCGAGAAATTATGGTGTGCGGCGATCGCGCGGTGAGGTTATTCTGTTTATTGATGATGATGTAGAGTTGCCCCCAGGTTATCTCCACTCTCATGCTCGTCATTATGCCCGAAAAGAAGTTGGTGCGGTAGCAGGACGAGTTTTTGACCGCATGAAATTGGCTGACTCCGGAAATAAGTTCCAAATTGAAGATTTACCACCGGAAGCGATGGACCCAGGTATTGCTTGGTATTATATCGATTTGGTGCATACAATTAAGCCACAACGGGTCATTTCCGCGCGAGGTTGCAATATGTCTTACCGTAAGGAAATTTTTACCCAGCATGGGGTGTGGTTTGATGAAAGATTTCGCGGTTCGGCTGTTCGCGAAGAGTCCGATTTTTGCTTAAGATTACGGAAAACAGGCTATCACGTTTGGTATGACCCAGAGGCGAATTTAGTGCATTTAGGAGAAATGACTGGTGGTTGTCACGATATCGAGACGCGATCGCTCCAATATCAGTTTACCTTCTATCACAACCATTTCCTCATGGCACTAAAAAATCTCACTTTTTCTCAACAATTACGTCTTTATAGCAAACTTTTTGATTGTCACGTTTTAGGTCATCCTCCCTGCAATAAAAGCGGTTCCCCCATCAAAATTGTCACTCGTGGAATTTTCTACACTTTAGGTTTCCTCAATGCTGTCAACACCCAAATTAAATCTTTTTGGGATAACGGACAAATCTACACTCGTCAAGACACAGAAATAACTCCCCCAACTCCAGCAACTAAAGTGAATGTTTAACCAAAAATAATCTTACCCAGGCGCTAAATCTCAAACCGAATCAATAGTCATGAAAATTCTTGTCGCTAGCCATACTTATATCGTTGACCTCAACTGTGAAAAGCTGAAGAAATTAGCTAATTTAAACCCAGAAGTTGAAGTAACAGTAGTTGTCCCCAAACGCTGGCGACCTGGTGGTGTCCAAAACAAAATTATTGAAACAAAACCCCAAAATGAAAGCAACTTTCGCGTAATTCCCATAAGTAATTTCAGCGAAAATAATCAAGGCTTACTCACATTCGGCGCTGACTTAATTAATTTACTCCGTCAATTTAAACCGCAAATTGTTCAAGCAGAACAAGGTGCAAAAGCCTTAAGTTATGCTCAATTAATCACTTTAAATAAACTTTTAGGTCTAAAAGCAAAAAATGTTTTTTTCACTTGGTGGAATTTACCATACACATCTAAATTCCCCATTAATTTTCTAGAAAGTTATAACTTAAACAACACCGACGGGTTAATTATTGGTAATCAAGATGGGTTAGAAGTTTTGCGAGAACACGGCTATCAAGGTCAGGCAAAAATTATGCCTCAATTAGGCGTAGATGAAGAATTATTTGCCCCTCGTTCCCAACCAGAATTAGCTTCAGAATTAGGAATTACGAATGATGATTTTGTCATTGGTTTTGTCGGACGCTTTGTAGAAGAAAAAGGTATTCTCACACTGCTGAAAGCTTTAACTAATTTAAAAGAATTAAAGTGGAAATTGCTTTTATTAGGGAGAGGAGATTTAAAAACAACCATTCTCGCTACAGCTAAAGAAGCAGGAATAAAAGACCGACTAATTTTAGTGGAAAGCGTACCTCACCAGGAAGTTACCCGCTATATCAACTTAATGAATGTCCTCGTTTTACCATCAGAAACTACCTACAAATTTAAAACTTTAACTGCGGCGGGTTGGAAAGAACAATTCGGTCATGTTCTCATCGAAGCAATGGCTTGTAAAGTACCTGTAATTGGTTCTGACTCTGGGGAAATTCCTAATGTTATTGGCGATGCAGGTTTAATTTTTCCAGAGGCAGATGCGGCAGCTTTAGAAAATTGTCTGAAGTCGCTATTGTCACAGCCAGAATTAACCGCAAAATTAGCAAAATTAGGTTATCAAAAAGCAATGAAACAATATACAAATCAAGCTTTGGCAAAACAGCAGTTGGAATTTTATCAAGAGTTATTTGAGTCAAAATAATTTACTAAAAAATTGTTTATTTTAGCTATTTAAAATGCGTGTTTTACAAATTGTTCCTTCAGTTTCTTTGGTTTATGGTGGTCCAAGTCAAATGGTATTAGGACTAGCAAAAGCTTTGGCTGCTGAAGGAATTGATGTGACATTATTAACTACGAATTCTAATGGTGATGCTGGACAACTTCCTTTAGATGTACCGCTTCAACAACCAATTTCTCAAGAGGGATATGAAATTATTTATTTCCGTTGTTCTCCTTTCCGTCGCTATAAGTTTTCTGTTGATTTATTGAGGTGGTTAGCTAAGAATGCAAATGCTTACGATATCGCCCATATTCATGCTTTATTTTCGCCGATAAGTACGGCGGCGGCAACTGTGGCAAGAATGAAAAAGTTACCTTATCTTATGCGTCCTTTGGGTACTCTTGACCCGGCTGATTTACAAAAGAAACGTCAGTTAAAAAAGATTTATGGTAATTTGTTAGAAAAACCTAATTTAGCTAATGCTGCTGGGGTTCATTTTACTAGCGAACAAGAAAGGGAAATTTCGGAACGTTTTGGGGCAAAAACGCGGGATTTAGTAATTCCTTTGGGTGTGGAGTTAGCTGATAATTTGCCTGAGTTAGGAACGACACGCAATCAGTTGGGAATTGCGGCGGAAAAAGTGTTAGTTTTGTATATGTCTCGTCTTGACCCAAAAAAGGGTTTGGATTTATTAATTCCGGCTTTAGAAAAATTGTTAACTGAAGGGGTTGATTTTCATTTTGTTTTAGCGGGGGGAAACCCACAAAATCCAGATTACGAAAGGAAAATTGGCGACCAAATTAAGGGTTCAAAGTTAGCAAATTTGACGACAATTACGGGTTTTGTGACTGGGGAAACTAAGCTAGGTTTGCTTCAGGACGCTGATTTATTTGTGTTGCCTTCTTATTACGAAAATTTCGGAATTGCGGTGGCTGAGGCGATGGGGGCGGGGACTCCGGTGGTAATTTCTGACCAGGTGCATATCTGGCGAGAGGTAGAGGAAGCTGAGGCGGGTTGGGTAACGAAATGTGAGGTTGAAAGCTTGACAAATACGCTAATTTGTGCTATCGAAAAAGCTGATTTGAGACGGGAAAGGGGAATTAAGGCGAAAAATTTAGTTATGGAGAAATATAGCTGGGACGCGATCGCGCGTCAACTGATTACTGCTTACGAAGAAATCTTAGCAATGTAAGTTGTGTTTCTCCCTGTTATTAATTATCAACCGAAAGTAGAATTAAAGTGGATCTAGCTAAAATACCAAAACCGCAGCTTGAAGGTTTTTACCTCGTGGGACAATGGATAACGATGCGTCTACATTTACAAATTACCATTATTAACTACGTCGAAATAAACCAGCGTATATATATCCAAGCAGTTAATCCTAATGATCGGGAAGACCGTAGAGCTTGGTATATCTTATCAGATGGAAACACTCAACCAATTTAAATTTAGAAACAAAAATTATGAAAGCCGAACCTAATTTTGCAGCGATGAGTCGGGAAAAATTAATGGAATATCTAGAGAAAAGTTTTGATGAACGAGCATTGCTAGAGTTAGAAAAAAGACCTGTTCCTGCATCAGTTATTGCCGAACATCAAGAATTTCTGAAATGGCGATCGCAGCTAAAGCAATCTGATAATCTAAAATCCCACGAAAGGTAATTCAACTAACTTAAATTAGGTGGGCATTGCCCACCACCAAACTTCTAATTAAATTCCCGCGTGTCCTAAAGCTAAACCAGTAACTAACATTCCTAAAACGAGAAAAGGTTGGGCGCTAGCTTGATATTTCACATCATTTTCTATCGGATCGCGCAAGAAATACATATCTTGGAACGTGATTTGGGGAATCACCAATAGCATGAGAATCGCTGCATACAAATTTTGGTGAATAGTTACTAAGTAACCAGCAATTCCGGCTTGAAACAAATCGATCATCAACACACAAATCCAAGCGGCAGTGGTTACGCCAAACATCACTGGAAGCGATTTTAATCCTAATTGGCGATCGCCTTCCACACTCTTAAAGTCATTCACTACCGCAATACCCAATCCAGCGAGGCTATAAAATAAAGTGAGAATCGCCACTGTCCAGTTTAAATCGCCGAAAAGCGCATGACCAGCCCACCAAGGAAGGGCGATATAACTTGCACCGAGGGCATAGTTGCCTAACCAACCATTCTTTTTCAGTTTTAGCGGTGGGGCAGAATAGATATAAGCTAAAAATGTCCCGCCAATGGTCAAACAAGTAATTGTCGGAAAACTATGACCTGCCCATTGATCGAGAAGATAAGCAATCCCGAAACCCGCAAATAGCAAAACTAAAATTTGCGTTACAACTTGGGGAACTGAAATTGCTCCCGAAGGAATTGGGCGGTAAGGTTCATTAATGGCATCGATTTCTTTGTCGTAGAAATCATTTAAGGTTTGCGTATAACCTGTGAGCAAAGGACCCGAAAGCAACATACAAGTTGCGGCTTTAAGGATGTCTTCTAACGACCAGGTATAGCTACCCGAAGAAGCTGCACCGCAGACTACTCCCCAAATTAAAGGAATCCAAGTGATCGGCTTCATCAATTGGAGGCGGATTTTCCAGATTGATTTTTCACCTGGTGCCGCACCTTTCATTCCTAATAATTGTCTCGTTTTTGAGCCACGAGGTTCGTTTTCGGTGGTCTTTTCGGTTGTCTTTGAAGTTGGAGAATTAGACATAAGTTTTTCGGTTAGAGGTTAGAGGTTTGGTAACAGATAAACGCGGGTACGTGCTAACTGATAACCTCTTACCTCATAAAGACACAATTAAATATCCGTCTTGGAATTTTGCTCCTTTGACGGGTTGACCGCTTAAGGGCGGGGGTAAGGTAATATTACGCCGTTGGTTGCCTGCTTCGACGGTAATTTCTGGTCCGTATTGAGTTAGTTTGACTTGTTTTTTGTCAAATCCGGGCAGAAAAACTTTTACTTGACGCGCAGCAACATCTATGCTTACTGGCTTAGGTATTTGGGTTGCTGGTGTAAAACTCGGTAAAGCATCCAGTAAAGGTTGCCAGTCAGCAGTTTTGCGGGGAAGAGAAGTTACCGTTAGGGGGGCGAACTGTTGATTTATTTCCGCAGTAGCGTCTGCTTGGTTTAGCAAGACTCCACCGACGGTAAGATTGATTTGTTGGGCGCTTCCCCAGAGATATTTGGCGGTAGCGATCGCGCTAGGATCGTCAGTTGTCACCAAGTAAGCCAAAACGCGACGCGGATCGGCGATCGCCGCTTTCCCCTCTTCCATCATTGAGTTCGCTTGGTTAGTCGGTTCAGGGGCGAAATTATCCGCAGTCCAGGTAACATTCAACACCGCACTACTGACAGGTTGAATAAATGGCGCGATCGCTTTTCCCAAATCCGATTCAATAAATACTTGACGGAAACGACGAAAATACCAACTCGCAGTTTCCGGGATACCCAAACTCCTCAGAGTCTGAAGATCGCCAGTGCCATCGTAAACGATCGCATCGTATTTCCCGCTCAGATTGTATTCGCGAATCGCATTCAGCGCGAGTGCGCCATCCATTCCCGGCAAAACGCTTAACTCTTGACCATAGACATTTTTCAACGTCGGCGATCGCAAGTATTTCGCCTCCAACTTTTTCACCTCTTCCCAACTATTTTCGAGAAGTGTCGTTGCTTGCAGTTGCACTGCGCTGAGGTTAGCAGCTATTTCTTGGGGTTCCGCACCCGGAGACAGTCCCAACAAAATCCCAAAAGCCGGAGAAGAGTCAGAACTGACCAACAAAGTGCGAGAACCACTCGCGGCAAGTTGTTTAGCGGCAGCGATCGCTACTGTCGTTCGACCTGTGCCGCCTTTGCCCAAGAAAGTTAAAATTTGAGCCATCTTTAAATTAATTTTCTACTGGTCGCAGTTCGTCTTCAAAAAACCAGGTAGTAGATTTGTCCTCGAATTCTACAATTGCGCCGACACCACTACCATCAGTCATTTTGAAGTCTCGAATCGTGCCTACTTTTCCCAGTTTACTCACAATCCCCGGTGCTACTCGATCTCTCAAGCGACAGACTTGTACTTTTTGCCCTATGTCCATTCCTGTTTATTAATCATGCAATTTACCATTCTAAAGTTTAAGGCAAAATTACTCCCTTGAATAGAAGCAGTCTCTCGGAAGCCAAATCCGTCACTAGATTTTCACCTCGATCACCTGCTAATTCTGCCACTCAGCTTTCTCTTTAATACTTTTAATGAAGCCGGAATTGGAATTTTAAATTGCTTTTCTCGCCCTTGTTGTCCAGGTTTCTCTGCCTCTGGAGTAAAGCTGAACAAATTTTTTCTCACTTCCCCTAATAAGTTAAAAAAGTAACGTGGGGAATCAGTGGTTTCTCTCACTGTGACTCCATGCAACGAGTCGATGGAATTTACAAACAAGACTAAAACATTGCGATCGTATTTTACTGTCTTGACTATTTTCACATACTCGTCGCTGATAAACTGACCTTCAAACTGATAATTTTTGCGCTTAAATTTATATATTTCTAAATCACCTCCACTCGAAGTATCTTTAGGATCGCGCAGATAATACAAACCCGCAAATAATTTATTCGGATTATCTACATGAGGTCCTCGCACCGACGACGGTTTTTCGGTAACTGGTGTATTCACGCAAATTTGTCCATCTAACAGCACATCCACTGTCTTAAATGAATCTTTTTTCCTAATCCCAGCAGTCAAAGTTTCTAAATCACCAAATTCTTGTTCAAAATCTGGGTAAATTTGACGAATTTCCTCTTTAAACAACTCAATAAATTCTCTCAAGAAACCTTGAGACACATGAGTAGCTACAAATTCTTTCCACAGAGGACTAATTCCCGGATCTTGTAACACTTTTGCCGCCGAGTAACTAAATCTTTCGTTACTCGCATATTGCTTTCCTTCCGTCACTTGAGATAGCGAGGGAAACTCCTCAAACAGTTGTCTGCACAAGTCTTCATCCAGAGGATCTTTGATAATTATGTGCGGAAATGGCTTAGTAAAAACATCGTTTTTCGTGACTTTTGACAGTAGCGATTGCATGGTTTTTCACTCCTCCACTATTTCAGCTTCAAAACTGTCTTAAACATCTTAGACCATTGTTCTACGACTCTGTTTTTAGTATAAGTTTTCTTAATATATTTTTTACCTTCTTTCACGTGCTGCTGACGTAAACTCTTATTCATTGCATAGCGCTCAAGATTTTCTTTCCAGTCACCAAATAAAACAAAATCGCTAAATTCTGCATAGCTAGGAATTTTATCTGCTACCACAGGTAAACCCAAAGACAAAGCTGTCACCAAGCGATTATTAGTTTTGCAAATCGTAAAAGGATTCAAATCTATCGGAATAATACAAAGATCATTTTGCATAAACAACAACGGAAAGCTTGACATTTTCCAAGGATAATATTGAGTCGCAAAACTTACATTTTCGGTATGTTCCTGAAAAAGTTCTTCTGAATTACTAATTACAGTTAATTTAACAGGTATTTTTTCATTTAACGCTTCTAAGGCAGGAATTACTTTCGCAATACTTACCATCCCTGAAGGCACTTCTGATAATCCGATACTCTTATAAACTATCTCTAATTTCGAGTTACCAAACCACACCACCCGAAAAGATTTATCTTGCCATTCCTCCTGCCATTTTTTTAATTTAAAAGGTATTTCTGTTAACAAATTTCGTTGCACATAATCAATTGTATCGTCAATCACAATACATTGAGGATGAGCGATAAGTTTTTGCAATTCTGGCGTAGAAACTGTCACTGCATTGGCTTCTTTGATCATCTTTTCTGAGCCGACTACTTTTTTATTATATTTCGGTAAATTATAAGGATTATAAAAGTTATTGTCGCATAAATCGTAAACAACTTTAATTTTGTTCTTGCGTAATTTTCTCGCCAAAAGAATATCTTCTTTAGTGCAAGTTTTTTGGAAAATAACTAAATCATATTTGTCTTCTTTTTCTGGGTCGTAAATCTCACAATTCCAACCCGCTTTTTGTAAATATTGACAAGGTAATAACACTCGCAATCTGGTACTTGCAGCATTCAATTTTGCGTCGAATGGTTTCCAAGCAATTAAAGGCTTCATAAATAACTATTTTTTAATATCTTTAGAGTAATTCAATTAACTTTTTAGCTAATTAACACTATAATAATCACCAACGCGAAACTTCATTTTTTGATTAATAGATGAACGTTCGCAAGCTTGATAATTAGAAACAGGAATAACCCGAAAATCGAAACTAATTCGTGTATATCCTTCGACATTAACTTCATTTCCGTGCATCAAAGCTGAATCAAAAATTACATATTGACCATAGTTAGCTTCGACAGGATGAAAATCGCCTGCGTCGTAGGAACTTTCCATCTGAATTGTTGCCGTTTTGTTCGCTTTAGTAAGCGGAACCCAAATATTAATTTCTTCTACAGGATGATTGTAGTTACTGTCGCGGTGATATTCGCCAACACTTAAATTATTTGGTAAGTGAATTCTTAAAGTAGGTAATTTCTGATATACTAATTGACAATCAAAAATTTCTGATTCGAGAAAGTTGAGAAAATTTTGATAAATCTGGATAAAGTTTCGGTCTTTAACTTTATTTCTTTTCGCGAGATCTTTTTGATAAGCAGGATCGATTTGATAAAGAACGCTGTGGGCGTAGGTAGCTTGATCTTCTCCTACTTTTAACACTCGCTGGGGTTGAAGACTATCGGGAATAAATTCATGAAGTCGGTTGATTTCGGCACAACCAAAAGTTTCCCGACAATGCTGAGAAAAAATTTCTAAAAAAGGAAATTGATTCGTGTCATAATTATCGATCAGGATTTGATTTTTGACTTCTAACACCATTAAACACTCCCCACAGGTAGGCAAACTCTTTAGTAGCAAAAGTTAGCTTTTTCGACAAATATTCGCGATCGCCAGTTCCCGACAAAAAATTCTCATTCAAGAAAATTCGTTTTAAACTGGATGGACGAGCGATCGCTGTCCAATCAAAATACAGCGCAAAATTATGTTTGTCAAACCCTTGACCAAAGAACCAGTATTCCTTGCAAAATCCGTAGAAAGCTCAGAGTGTCACGCTTCTACGTTACTCAGATTACCCAAAAATGGCTATCTTTGTGCTTGGTTTGCCGGAAGCAAGGAAAGTAATCACGATACGGCGATTTGGTTAAGTGAGAAAACTGGCGAAAATTGGTCATCCCCGGTGCAAATTGCCAAAGTTACCGACGAACCGCACTGGAATCCGGTTTTAGGCGCAAATAACGGACAGATTTACCTTTTCTGGAAAGTCGGTTCTTCTCCTCGAAAATGGCGAACTTATGTCAGGAATCGTAGTTTCGCAAGTAACCAGTGGAGTTCACCTCAAGCCTTCGTTGACCAAACCATCGCTGGCGGTCCAGTGAAGAATAAACCCATTCAACTAGAAAATGGCGATTGGCTGGCTCCCGCTTCCGTAGAAACTCAAACCGCTTGGGATTGTTTCGTCGATCGCTCCACAGATGAGGGAAAAACTTGGCAACCTAGTGCTTTTATACCACGAAATCGGCAAAATTTCCCTGGCTTAGGCATCATCCAACCCACATTATGGGAATCTACCCCCGGTCATGTCCACCTCCTCGCCCGTAGTACCGCCGGAAAAATTTATCGCGCCGATTCCCTTGATAACGGTTACACTTGGTGCGAAGCTTATCCTACCGCACTTCCCAACAATAATAGCGGCATCGATTTAGCAAAATTAGACAACGGTAGCTTGATTTTAGTTTACAATCCCGTTGCGAAAAATTGGGGCGCGAGGACTCCTTTGAAAATTGCTCTTTCACAAAATAATGGTCAAACTTGGTCAGATATATTCGTTTTGGAAGATAAGTTAGGAGAATATTCTTATCCGGCGGTAATTAAAACCGAATTCGGCTTCGCACTAACGTACACTTGGAAACGGCAACGAATTCAATTTTGGGAATTTAGCTGGAAAGCAGATATTTAGCAGGGTGAAGTCTCAACCGGATCTCGGTAGCTATTGCTGGTATGAAGCAGATATGCTATAAAATTCTGAGTTTGGAGTGAGGAGTTTGACAAGCTTGAGTAACGGTAAGCCAACCGTGCTGTTATTTATGGATTTAATTCAAGATTTAGACTTGATTAGACCTTTTTTATTAGCAGCAAAAAATCGCGAAGACTTGTCATTTAAAGTCTGTGTAACTGATTGGTTGGTCAGTAAATCACCGCGAGTAGAAAATACTTTACGCGAATTAGGAATTGAATATAGCGTTCCTTTTCGTCGTGGGGTAAAACTAGGAATTCAACCGCAATTACACAACGTTCAAGCCTTAGTAACTGCCGCCGAAAGTACGGCTGGACCGCACAAAGCTGCTCATTTATTAACCAAACGAGCTAATGCTGCCGGAATCCATACTTATACTTTACAACACGGTTTTGAAAATATCGGTTTAACTTATTTCGACGAGAAAGATTCCGCCGAATTAATTCAGTTTGCTTCCGAGAAAATCTTACTTTGGGGAGATGTTAGTTTACTTGCTCCCGAAACTTTACCAGAGACAATTTCTCGTTGTGTTCCTGTTGGTTGTCCCAAAGAAATTAACCCAGTGACACCAGAGATTAAGATACCAGGAAAAAGAGATTACGCGATCGCCATCTTTGAAAATTTGCACTGGCATCGCTACAGTGAAGATTATCGTGAATCTTTTTTAGCAGACCTAGAAACCACAGCCCGTCGCTTTCCTAACACCACATTTTTAGTTAAACCTCATCACGCCGGAATGTGGCTTACCCATCGCTACAAAGGTCATTTACCTAAAGCCGATAATATCATCATTGCCGACCCCAAACTTCCTCAATGGGAAGCTTATACGGCTGCGGCTTTAATTAAATATGTTGACGCAGCAATTACTACTCCTTCAACTGTAGCAGTTGATGCCGCCCGCGCTGGTTGTCCGGTGAGCGTAGTCAGTTACGATTTAGAGTTAGAAAACTACGCTCCTTTAATGAGAATTCAATCAACACAAGATTGGTTTACTTTTGTCAACCAAATTCAAAATTCTCAGAAAATTATTACTGCTCGCAACCAAACCCAAGCCTTTGTCGAAAGAAACTTAATTTCCGGAGATGCAACAGCAAGAATTCTCAATTTAATTGCCGCCGATATTGCTGAAGAAAGTATCGATTTCACGACAATCAACCAATTAGCTTATCCGAGTAAAGCCGAAATTCTTTTCTTAGAAACTCTGCCTTTAGAATACCGATACCGTAATCTTAAACCTGAAGAATATTTTAAACGCTTGAGTACCGAGCGAAGTTTGTTTTTTGGAGATGCGCTGACAAAAGAAGAAAAAGCCAAAAATATCACTTTATTATTGCTAGTTGAAGAAACACCTTCAGCAGAATTAGGAATTACTTTAAAATCTTGGCAATTACAAAGCTGTCCTGGCGTAGATTGTTGGTTAATTCCCCTCGGAAATAACTCTCCTGAATCATTAATTACTTGGTTAGCAAAACAAGATTTTTCTTTGCCAATTAAAGTCTGGAAAGATAACCACAATAACTGGCTTCAACTCGCAGATAAAAGCGATTTTGTCCTATTTTCTCGTCCCGGAGATATACTTGTTCCTACCTTAGCTACAACTTTAAAATTACTCAGTTCAAACTCTCAAATTGATGTCGTTGTTTGGAATTTGCAGCAGTTAGCAGGAAGTGAATTAGAAGAATTAACAGTTAAAGAATTTCTCCGCAGTCCGCAGCTAGAATTACAGACTTTAAGACATATCAATTATATTGGAACTGGTTTCGCTGTCAAACCAAATCTTGCAGCTAATTATCCCGACGATTTATTTGATTGTTTAGTTAATAATGACGGACATTTGTTTCAGATTTGGTTAGCAAATCAAGTGGGGTTGCAATGGCAAACTCATCCGGAATATTGTACTCTGAGAGCGGAAAAAAATCAACCCAAAAGTTTGGCAAAATTAGTCAATCCTTATCTGGATACTTATCGAAAAACATTTAGTTTTCTGGAAGACGAATTTTCGTTTGAATTACAAGCTAATGAGAAACAACCGTACCAACTAAAACCCCGTCGTCAGGCTGAAAGTATTAGTGTAATTATTCCTTTCCGCGACAAACCAGATTATACAATTCGTTGTTTAGCTTCTTTATTTAAACAGCAAGTTTCTGGAAGTCTAGAAATAATTTTAGTTAATAATCAATCAACTGAAAATAGCCTTACGCAAATCAAAAATCATCTTGAAGAAAATAAATTAACAGATCGCGCCAAAATTGTTGATTACGACTTTCCTTTTAATCACAGCCGTCAATGTAATTTAGGGGCAAAAGTAGCGACAGGAGAAGTGCTTTTCTTAATAAATAATGATGCAGAAATATTAAGCGAGTCAGTATTAGCAGAAATGACAGCTTGGGCTTTAATTACTGATGTAGCTACCGTAGGTTGTCAAATTGTTAGTCCTGATGGTAAGCAAGTAATTGCGGGTTTGAAAGCAAAAATAGCGACAACTTCCGAAAAGATAAGTTTAGTTGAGGAGTGCCGCGATCGCAAATACGCGGGAGTAATTCGCGAAACCTACGGAAACAGCTTTGCTTGCGTCGCGATCGCTAAAAATCGCTACGAGGAATTGGGTGGGCTGAATGAAAAAGAGTTTCCCAACGGCTTTAATGACGTGGAATTTAGTGCGCGATCGCGCGAAGCAGGTTACATTAATATTTATCTCGGACATCTTCAAGTACAACACTTATCGGGAACTTCCAGAGGACGTTGCGATGAATTTCTACAAACAATTATCTTCCGTCAGCGTTTTCTTCAACCTAGCGCTGATAGCTTGTTTCAACTCGAACGAGATGCAGATTTCAAGCAATCTTTTGAGTTAGAAACAAAAGAGAAATCCGTAAAAATTCAACAAAAAGAAGCAAGGTCTGAACTCAAGCAAATTAAACGAGAAAATAAGCAATTAGCCGAAGAAATTGCCGCCATGAAAACTTCTAAGTTTTGGCAAATTAGAGAAAAATGGTTTACAGTGAAAAAGTTGCTTAAACTAAGTAAAAAATCCAAATAAATTGTAATCAGGAGTGAGAACAATGGATGAAACAATTAGAGTTTATGTTGGGACAGATAGGTCGCAATTACTAGCAGTTAAAGTGCTAGAACATTCAATTAAGCGACATACAAAGCGGGATGTAGAAGTTTATCCGATGCTCGATTTGCCGATCCCGAAACCTAAAGATCCGCGTCAGGGACAAAGGACAGGATTTTCGTTTACTCGCTTTTGTATTCCCGAATTAGCGGGATATTCCGGGAAAGCGCTTTATTTGGACGCTGATATGCTGGTTTTTAAAGATATTGCTTCGCTTTGGGATATTCCCTTCGACGGTGCAAAAGTGATTATTCAAGAAGAGATTCCCAGCGATCGCCAACAGATCGCGAAACATGGCGCACCATCCCAAAGAGTGAAACAATGTTCGGTGATGCTGCTAGACTGCGATCGCCTTGACTGGAAAATTGACCGGATTATTGAGGGTTTTGATACGAATAAATATAATTACGAAAAACTCATGTATGAGTTATGTATTTTAGATGACCAAAAAGATATTAAATATGGGGTTCCTTTTGAGTGGAATAGTTTAGAATATTACGACAAAAATACCTGCTTAATTCACTACACTGATATGGCTACTCAACCGTGGGTATCTTCTCGTAATAAATATGGCTATCTCTGGTTTAACGAAGTTAGACTAATGCTAGAAAATGGTTCTCTCACCATGAAAGAAATTCAAAAAGAAATTAAGTTAGGATATTTCCGACCCTCTTTATTGCGAGAGATTAAATATGCTAAATTCGTACCTCAACTTTTCCAGCCAATTTTAGCAACTTGGAACGAATCTTTAGACAAAGGAAAAGAATACAAACCTCACAAAGAAGTTTACAAAGCGAAAAAGAAACGTAAGCAAGCAATTCAAGCTTACGAAGAAGCTTTGCAAAAACAAGCACAAGTAACCAAATAATTTCGTTAAGTAATGATTTTTAAACCTTTTTTAAAGCAAGTAAAAGATTTTTTCAGTTCGAGTCAAGAGTCAACAGTAAACCAGGAAAAAAGACTAAAAATTTTGGTGCTTACTGATTACTTTAACGCGACTTACTACACTGGTTTTTATTATCCTTTACAAACTTTAGCCGAGCAAAAAGTTGCTAATTTTACAGCATTTTGTCATCAAGATATCCTTGACAAAATTAATAAAAAAGAGCCAGATTTGTTTTGGCAAAACTTGTTAAAAACTGAACAGCCAGATGCAGTAATATTTAACCGTTATGGTTTAGCTTACGGTTCTTTTTTACTTGCAGAATGTAAAGAGAAACAAATTCCAACAATTTATTTTATTGACGACGATCTCTTAAATATTACTCCTGTACTTGGGGAGGAAATTCAAAAGCGCTTAGGAAATCCAGAGGTAGTTACGGAAAGAAAATATTTACTGGAAAATGTGGATTTGATTTATTCCTCAACCGAATATTTAGCTGAAAAACTCGCGCAAGTTTTTCCTCAACAGCAGATATTTCATGGCGTTTATCCACCATATTTAGGGCATTTAGTCAATAAAAAAGTTGAGACAGAGAAAAAAGCTGACTCTGAGTTTAAATTCGGCTACATGGGATCGAAAGGACATAATCAGGATTTGCGCGCGATCGCGGCTGCGATCGCGCAAGTTTTGACTGACTACCCCCAAACCAAGTTTGAAATCTTTGGTACAGTTTCCCTACCGGAAGAATTAACTTGTTTTGGTGACAGAGTAAAATCTCACAAAGTTATCAAACAATTCGATAAATTTCTCCAACAGCTTTACCAACTTAATTGGGATGTAGGATTAGCCCCCATCGAAGACACCGAGTTTAATCGCTGTAAATCCTTGAGTAAATATTTAGAATATACTGCGGCGGAAATCCCCATTATTGCCCGCAATTTAAATGTTTATAACCAAACAATTAACTCAAAAAATGGTTTAATAGCAAACCAAGACCAATGGTATGAAAAAATTACTCTTTTGCTACACAAACCAGAGTTAAGAAATGAATTAATCGCTGGTGCAAAACAAACTTGCTCAACCAAATTCAAATTAGAATCGTTAGCAGCACAACACTTACAAATTATCGATTCATTACAAAAGAAAAATTAACTATTTTATTTACTTTTCACAGGTTTTTCCGGTCGCCATCCCGCCCAAGCAGTCATGTCTAAATAGTGAAAAAATAAGTCTCGTCGAGGATGCAAAGAGTCATAACGCCACGGTTTACGTGAAGTCACATAATGAACGATATAAGGGTTATCAATAATATCTTGACAGACTTCCTCAGAAAGTTCTTTTTTCAGAGGGCTAGGTTTCCAAGAAGGTTCCCCGTAGCCATAAATAGGCGGTTGTTGGTTCCATTTATAATCGAGTTCTCCCCACTTACCTGCTAACACTGCATTTAAACCATCTTGATCCCACCAACGAACAAATTCTAGGTTTTCTTGAATGTAATTAATAACTTTTTTGCCAATATTTTCTTCCCGCCACTTTTGCAAATTAATTACTAATACTCCCGCATTAAAATATTTATAATCCGCCGGATATCCTAATTCTTGATAATTCAAAAGTCCCACTGGGCAACCTACATAAGGAACGCCTAAATCTTGGACAGCTAAAAGATAATAATCTCCCACATCAATATTCCAGAGTTTGCCGATATCCGCATTGACAACCAAATCGCTATCCAAATAAATTACTTTTTGTAGAGAACCAGGTAGTAATTCAGGGATTAATAAGCGATAATAACTAGCAAGGCTTACGTGACCTTTAACCTTCATTTTAGTTAGCTTACTTTGGTCTGGTTGTAACCAATGAAGTTCAATTTGTTCGGGGTTGAGAGACTGAAGAAATTTTTCCTTATTTTCTGGACTAATGCCGCCGTCAATGAGGAATAGTTTTACCTGGGGATAACTTTTCAGGTTGGCAAGCACCGAGCGAACTGCTACAGTCAAAGGCATAGCGTAGCGATCGTCAGCAGCACAAACAATACTCGGATTTTCTTGCGGTTTGAATAGCTGAGTTGTGATTTGTTCCGGCAACTTTTGGGCAAGTTCATGGAACTTTTTGAGTACCTTTTTTGTCAATTGGCGAGTATTTGCTAACATTTTATTTAGCTCTCAACTTTGTCCAAACTTTAATAAGTTTATCATTAAGTTTGTTTTTTTTCAATATTTTGTGGTATCTTATCTTTAACAAAAACTGTCTTCTTGCTATTGAGTATGCAACCCAGCCAAGAAAATCAGCCTTTAAAATTTGGTACTTTTCCCCAAAAGTATTTTCGACAGGATTTAGAATTTTTGCGCGAGAAACTTCAGCGAAAGGAACATTTTGCTTTTAATAAAGCCGCAGATGGGGAGTTAGCAATTGTTGCGGGGAGACAGATTAATAGATTACACATTGGTAATGGTGAGTTTATCTATGAGCCGGAAAATCCCGAAGACGAGGAATTAAGAGTAGCATTATCAGCCGCATTGCGCTGCGATCGCGAACAATATTTTGTGGGAGTTGCTTGTCCCTGCTGCGTCGGAGAAGACGATGCTCTTTGGATGAGAGAATTTGTTAATAGAGACGAAAGTTATTTAACTTGGGCAAATATTTTTGTTAATAGTAATTATAGCTATTATTTAACTAGCATTGTGCCTTTGTATCAAGAGTATGAAGTAATCTTAGTTTGCAATCAGCAAGCTATTTTAGATAAGCTACCTTTTTCAGTTAAAAAAGATTTTCGCTGCGGACAGAATGCTTGGAAAGAAAACCGCGATCTAGTTACCGAAATTAAACAATATCTTGATGATAACGAAATTAAAAATCATCTTTTTCTGTTTTGCTGCGGTCCATTAGGAAATATTTTAACTCATCAATTATTTTTGCATTCTCAAGAAAATACATATTTAGATATTGGTTCAACTTTAGATCCTTTATTATTTGGTGAAAAAGGTTATACCAGAGGCTACCTTAAAGGTACTGGTAACATTACTAAAGAATGTATTTGGAATTTTGAATCAGAAAAAAATTACGATCTAGTTTTTGTTGTTCCGGAAGTAAATCGTGGTTGGATTTTGGATGGAATTTGTCAAGAGATAGCTAAATTTGTGGAGGGAAATTTTTGTTTTGTTTATTATCCTACCGATGACATTCCTTTAGCAGAAGTTTACTATTTAGCTCACCACTCTTTAGTAGGGAAATGTTTAAAACAATATCCTTACATCCGCTACAGTCAGCTTTTAACTTGGTATACTCATCCCAAAAATACGGAACAGTTAGAAGAACGAGTTGTTCAAGCTTTAAATAATTGTACTAAAATCATCTGTGCTAGTCCTCAAAATGTGCAATTTCTGATAGATAATAGAGTTCAAGCAGATAAGGTAACTTCAGTTTTGGGTGGTGCAGATCCAGCTTTTTTTCCCCCTCATCAAAGAGAAAATAAAGCTGTAGGTTTTTGTACAGCTTATTACTCTCGGAAAAATCCAGAACTAATTTTAGGTATTGTCAAAGCAATGCCCCATCGCCAATTTATTTTATTAGGAAGAAACTGGGAAAAATACGAAAAATTTACAGAATTGAGAGATTTACCTAACTTTGAATATGTAGAGGTTCCTTATACAGATTATCCTCAATATTATGCTCAAATGGACGTATTTGTTTCGCCTGCAAAGCTCGAAGGGGGTCCAATTCCTTTGCTTGAAGCGATGATGTGTAATATTGTTCCAGTAGCTAGTAAGACAGGATTTGCACCGAATCTAATTACTCAGGGAGAAAATGGTTTTCTTTTCGATGTTGATAGTTCAGTTGAAGTAGTTTGCGATTTAATTGAGCAAGCTTATCAACTTGAAACGGATATTCGGGAAACTGTGATTCACTTAAGTTGGGAAAATTTTTCTCACGAAGTGCAAAATTTGTTTGGAAGTAACTCTGGGTTTTTCAAGGAAAAAGTGCGACGAATTCAAGAAGAACTTAAGCAGATTATTCAGGAAGTTAAAGAGTTAAAAGCTGATAAATTAAGTCTAAAAAATAAAAATCAGGAGTTAAAAAGTAAGTTGAGAGAACTGGGGGAAAGAAACAAAGAACTAAAAATTGATAAAAGTAATTTAAAAAGCAAAATTAGCGATCTCCAGAGCGATCGTCTGGAATTAAAAAATAAAATTGAAGATTTATATAC
>JAWQFW010000012.1:0-42145 GCA_035968095.1 Oscillatoria sp. PMC 1068.18
ATTTGTAGGCTAATTGTCGCGTAATTTCTCCCCAACTCGCATCACTAATTGCTTGGGCTAGTTTTCGGTTCTTAACTAGATTTTTTACTGCTAAGTCCTCAGCTACTATCGTTTGGTTTTCACGAACGAGTTGAGTGGTTAGCTTGTGTAGATGGTCTTTGCGAGTATCGGTGATTTTGGCATGAATTTTCGCGACTTTGATTCGGGCTTTTTCTCGGTTTTTTGAGCCTTTTTGCTTGCGAGAAAGGCTTTTGTTCGCCCGACGCAGTTTTTGGTAAGATTTTTTGAGGTGTTTGGGGTTAGATACTTTGTCTCCGTCACTGGTAACGATTAAACTGTTAATACCTAAGTCAATTCCTATGCCTTTTTCAATTACAGGTAAAGGTTTAATTGTGGGGTCGTCAAACCGAATTGAGATCGACCAACGACCCGAAGGATGTAATTTAACGGTAACTGTCGTCGGGTCACTCCCTTCAGGGATTTGCCTTGACCATCGAATTGGTAATGGTTGTTTACACTTGGCTAAATAGATTTGACCATTTCTGTATTTAAACGCCGACTTGGTAAATTCCGCACTTCCGACTTGATGTTTTTTCTTGAAGTTGGGATATTTAGTACGCCCAGCCCAGAAGTTCGTGAAAGCTGTCTGTAAATGTCTTAAACCTTGTTGCAAAGGAACGCAACTAACTTCGTTTAAAAAGTCGAGTTCTTCCTGTTTTTTCCAGGCGGTTAACATTGAGGAGGTTTGAGTATACCCTACTCTTTCAAGTTTTTCGTACCAAGCCTGCGTTCGTTGGTGGAGGGCTTTGTTGTAAACTAATCTGACGCAGCCCAATGTCCGCCGCAAAAGATTCTCTTGTGCGGTGGTTGGGTAGAATCGGTACGAATAAGCTTTCTCCATGCTCACATCTTAGCATGGTTTTTGTGAGACTGGTGGAGTGTTAAAATTCAAGTGTCAAGCCGTCCTCAAAGGACGGGGTTTCAGACCCATTTTTTTTGATGAACAAAGTCGTCGTCGGGTTATCAGGTGGAGTTGACAGTTCCGTAACAGCCGCCACCCTACACCATCAAGGATATCAAGTAATTGGACTTACCCTTTGGTTAATGAAGGGAAAAGGACAATGCTGTTCCGAAGGAATGGTAGATGCGGCGTTTATTTGCGAACAACTAGGAATACCTCACCACATCGTCGATATTCGCGAAATTTTCCAAGAAAATATTGTTGATTACTTGATTTCCGGTTACGAAGCAGGAGTCACACCTTTACCTTGTTCCCAGTGTAACCGTACCGTAAAATTCGGTCCGATGCTGGAATATGCAAAAGCGAACCTCGATAGCGAGAAAATTGCGACCGGACATTATGCGCGGATCGAGTATAACTCTGAATTAGAACGTTATCAATTATTTCAAGCCCGCGATCGCCAAAAAGACCAATCCTACTTCCTCTACGATCTTACCCAGGAAATGCTCGCAGGGACAATCTTTCCCTTGGGAGAACTAACCAAAACCGAAACCCGCAAAATCGCCGCCGAATTTAACCTCAAAACCGCCAGTAAACCAGAAAGCCAAGACTTATGCTTAATTGAAGCCCACGGTTCCATGCAAAAATTTCTCGCGAAGTATCTCACCGAGAAAGAAGGCGAAATCGTCGATGAAAGCGGCAAAGTTCTCGGCAAACACCAAGGTATCCATAACTATACCATCGGACAGCGTAAAGGACTAGGAATAGCTTATAGCGAAGCCTTATACGTGATTAAACTCGATCCAGTCATGAATCGAGTTATCGTCGGAAATCGTCACAGTGGCGATCGCAGCGAATCTACAGTTCAACGCACCAACTGGGTATCCATTCCCCAGCCTACCACACCAATACACTGTCAAGCACGAGTTCGCTATCGTTCTCAACCCGTACCAGTTACCCTCATTCCCCTAGAACAATCTCGCGTCAAACTCATCTTCGACGAACCCCAGTTTAGCATCACCCCCGGACAAGCCGCAGTCTTCTACGATGCAGAAATGTTACTCGGCGGCGGCATAATTGAAAAAGACACAACTTCGTAATCGCTTGTTTGTCGTTCAGCTTTAGCCTCTTTTTGCGGCAAAAAAAGGACAATTTCCTGAATAGACCAATTTTCCTTGAGGGTGTGTTTCTTAACGCACCCTTAATTTATTGGCAAATAAATCCTCTTTAAGTTACAAAAGCAATATCATCAGCAAAATAGGCAGAAAACTTATGTTACCCATGCGTCAAGGAGATGTTCTTCTCTTACCCACAAAGCAAGTAACAGGTGAAAAAGTCCCTCACCTAATTCTTGCAGAAGGAGAAGTAACTGGACACACCCACCGAATTAGCGACGGACAAGCAGAATTATACGAAAAAGATGGTACTTTGTATCTACGGGTACTCTCAGAAACCGCGACTTTAACTCATGAAGAACATAAGCAAATTCAAGTTCCTCAAGGTGACTGGATGGTACGCATTCAAAGAGAATACGAACCTCAAGGTTGGCGCTATGTTGCTGACTGATTTTTGATTTTTTTGGGGTGTGTTCGGGGTAATAATTAGGTGGTAAAACTCGAACACACTTGAGTGCAAATTATGAGATTTATCTAGGTTATTTGTGATTATTTTTTCGCGCTAAGTCGCCAAGTCGCTAAGAGGCATTCGGCGTTAGCCATTCTCGCAGAGGAGACGCAAAGAACAATTCTAAGTAATTAATTTGATTTTCAGTTTTGATTAATTCTGACGAAAAAGATTGAGAAAATTACTTCTGAACAAAGAGCTTTGATTCCAGTTTAATGACTTGTCCTAGTACAGGTTATATTCATGCAACCCGCGTCCCGCCAGATATTGTAACAGCCAGAGCAGCAATTCGCTGGACAAATCAGGGTATAGATCCCGAAGAATTTTCGATAGAGACATAATTTAAGATCGCCCTTTCTGTTTGCAGAAATCCGGAAAAGAGACTCCATTGCTTGATAGGATTAATCCGTGCAGCCAAAATAGACAGAAGTTAGGTATGAGTTTACAGAAAGACGCGATCGCGCCACACGGCGGTCAACTAATTAATCGTATCGCTACCCCAGAACAAAAACAGGAATTTCTCTCTCAAGCGGATAATTTACCTCGAATTACCCTTGACAAACGCGCTGTTTCCGACTTAGAACTAATTGCGATCGGTGGCTTTAGTCCTTTAACCGGATTTATGTCAGAAAACGACTACAAACAAGTCGTTAACGAAATGCGGCTGGTTGACGGACTACCTTGGTCAATTCCGATTACCTTATCAGTAACCGAATCAGTAGCCGCACCTCTCAAAGAAGGGGAAACTATCCGTCTAGACGATCCCCAAGGAAACTTTATTGGTATCCTGGAACTCACCGAAAAATATCGCTACGACAAAGTACACGAAGCAGTCAAAGTTTATCGTACCAACGACGAAAAACACCCAGGCGTAAAAGTAATTTACGACCAAGGAGAGATCAACCTAGCTGGTTCTGTTTGGATGCTAGAACGTGACTCCCATCCTTTATTTCCCAAATACCAAATTGACCCCATCGAGTCGCGAACAATGTTTCGTGACAAAGGCTGGAAAACCGTCGTCGGCTTTCAAACCCGTAACCCAATCCACCGCGCCCACGAATATATCCAGAAATGCGCCTTAGAGACTGTTGACGGCTTGTTTTTGAATCCTTTGGTAGGAGCAACCAAAAGCGATGATATTCCCGCAGACGTGCGAATGCGCTGCTATGAAATCATGTTAGAGAACTACTATCCCAAAGACCGAGTAATTCTCGCCATTTATCCCGCAGCCATGCGTTACGCCGGACCGAGAGAAGCAATTTTACACGCGATCGTGCGGAAAAATTACGGCTGTACCCACTTTATCGTCGGTCGCGATCACGCAGGTGTCGGTGACTATTATGGTACCTATGATGCCCAAGAAATCTTCGCTGAATTTGAACCAGGAGAACTCGGCATCACACCGATGAAATTTGAACACGCTTTCTACTGCAAGCGTAGCGGACAAATGGCAACCTCAAAAACCAGTCCTAGCTTACCAGAAGAACGAATCCACCTTTCCGGAACCAAAGTCCGAGAAATGTTGCGTCGCGGCGAAATGCCACCCCCAGAATTTTCTCGTCCAGAGGTAGCTGCGGAATTGGCGAAAGCAATGCGGATTAATGATTAAATAATTACTAAATCCTCAGCTTGAGGAAGAAGGAATTTTGCAGTTACCAGCCGACCATCAAGACAGTAAAAACAGCAAATTAAGATGGAAAACTGGTAACTGACTATTGACTATTCCTGGTAGGCTGATAGCTGATGTCTGATAGCGGATGGCTGATATGGGACTCGATCGCCGGACTTTTTTGCAACGAGCAACTTTAGCACTGCTGACGCTAGGAATAAGCGAAACAGGGCTTTCATTTGCGAGCAAACCTAGCTGGGCAGCACCCTCTGTGTTAGAGTATTTGCGAAATTTAACACAGCCTGATGCCCGGAAGTTAGCTCTTTTAGTGGGAATTAATCAATATCCCAGCAGCAATAATCTTAGCGGTTGTTTAACTGACGTGGAACTGCAAAGAGAATTGCTGATTCATCGCTTTGGTTTTAATCCTAGCGATATTGTAACTTTGACAAACCAGCAAGCAACCAGGGAGGACATTGAAACTGCGTTTCGCGAACATTTAGGTCAACAAGCAAAAGCCAATGATGTCGTAGTTTTTCATTTTAGTGGCTATGGAAACCAAGTCAAAATCAAAAGTCCTGGAAGTGAGCCAAAATTAAACGCAGAAAACCCAGGAAATACCGAGATTTTGGCAAATAGTCTCGTACCCGTAGACGGGATTGGGGCGAAAAGTAACGGAGAAGTAGACGACTTACTTGAAGAAAGCTTATTTTTACTCGCGCGATCGCTAGCCACAGAAAAGCTGACCATGATTTTAGATACCAGCTATACCGGAAGTGGTAAAACTTTTTTAGGCAACCTGCGCGTACGTTCTTGCCCCAAACCGCCCGCAAATCAACCTTCTGAGGCAGAATTAGCTTTCCAAGCTAAACTCCTTGCAGAGCTTAATTTATCTCGGACACAACTGCAAGCCAAAAACATTTTTGACCAAATTCCAGGCACGATCTTAAAAGCCGCAAGAAACAATCAACTAGCAACTGAAGCAGAATTAGATGGTTTTAGCGCTGGCTTATTTACCTATGCTTTAACTCAATATCTCTGGCAAGTAATGCCAGCCAGTACAGTTTATATAACTATCCAACGTGCCTCGGAAGTCATTGAACGTCTGATTGGAACTCAGCAACAACCACAGCTAGCCGGAAAAAACAGTCACGATCCTGCCATACTTGCTTATTATTTACCACCAACTCAAGAAATGGGTGCTGAAGCCGTAGTTACCAAAGTGGAAGAAGACGGCAAAACCGCCAAACTACATTTAGGTGGACTACCCGCAAAAGTTATTCAATACTACGGCAGTTTGTCTCGTTTCTTCGTAGTACCAATAGCTACAGAAAGCGCAGCCGAGATCCCCCAAGTACAACTACAACTTAGTTCTCGTACTGGTTTGACAGCAAAAGCTAAATTGGTAGAAAAAACTGTTCCGGAAGGGTATCAACTGCAAAACGGACAACTGTTACAAGAAGCAATACGAGTATTGCCTCGCAATCTGGGCTTAACAGTAGCTTTAGGTTCAGCTATGCAACGTATCGAACGAGTAGATGCCACCAGTGCTTTTGCCAATATTAATTTAGTTTCCTCAGTCGCAAGCGCTGGGGAACAATCGGCAGATTGTTTGTTTGGTCGCGCAAATACTGTGAGCAAAGCTACTAAGAAAAATGTCGCCGAACCTTCCTCGAAAAAAGGTTATGGCTTGTATACAGTTGGTGGCGTTTTAATTCCAAATACGGCAGGCTCAGAGACAGAAGCAGTTAAGTCGGCTGTGGATCGTTTAGTGCCGAAATTACAAACTTTGCTAGCAGCTAAACTGTTACGTTTAACTGCAAATGAAGCTTCGTCGCGCTTAGGAGTTAGAGCTAGTTTAATCCGAGTTCAAGACCAAAAACTCGAACTAATTCGCCGCGAAACTAGGCGAGATCCGCAGTTAAGAGCTACACTGGTCAACCAATCTGAGGAAACTAATGAATTCTTAAAAAATAGTCAAGCTTGGGAGTCTCAAGAATTATTACCTTCAATTACGATCGGTAGTCAAATTCAATTTCAATTAGAAAATCTGAGCGAGATGCCAGTGTATATGATGCTGATGGGAATTGATTCTGGAGGTAATGCAATTGGGCTTTATTCGCCGGAAAGTGGTGGTCAAGATAGTAGTTCGACAGTTAAACCAAAGTTGATTAATACTGTTATTCCTCCAGGAGAAAAGATGGTGATTCCCCGACATTCTGCTTCTTTTAAGCTGGTTGTTCCAGGTCCTGCGGGTTTGGCGGAAATTCAGCTTGTGTTTAGTAAAGCGCCATTTAATCGTACCTTGTCAGCGATCGGTGCTAGTCGTCCTCCTCGTCGCGGAGAAGGAGAGCGAATTATTGATTTGTCTAATCCTTTAGAAGTAGGACGAGCAATGCTTGAAGACTTGCACGCGGCTAGTGCTGTTTCTGCTGAGGCGCTTGGTTCGGCGACGGATGTTTATGCTTTTGATGTTAATTCTTGGGCAACTCTGAGCTTTTTCTATTTGGCGGTTTAGAGAGATTGGGGACTGGGGGCTGGTGACTGGTGACTGGTGACTGGGAATTGGGGATTAGGCATTGGAGATTTGGGGGAATTAGGAGTGTTGGGGGAATGGTCGGAATTGGGAGCTTTATCAGTGTTGTCAGTGTTAGGAGTAAAGAGCAATTTTCACAACCAACATTTACTCCTCCAACTCCCCCTTGTCTCCCAAATTTTCCTTGTCCTACTCACCAATCACCCAATCCCCAGTCCCCAATCCCTAATTCAATCTACATCAAAATCTAACATTGGCATTAATTGAAGGACTCCCATACCTAACTCTTCGGCGGAGATTGCTTTAGCTTCAAATAAGGCGATCGTATCACGCAGTTGAGGATTACCGCGAGCGGCTCCTGTTAGCCCACCTGCAATTACTAAACCGCAGTAACCTTGAGTTTGGAGACAGCGACGGTTCCATTGTTTCCTGGCTTTGAGATGAGTTGGATCGTCGCCAATAAATTCACCGAATAAAAATAAGTTGCCTTTGCCAGTTTGTAAGATGCCTAAGTCGTAGTTCATTTCGGTAAAAGGATCTTCTCCGGGGTTGAAGCAAATTGCTTTTAAGCCGCCGTCAGCTTGAATTTTTTCGCTGAGAAGTTTGGCTTTCGGACGAGATGTTTGAATTAAGACAATTGGCATTCCTTCTCCTCGGGGAGAAGCTCCTAGAGATTGATAGTGTTTTTTGTGATTATTTTGGAGATTGGCGATCGCTTCCCAAGGCATCATCCCAATACTACGAAAAGAATTTTTGGGGATCAAGTCATCTTGTAACGGTACTGTTACTGAAGTGGTCGTTTTTTCTTCTTCAGTTTCGGCTTGTCCGATCGCTAAGAGTTCGTCGGCTAATTCTGGTAAGGTAGAAACTTTGAGGCTAACTTTAGTTTTTCCTGGTAGTGAAATCGAAAACGATTTGGATCTCGCTGCTTGTGTCTCGCTGGCTAACTGCCATCGGAAAGCTTCGATAAACTTGACTAAACCGTTGAGGGCGACATAAACGGCGATCGCTTCGTCTTCTTCTAAAAATGGTCGCATTCCTTCGTAAGGATGTACGCTCCCAAAAAAGGGATTAATCTCTGTTTCTTCTAGTTCGGCTAAGTCAAATTCTTCGTCTTCGGGGTCGAAATCGCGATCTCCAGACTCGAAGTTCAAAAACCAACAATCTTGGGATAAAAAGGCTTTTTCTAATCTCTCAATTGATTTTTCGGTTGCGGCTGCGGCGCGAAATTGTTTCAGAGATGTTTCTGAACGATACAATAACACCCCATATTCTTTGCCCAGCATTCCCATCACACAAGCATAAAGTTTTTTGATGTCCCACGATTGGGTGTCACTTTTCCTGGGCTGAATTTCAATTGACAAAATCTGATAATCTGCCAGTAATTCCCAAGGTGCTGTCAACCAAATTTGTTTAGCAACTTGAAACATTAGATCAGCGTATTCTGGTGGTAGGGCTGGAGGTCGATTGTTGCCAATTTCTGAGAAACTGCGAAAAAATTCGTCGATTACAGGTAGTTTGGGAACGTAATCAATATTAATATTTAAGTCTTGTAAGGCTCCTCGTAAGAAAAACTGCATTTCGCGATCGCGAACCACAATTTTGCTCGGACGTGCTGGAATCGCAGGTGTTTGAGGATTTTCCATTGCTCGTAGCAATGTCCTGACGATCGCTTCGTATCCCATTTCTGAGGAAACAACTTCCATCGCCCTGACTACTCCTTCCGAACCGTCTAACCAGACAATACATTCTCCTTTGTCTCCACTATCAGGATCGAAGTTTTCCGCTATTCCCGATAAAGGACGGCGATCGCCTTCCCAAACGCTGGGAATTTGCGGGAGTTTTTTAAGACGACGCTGTGTAGTCGTAGGAAAGGCAGTCATAGTAGGATCTCAAAATCGGTTGAGTAGAAAAAAGGCTTCGGGATTTGCATCCTATGGTCGTTATCCTAATTTAACCTAATATTTTTTCTCAGAGATTCAATCTCGCTGTTTGATTAATTTTACCGGGATTCAAACCAGTTTTCTGAGTTGCTGCTCTAATCTAGAGTGATTAATCTCGATCGCAGCGTTAAGATTATTAAGTAACAAAGCATTTCTATCATGCTTATTCTCCAGGAATCTCGATCCCGATTCGTCCGCTCAGGGTAACACCGGAGCCAACAGTTATCCTCCGCAAGTGTGATATTTCTCTATTAAAACTGTAATTATTTAGTTTAGGACTCACCAATAAATCAGATGACACAAACAACTTCTACTCCCCAAAAAGGTATTCAACTGACAGAAAATGCCCTGAAGCACGTGCTGATGCTCAAAGAACAACAAGGTGGACAAGAGCTTTGTCTGCGTGTTGGTGTCCGCAATGGTGGTTGTTCGGGTATGTCTTACCTGATGGATTTTGAAAATCCTAGTCAGATTCGCGATGATGATGAAGTTTTTGATTATGATGGCTTTAAAATTGTCTGTGACCCTAAGAGTTTGCTGTATCTTTATGGTCTGAGCTTGGATTACAGTAATTCTCTGATTGGTGGTGGTTTTCAATTTACTAATCCTAACGCTAACCAAACTTGCGGCTGTGGGAAGTCTTTTGGTGTTTAATAAAAGGTTGGAGGGGAAATTTTTTCCTCCGATCCTTGCTGTCTGCGAAAGAAAATGACTGATACTGTTACCAATTTATTTGAAAGTGGCTTTGAACGTTACCAAGCTGGTGAAGATCCCGAAGCTTTGATCCCGGTTTTCAAAGAAATTTGCGATCGCTCTCCGAAACTGTCCGCAGCTTGGAGTTCTCTGGCTTGGCTTTATCTGCTCACCGACAAAGCTGATTTGGCTCTCAGAGCGGCTCAAAAGGCTGTTAAACTCGATGTTAATGCTCCCCAGGCTCGGATTAATTTGGTGCTGGCAATGTTGGAAACTGGGAAAAAAGGTGTCCGCGACCATATTGAAATAGCTCTCCAAATGGCTTCTCTCGATCCTCAAGTCCGTAGCGATCTCCAAGAAAATATTCAAGATGGTTTTAATCGTAAGTCTGATTGGCAAAGCTTAAAGAAAGTTGAACAATGGTTGTTTGATCAATAAGCTTAGTTACTTTTGACAAAAAGGCTATTTTATGTATTAAGCAGCAACTTGTGGAGAAGACGATATACTGAGGAAAGTAAAAGCCCCGCGATTTCACTAGAATCGCCTTAAAATTTCTAAATTAGCGATACTATAAATGGAATTTTCCAAAGTACAATTAATCGGTCTGAAAGCGAACGAATTTCGCCATCCCCTCGACTTACAAGCAACCACAGCTTTGAAACAGTTACCAGGGTTAGATGTGGCGGTGCGTACCTTACTAGGGTCTGTTGGAGAACAATTTTTTTACCTCAATAACATTGCTGCGAGTGTGTTAGTCAGCGAAAAGCAGCTACCACATATCCACAAACTGTTGTTAGAAGCTTGTCGTATTCTCGACCTCGAACCACCTCAACTCTACGTTCAGCAAAATCCAACTCCCAACGCTTATACATTTGCGATGCGAGGGAAACAGCCGTTTATTGTTTTGCACACCTCGCTCATTGAGATTTTAACCCCAGAAGAAATCCAAGCAGTAATTGCCCACGAACTGGGACATCTCAAATGCGAACACGGAGTTTACCTCACTTTAGCCAATTTAATCGTTTTAGGTGCGAGTTTATTACCCGCCTGGGGAGCAGTAATCGCCCAAAGTTTACAAGCACAAATGTTAGAGTGGGTCAGATGTGCAGAATTTAGCTGCGATCGCGCCGCCTTACTCGCAATTCAAGAACCCAGAGTCGTCATGTCAGTCTTAATGAAACTCGCAGGCGGTTCCCCCACCCTCGCCCCCATGTTAAACCTTGATGCCTTCATCGACCAAGCGAGAGCTTATGACGCGATCGACCAAACCGAACTCGGAGAAATGCTCAAAACCGCCCAAACCGCCCAATTGAGCCATCCCGTCCCCGTATTGCGGGCGCGAGAAATCGATCGCTGGGCAAGTTCACAATCTTATCAGCACTTGCTAAATCAACGCGAAACCAGTTATAATGGTAAAGCTGACACCAAGGGCGGATGGCGAAATTGGTAGACGCACTACACTCAAAATGTAGCGACCTCTGGTCATGAGAGTTCGAGTCTCTCTCTGCCCACTAAATTAAATTCAGATTTAGATTTCAACCCCTTACTTTCGAGTCAGGGGTTAAAATTTATTCATTATTTTGTTTGACCAGGAAACCATCGACAAAACCATTTTCACGGGATGAATTCTCCAGATACAAACCATGTAGAGACTTTGCAGACAACGTCTCTACACAAATTTATGTAGCGTAGCCAAAGCAAATTGCTCTAAAAACTTAAATCCCAGTTGTCTAAAGAGTAAATTATGTGTAGCAAATATAGCAAATAACTATGAAGATAATTCCAGTTATTATTCCTCAAACCCTGAAAGTCACTCAAAAACAGTTTGAACAACTTGCGATCGCGAATCGAGATTTACGACTTGAACTTACAGCTACAGGAGAATTAATTATTATCCCACCTACTGGGGGAAATACAGGAAAACGTAATATCGATTTAGAAGGACAACTTTGGTTTTGGAATCGTCAGACAGGTTTAGGAGTTGCGTTTAATTCTTCGACAGCGTTTCAACTTCCTAATGGTGCAAACCGTTCTCCTGATGCTGCTTGGATAAGTCAAGAAAGATGGAATAAACTAACATCAGAACAACAAGAAACTTTCCCCCCTCTTTGTCCAGATTTTGCCCTAGAATTGCGTTCTAAAAGTGACAATATGCCACCTTTACACAAAAAAATGCAGGAATATTTAGCTAATGGTTTGCGTTTGGGATGGTTAATTGATGCGAAAAATCAACGGGTAGAAATTTATCGCCAAAATCAAGCTGTTGAAGTTTTAGAGTCACCTAAAAGTTTATCGGGAGAAGAAGTTTTACCAGGTTTTGTCGTTGATTTGCAAGTTGTTTGGAGATGAAAAAATATCGAGCAACAAATCAGTTGATTAAAGTGATTCAACAAATAGAAGGTGTTATCTATTCCTGCTAAAGATATTTACCACGATCCTGTAAAAAAAGCTTTAATTAAAGATAATTGGGTTATCACTGACGACCCACTGACTTTAACAATGGGAAAAAAAAGATTTATTTGTAGATTTAGGAGCAGAAAAAATTCTTGCTGCTAAAAAATATGAACAAAAAATTGCTGTTGAAGTTAAAAGCTTTGTGGGCTTATCTCAAGTTGCTAATTTAGAACAAGCTTTAGGGCAGTATGTATTTTATTACGACATTCTCCAACGACTCGAACCAAAAAGAAAACTTTATTTAGCGATCAGAGAAGAAACTTTTTCTGATATTTTTGAAGAGCCTATTGGAGAGATTTTATTAGAAAATAAACGTTTGAATCTGATTTTTCTTGATGCTGTAAAGGAGGTAATCTTGGCATGGATATCCTAGAAAATCACCGTCAAATAATTTATCAAATTCTCGACGAGTATTTGCAAATACCTTATTCTTATGGCGATTTAGAAAGACGATTAATAGTAAGTGAAGACCGAAATAATTACTTACTCTTAACTTTAGGCTGGCAAAAGAATAAACGTATACATTTTTGCCTGGTTCATATTGAAATCTTGGATGAGAAAATCTGGATTCATCGAGATGGTACAGAAGACGGGATTGCTAACGACTTAGTTGCCGCAGGGATTCAGAAAAATCAGATTGTGCTTGGTTTCCATCCTCCGGAAATTCGTCCTCATACAGAATTTGCGGTGAATTAGCTAAAATCAGAAATGGTAACTAAATAATCAATAGCTTAGTAGTAAAAAAGATGGAAACAACAGATATTAGACGGGAAGTTGACACTTTGTCGAATCGCCTGGGGAAAACCCAGGACTATCTTTGACTTACCTGCGTTACAAGCGAAAATTACCGATTTAGAAAATTTGGCGGCACAACCGGATTTTTGGGATAATCAGGAAACTGCCCAAACGACGCTTCAAGAACTGAATGATTTAAAGTCGAGTTTGGGACAGTATCAGCAGTGGCGTAGTAATCTGGAGGATACTGCGGCGATCGCGGAACTTTTGGAGTTGGATACGGATGCGGCTTTGCTGGAAGAAGCGTCAACGAATATCTCTCAGTTAAATCAGGAATTAGACCGTTGGGAGTTGCAACAATTGCTCTCGGCTCCTTATGATGCTAAAGGTGCAGTCTTGACGCTGAATGCGGGTGCTGGTGGTACGGATGCTCAAGACTGGGCAGAAATGTTACTGCGAATGTATACTCGTTGGGCAGAAAAACAAGGCTATCAGGTTCGCATTGCAGAAATTTCTGAAGGTGATGAAGCGGGGATTAAATCTGTCACTTTGGAAATAACTGGGCGTTATGCTTATGGTTATTTGAAAACGGAAAAAGGAACTCACCGACTGGTGCGGATTTCTCCTTTTAATGCGAATGGGAAACGACAAACCAGTTTCGCCGGGGTCGAAGTTATGCCATTGTTAAATAATGAGGCGATCGCGCTCGATATTCCCGATCAAGATTTGGAAGTTACGACTTCTCGTGCTGGTGGTAAGGGTGGACAAAATGTCAATAAAGTAGAGACAGCCGTAAGAATTGTTCACATTCCCACGGGAATTGCGGTACGCTGTACGGAAGAGCGATCGCAACTCCAAAATAAGGAAAAAGCCCTCGCTTTACTCAAGGCTAAGTTACTTGTGGTTGCGGAGGAACAACGAGCGCAAAAAATCGCCGAAATTCGCGGTGATATGGTAGAAGCAGCTTGGGGTAATCAAATTCGTAACTACGTTTTTCACCCTTACCAAATGGTTAAGGATTTGCGTACTAATGAGGAAACTACGGCGGTTAATGATGTGATGGATGGTAATCTCGATGCGTTTATCGAAGCTTACCTGCGTCAAGAAACTCAGTTAGTTTAAACAATTCGGGTGGGTGACAAACTCACCCAACAGCGATTTTGGCAATAAACTGTTACATTAATTTCAGCAGAGCATCTTCAGCGAAATTTTTATGAGCAATCTATCTACAGATCACGAAACTCAAACTCCAACTACGGAAACCCCCGCAACTGAAACCAATACCGAAGCTGCACCAAGTTATACTAAGTTGGCGATGCGGAACATGGTACGCAAGCGGGGTACATCACTGAAACACTTTTTCCTAACTACGATCGCCCTCCTTAGCTTTTTTATTGGTATTGCTTATCTTACTCGCTAAAACGATAACTTATGTCTTTTTCTCCTGTTGAGAAAATCTCCGTCGAAGTTAATCTCCAAAATCATTTTGATTTAGAAATCATAAATGAGCGTCAATGTCAAGAGTGGCTGCAAAAATGGTTAGCAAAAAGTAGTAACCAGTTACCAGCAGCCAAAAGTTATGAACTAAGCTTACGTTTGAGTAGCGATCGCGAAATTCAGCAACTCAACGCTCAATATCGCCAAAAAAATCAGCCAACCGACGTACTAGCATTCGCGGCACTTGAGGTAAACTTTCCTCAAGCATCAGCAGCAGAGTTGGCTGGTGAACCTCTATATCTCGGAGACATCATTATCTCCGTCGAAACAGCGCAAAAACAAGCGCAGCAGCAGAAACATTCCCTCGAAACCGAAATCGCTTGGTTAGCTAGTCACGGTTTACTGCATCTACTTGGTTGGGATCATCCCGATGAAACAAGTTTAGACAAGATGCTTACCGAACAAAAAAAATTACTAGAAATTGTGGGAATTGTTCGTAGCGATCGCTAAATTTACGCTTTAAGGTATATGAGGTTATATAAATATACATAAATATAATCTTGACTGGAACTTGAAGATGAGATTAAATCTAAACTTGGCTGGAGCGGAGAAAATAATTTCTCTTGGCGATTTATTACCGTCTAGCATACCCTTAATGCCAGAAAAAATTGAGCCACAATTATTGAATCGAAGCGAAGAAAAGCCCCAAGTAAAGCGCGATCTAGCTTGGCAAATTGCCCCAAGTTTGCTGATTAGTTTTAAATATGCTTGGCAGGGAGTTTATTATACCTTCATCACCCAGCGTAACTTTCGCATCCACACTTGTGTCGCCATCGTCGTCATTTCCTTGGGCATATTTTTGCACTTGAATCCAGCAGAAATGGGAGTCCTGGGACTAATCAGCGCCCTAGTAATGGTCTTAGAATTATTAAATACCGCGATCGAATCCGTAGTTGACCTCACCGTAGGACAAAATTATCACGAACTCGCCAAAGTCGCCAAAGATTGTGCCGCAGGTGCAGTTCTTGTTGCCGCGATCGCCGCCGTTTTTGTGGGAGGATGGCTTTTAATCCCACCGCTAGTTACACTAATATTCTAGTTTCCTCGGAGATTAGTGCATGATCCTGGTTATTGACAATTACGACAGCTTTACCTACAACTTAGTCCAATATTTAGGAGAACTAGCCGCCGAAATCCCCGTTGCGCGCGAGATCCAAGTTTACCGCAACGACAAAATCGACCTCGACAAAATTCAGCAACTCCAACCTGATGCGATCGTCATTTCTCCCGGACCCGGTCGTCCCGAAGATGCCGGAATTTCCCAAGAATTAATCGCTAAACTCGGTTCAACCTTACCCATCCTCGGAGTTTGTTTAGGACATCAAAGCATCGGACAAGTTTTTGGGGGCAAAATTATCTCCGCACCCGTCTTAATGCACGGCAAAACCTCAGAAGTCTATCATAACAATTTGGGCGTTTTCCAAGGACTTGACAGTCCCTTCACCGCCACTCGCTATCATAGTTTAGTCATCGACAAAAATACCCTTCCCGAAATACTCGAAATAACCGCTTGGGTTGAAGATGGTACGATTATGGGAGTTAGACACCGGAACTATCCGCACATCCAAGGAGTCCAATTTCATCCAGAAAGCATTCTTACCAATGCTGGAAAACAGCTATTGCGGAACTTTCTCTTATCTCTTTCCTCAGAAAGTAATTCCATCAACTAATTACCATTCTGAGTAAAAAACAACCAACAAATTACTAAAGCATAATGAAACGGCGACAGCTAATGCGCTACGCGGGAGCAAGTTTCTTAACAGCAACCGCCACCGCTTTTAATCCTTTTAAACTTGTCCAAGCCCAAACCAATAACGCCCTCACCGTTGAATGGTTAGGACACACCTGTTTCTTATTTACTGGTAGCGACTTACGCATCTTAGTTAATCCTTTCCGTACCCTCGGTTGCACCGCAGGTTATCGTTTACCTCGCCCCGAAGTAGACTTAGTATTAATCAGCAGTCAAATGTTAGATGAAGGGGCGGCTGAAAACTTACCAGGAAACCCCAAAGTTCTCTTTGAACCAGGTGTTTATCGGCTCAAAGATGTCCAGTTTCAAGGAATAGGAATTGCTCACGATCGCCAACAAGGACGACGCTTTGGTACAAATGTCGCTTGGCGCTGGAAACAAGGCGGAGTGGACATTTTACATCTAGGAGGTGCAGCCGCACCCATCGAAATCGAACAAAAAATTCTCATGGGAACGCCCGATCTTGCTTTAATTCCTGTAGGTGGGGGAGAGAAAGCTTACAATGCTAGAGAAGCAAAACAAGCAATGCAAATTTTGAGTCCGAAAATCGTTATTCCTACCCATTATCGTACCGCAGCCGCCGATGAAACTACTTGTAATCTTGTTCCTGTTGATGAGTTTTTGCAGTTAACTGAAGGAATGCCAGTTAAGCGACTTGGAAAAGATAAAATTACGCTTACTGCTCAAGAATTGCCAAGTTCAGGAACAGAAATTCGCGTCTTTGCTTACAACTTTTAACTAAGTTTGTCTTCTCAAATTTAGTCGCGCTAAAATTCAAATAGAGAAAATATATAAATCTTGCCTACCTTTTTTAATTCTGTAGGGACGTTGCACGCAACGTCTCTACAAAAGGGACAACTAACCACCAACAAATTACCAGGAAAAATGCAAATCGAACCAGCAGAATACCGCCAACGTCGCGAAAAATTAATGGAGAAAATTGGCAACGGAACAGCGATTTTTCGCAGCGCACCTACTGCGGTAATGCACAACGATGTCGAATACATTTTTCGTCAAGATAGCGACTTTTATTACTTAACTGGTTTCAACGAAGCCGAAGCCGTCGCTGTGTTTGCACCTCATCACGAAGAACATCGTTTTGTCTTATTTGTGCAGCCGAAAAATCCCGAAAAAGAGACTTGGACGGGTTATCTTTTAGGAGTAGAAGCAGCAAAAGCACAATTAGGTGCAGATGAAGTTTATCCTATCAATGAACTTGACGAAAAACTGCCACAATATTTACAAAAAGCTGAGAAAATTTATTATCATTTAGGAAAATCGCGCGACTTCAACGCCACCATTCTCAAACACTGGCAAAAGTCGATGGTAGGCTACCAAAAGCACGGCATTGGACCAATGGCACTGGAGTCCACAAACACCATTTTATACCCCTTGCGGCAAGTAAAAAGCCCCGCCGAGATTGAATTTATCCGCCACGCAACCGCTATTTCCGCCGAAGCCCAAAACCGCGCCTTCGCCTTTAGCCAGCCGGGACGTTATGAGTACGAAATTCAAGCGGAAATCGAACATACCTTTCGCTTAAAAGGGGCGATCGGACCAGCTTATCCTACTATCGTCGCTTCCGGCGTAAATTCCTGTATCTTGCACTACATTGAGAATAATCGCCAACTCCAAGACGGAGATTTATTGTTAATTGATTCCGGTTGTTCCTACGATTATTATAACGGTGATATTACCCGAACTTTCCCCGTGGGTGGAAAATTTACTACCGAACAAAAGATTATCTACGAATTAGTTTTAGACGCGCAACAACAAGCAATTGAACAAGTAAAACCTGGTAATCCTTACAATCTTTTTCATGATACCGCCGTGCGGGTTTTGGTAGAAGGATTGATGGAATTAGGGCTTTTAGTTGGCGACATTGAAGAAATAATTAAAGAAGAGAAATATAAGCCATTTTATATGCACCGTACCGGACATTGGTTGGGTTTAGATGTCCATGATTCGGGGGGATATAAATATAATGAAGAAGATTGGTATATTTTGCAACCTGGGAATATTTTGACAGTGGAACCGGGGATTTATATTGGTCCGAATATTAAACCAGTGGAAGGACAGCCGGAAGTCCCCGAACGTTGGCGCGGAATTGGGATTAGAATTGAAGATGATGTTTTGGTTACTAATAGCGGGAATGAAGTTTTGACGGCGGCTGTTCCGAAGTCTGTTGCTGCTATGGAAAGGTAGATGATTCCAGTGGTTTTAAGGAGTTATTTTTTCTCGCGCAGAGACGCAAAGGCGCAAAGGTCGGAAAAAAAGTTATTCTTGTGCATCGTTTTTCATTTGTTGGACTTGGTTGATAAGTTGTGGAACTTTCTCTGCTTCGGGAGAGGGAGTTATTTTTTCTCGCGCAAAGACGCAAAGGCGCAAAGGTCGGAAAATTTCATGAGTTTTAGATGGCAGAGGATTTATTCTTAGCTATATAAAAATTGCTGGGATAATAGCTATTTTTGTGCATCGTTTTTCATTTGTTGGACTCGGTTGATATATTGCCGAACATTCTCTGCTTCGGGAGATTGAATGTGTTTTAATATTTCCCATGATTGGTGTAAATAATTGAGTCCTGTATCAAAGTCTTGGTAGTGATTTGCTACTAACATTCCCAACCACTGTAATGTCATTGCTTTAGTTTGAACATTGCCAATTTGTTCGTTGAGATTGAGAGATTGTTGAAAAAGTGTGATCGCCTCATCAATTTTTCCCGTATTGGCTTTGAGAACTCCTAAGTTGTGCAAATTGGTAGCTATATTTTGAAGATCGCCAATGTGTTGATTGAAGGTGAGAGATTGTTCAAAAAGTGCGATCGCTGCTTCAAGATCCTCAAGATAAACTTTGATATTTCCTAGATTGTTTAAAGTTACAGCTATACCTTGTATATTGCCAATTTGTTCTTGGAGAGTGAGAGCTTGGTGAAAAAGTGCGATCGCCCCTTGAATGTCCCCACTATCAGCTTTGAGTCTTCCTAAATTGTTTAAAGTCGTGGCTTTACAAAAAACGTCATCTATTTGTTCAGAAATAGTAAGAGATTGTTGATAAAGTGCGATCGCCTCATCAAATTTTCCCATATTAGCTTTGAGATTTCCTAGTTCATTCAAAGTAGCAGCTTTTCCTCGAAGATTACCAATTTGTTCTTTAAGTATCAGAGATTGTTCAAAAAGTGCGATCGCCCCTTGAATGTCCCCAGTATTAGCTTTGAGACCTCCTAAGTTGTGGAGAATACTTGCTTTCTCACTCTCATCTTCTTCAGGACAATCATCTAAAGCTTGTTGATAATCTGTTTGGGCTTGGCTTACCTTTCCTAATTCTTTCTCAGATCGAGCCAAACTATGCCGAACTCGGTAATCTTTAGCAATTTCAAGAGTAGCTTGAGATAACTCCTCAGCTTCGCAAAATCGGCTTTCGTTTAACCAGTCAATTGTCAAAATAATTGCCATTTTTACGGCAATTGCTTCTATTTTCCCTAACAAAGCCAAGCGATGTATTTCCAGCCTTTGTTCCTCACTGGAGGTTTCTGCTTCTTCGTACCAAAGGCGATACAGCACTTCTGCGGCGGATTGTGCTAAATTTTCTGCATCTGGAGGCTGTGGTAAAGGTAAGATGCGCGGTACTCGCAGCGATTCATCGGGGCTTACTTCTAATAATCCCAAAGCTACCCCTCGCTGAAACAGTATTTCGAGATTAGGTATATTTTCACAAACTCTAGCTAAAGCTTCTCTGGGTACAGGTAACTTAAAAATCAAGCCTCGTGAAAGCATTTCCCGCATCGCAGCATCAATTTGTTCCAGCAGCGACTCGGCTAAAACTTGTTCCCGCAACTCCACAGGATTAGTTTCCAATTCAGTTAAGATTGCTGCAACTGAACTCTCTCCCCCAAACTTAGAAATCGAATCAGGATTACGCAACAACTTATCCAACCATTCCAACAAGCGAGGATTTCCATCTGCTAAATTTTGTGCTTGCGTCTGTAAAGCTTTCTCTACCGAAGACTCATGGTTAAAAGCTTCCAGACGACTACACTTTTTTCGCAAATCTGCCCCATGTAACGCTTCCAAGGGTTGCTTATAAAAATACTGCCACTCAGTAAACTGAAAATCGTAGCGACTGGTAATAATTATCCGATGGGAAGTGTAAGTTTCCCGAATCGCCCACACCAGAGATTTGAGAACTTCCACCGCATCAGTTTGCAACACATAAGTTTGTTCTCGCGCTTGTAAATTGAGTTCAAAATCATCTAATACCAGCAAAAACGGCTTTTCTCCTGCGTCTCCTCGCTGCTGGAACACCTGTTTAAGTCGAAATTTCAGTTCCTCATGGGGATTTTGCAAAGCTTCCCGTAGCGGCTGCGAATTCAACTTCTCAGTCAGGCGATTTACCAAACTCGCTTCGTCGAGATACCCCACCCAAACCACACGCTCAAAATCAGTTAATCTGTCGCACAGCCTTGCTGCTAAACTACTTTTACCTAAACCACCCATCCCGTGAATCAGTACGCCAATTTCGTCAGTTGAGTTCAGCAAAACTCGCAAGCAGTTTTGTAACTGGCGGCGACGACCGACGAAACTCTCTCTGGTAGCAACTTTCACCTGTCCCGCCCCATCTAAAAATTCGGTCGCTACAGATTGCGGTGGGGCGGGTATGCGTCCTCGTGTCCGCAAGGAAGTCACCAAATTTCCTGGTAAACTGTCGGCAACATACAAACGCAATAAATGCCAATCTCGCGCTTGATTTTTCAGCAAAGCTTGGTAAGTCAAAGCGACAGCTTCGGTAAGCTTTTTTCCTGCCGCCAATGCTTGATATAATGCTTCCGCAGCCGCAGTTGCTTCGCTATCGAGGACTTTTTCTCCCCAACCGAGAACTGCTTTTGCGCCGCAGTTGAGTAATGATTCCGCCATTGAAGGAATAGCGCCTGCTTGATTTGCTTGACCAGTGCGACACCCAGAGAGGAAAATTAGTTTAGGTAGTCGAAATTGCAGTTCTCTGGCAATATCTTCGGCACTGGCGTAGTTAGCTTCGCCTGTTTCTGTCTCAGTAATGAAACGCGGTTCGTTATTTTGGAAAGTTGCGTGTCCCATGAGGTGGAAAACATCAAAGTAGTTTTCTTCGTACTCACTTACCAAGTAACCCAACTCGGACAAACAACCGCTTTCTTCGACTTTCAAGGATAAAGGTTGTCTGGCTGTCGCGGTGAGAATGCGTCCTTCTTCTGCCTCAAAATCCAGGACTGGCTGGACATTTAACGGCGAAGTTGCCATAAATAAGAGGTTTAGCGCCCGATTTCGGGGTTCTGCGACTACAGACAACTGTTTGCTAGCTGTGGTTAACCAGCGTACCGGAATAATAGCCGGGAATTTCTGGACGAAAAAGCTAACCTCGTCGTGGAGAATTTCCCACGGTATATGTGCTAATTTCCCGGCTGCGGAAATCGCCAAAACTACGCCTTCGCGCCGAAATTGCTGTAAAAGTCGATCCAACCAGCGATCTTCACCATCGAGCCAGTGGTATAATTTTTTACCCGTAATTCGATAATCAACTGCCAAGCGCACGTAGTAGTCTTGTTCAGCCACAGCAATCAATTCAGCGATTTGGGCTAATGGGAGTCGGCGCGATTGATACTTATTCGGATTGTCAGAAAAATAACGTAGTTCTGCGTAATTTTCCGTAGGTAATTTCAGGTCGAGGTGAAGAATACGCATTGGTTGCTAATTTATGTCTTCGAGAACTTGCTGAATTTGCTCAATTGTGGCATCCTGTAGCAACAATCGCCTACCCTGACTGGTAACAATTAAGACTTTCTCAATTTTTTGACCAGACTTCCCTGATTTGTAATCTTTGTACCACTGACGAATCTGTTCCGCGATCGCCATTGTACCGCCAACAATACCAATAATGGTGGCGATCGTCACTAAGGTTCCCTCTCTTTCAAGTTCCGATTCCACCTCGTAACTTCCGGACAACCCCGAAATCGATAATAACTCGTTTGTCGCCGCGATCGCATCTTGTCCTTGAATTTCGATTTGAATATTTCCCATAATCCATTTAAGTTATTAGTTCACCCAGCATTCTAACCTTTATAATTTAGTGATTGGGGGGATAATTTTAAATAGATTAAGATAAGACATAATTTTAAGTATTAGCGACCAAGATGCGATCGCTGCAAAATTCAAAAATATCCTCACTTTATTTGGTACTGCTATAACTAATAAAACGAGGTGAAAATTAGACGGTTTTAGGTTAAGTTTGAAGAAATGCTCTCACAACTGGGAACTGATAACTGTTAACTGGTAACTGATAAATGTCTACCAATTGGAATCAAGTTAAAGCAGAATTTCAACGTATTTGGGGCTACGAAGACTTTCGACCACCCCAAGGAGAAATTATTCGCTGTTTATTAGAAGCAAAAGATAGTTTGATTGTCTTACCTACGGGTGGTGGTAAATCAATTTGCTTTCAGCTACCAGCGTTATTAAAATCTGGCTTAACTTTAGTAATATCGCCTTTGATAGCCTTAATGGAAAACCAAGTCCAGGAATTACAAAATTTACATCTTCCTGCGGCTTTAATCCATAGTCAATTATCTGTTTATCAACGTAAACAAATATTGAAAGCAATCGAAAATCAACGACTAAGATTATTATATTTATCTCCTGAAACTTTACTTAGTCCTCCCGTCTGGGAAAGAATATCTCAACCGCAAATAAAAATTAATGGTTTAATTCTCGATGAAGCCCATTGTTTAGTACAGTGGGGAGATACATTTCGTCCAGCTTATCGACGTTTAGGGGTAGTTAGACCAGCTTTATTAAAGTCTAAACCTCAAGGTACTAAAATTCCAGTTGCGGCTTTTACTGCTACTGCCGATCCTAACACGCAAAAAATCATTCGCGAAACCTTAAAATTAAGCCAACCAGAAGTTTTCCTCACCAGTCCCTACCGCGAAAATCTTCATCTGCGTGTGGAAACAATTTGGACACCCAGAGGAAGAAGACAGCGCATTTTGAAGTTCATTAAATCCAAATCTCAACAGTCAGGATTGGTGTATGTTCGTTCGCGACGAGACAGTGAAGACTTAGCCGATTTTTTCACTAATTTAGGTTATCAAACCGCAGCTTATCATGCAGGGTTGGCTGGAGAACAAAGACGAGAAATTGAAAACAATTGGTTGACTGGAAAAACGCAATTTGTGATTTGTACTTGTGCGTTTGGAATGGGAATTAATAAGCCCAATGTTCGCTGGATAATTCACTTTCAAGCGCCGCTACTTTTAGCAGAATATATTCAAGAAATAGGACGAGGTGGAAGAGATGGAAAACCTACTGAAGCTTTAACTTTAATGAGCGAACCTACTGGTTGGTTGAACCCAGAAGATCGACAAAGAAATCAATTTTTTGCTGATAAATTAAAGCAACTGTATCGTCAAGCACAGCAAACTGCGAAAAACTTACCTTTACGGGGAGAAATCCAGTCAGTAAGTAAAGAATTTCGTAACGGAGAGATTACTTTATCTTTGCTTCATAGTGCAGGAGAAATTGACTGGAGCGATCCCTTTCATTATCAACGCAAAAATCAGGTTGGTAAATTATCTTTTGCGAATTTAAATGCTAGCCAACAACAATATCAATCGCAAATGAAAGCATATCTTACCACAAAAGAATGTCGTTGGCAATATTTATTAAATGCCTTTGGTTTCTCTCAACACGCGGAGGGGTTTAAATGCGATCGCTGCGATAATTGTCAACGAAAAGCAAATTAGCCCGTCGAAACGGGCTGAAGGAAATAAATCTAGCCAGGAAGTTACCCTTCAGGCTATGATTGATTAACGAATTTTCTCGTCACGTTTTTGACGACGGCGATCGCGCCATTCGGCTGCTGTCAAATAAGCAATACCACCACTCACTATAAGTAGAAGCGCGATCGCAGCTATAAACAGAACATTGAGAACAGAAATTGACTCCACGACTTAGAAACCGTTACGACCCCAAATAACCATTGCAATCGACCAAGTGAATAAAGTCAAGACTCCAACCCAACCAAGTGTCAAAATATCCATAAATTGCTATTGAAACAAAACTAAACAACAAACTCTATCAAATATCATAATACTCGTTGCTCTTTGGTGGTGGAATCCTTGGATAACTTGCAAGCGGAAAGAATCGAATCCTTAAAAGCAGGGATAATTTCTAGCTTATCTTTTACTTTCAGTCAAGTTGTGATGATATTTTTTAACAATTTGTGGTTAGCAGATCAAGATGAATTTCTTTTTGGACAGGAAATCCTCACGGAAGTAGACTGGTTAGAGCGAATCGCGATCGCCCTGGTGACAGGTTTTCTCTTCGGTGTTACCTATCGTCATCTCGTGCGCGATGAGCAAAACTCCCACCTCCAAGAAGGAGCAGTCTTAGCCTTCGGAATCGTGCGAGGAATAGCCTTAATTGAAGCTCAGTTACCTGCTACTACAAGTATTTGGTTACTAAGTATTCTTGTAGTACAAAGCATCCTAAGTTTTTTCTTAGCTCGCCTTGTCTTAGATAAATCGCTCAAGTGGAAAATTGTCAAGCCCTTAACCTAAAACCACCATCAACCTGAATCTTTCCGGAATTAGCTCACACAGTTGTGTAGTGCCTGACGTAATCGAGTTGACAATTAAGTCAATTTGCTAGAAAATTCAGCCGTCGAATGCAGTTAAATTAGATAACTTGCCAAAAACTGCTAATATGTGAGAATTTTTGGTGTAAGATTACTTAGATATTTAAGATTCTTGCACCGAATTGGAGAGTAAACCATATCGTAGAAGATCATGTTTCACCTTCACTCATCGTCAACTCAAGCAATCTTGGCATTGCACTTTCTATCCCACAGGTTAGTCGAGCAATAATATAGAGATTAGCTTCAACAAGTTATCAATAGTCTGGTGAAATAACAAAGCTCTCACAGAATTAAGGTGGCTTAACTAATCGCTCAAAGTCGGTTCTGGAAATCCTAAAAATTGACAGAGAGCAAAATATACAAGACTCCTCACACAAAAACAGTAAACCAGGTAACAAATATGGCAACTTTCAATCCGACAACAACAGAAGAACTCATCCAAGCAATTCAAGATGCTAATGCTAGTGCTGAAGCAGACACAATTAATCTAGATGCTGGTGCTACTTACACCATCACAGGAGACGAAACAGGCGTACCATTTAGCAATGTCCGTCGCGAAACTCCGCAGCTTATTACTAACGGTGTTTCTGGATTGCCCAGTATAACCAGTGAGATTACCATCAACGGAAATGGTGCCACCATTGAACGAGAAGATGGTGCAAGTGAAAACTTCCGACTGTTCTATATTTCTTCAGACGGTAATTTAACTCTTGATAGCGTAACGTTACAAGGTGGTAGAGCAGAAGATGCTGCTGGGGAAGCAGGCGAAACTAGCGTAGCCCAAGATGATGGTGGCGCAATTTTAAACAGAGGTACGCTAACTATTACCGACAGCATTATCCAAGGTAATGAGGCTGCGGATGATGGCGGCGCGATCGCCAACGAAGGTGGTACCTTAACTGCTACAGGAACTCAATTCCTCGGAAACGTTGCTGACGGTGACGGCGGTGGTAACGATGGTGGTGGAGCGATCGATAACAACAACGGTACTCTTACAATAGGTGGTAACACCTTTAGTGGTAACAGTGGTGCTGACCAAGGTGGTGCATTCCGCAATCGTAACGGTGGCAAAATCGTAGACAACGACGGTAATATCTTCCGTGACAATCAACCAGACAACGTCTTTCTCGAAGATCCCGATCCTGCTAATCCTGACCCACCGTTTAACACTGTCCCCGGACCTCAAGACGCAGCTACAACTGTAACCTTCCAAGATGACGGTACAGATAGTGGTAACGCGATTACCGTTAACGATCCTGATTCAACAAATCTGGACGTAACCTTGACCACAGACGGTACACTGAATCTAGGTCCGACAGTTTCTGGGGACTTGACTACTGGAGGAGATGGTACAGACACCATCACCTTAAGTGGTACCATCGACGACATCAACGAAGCTTTAGACGGTCTAGAATTTGTTGCCGCAGGAACAGATGGTACAGGCATTATTACAATTACCAGCACTGACGAAACTTCATTGTCCGATACTGATACAATCACGATCGGTGATGTAGTTACCACCATCGATGCCGTAGACGACCAACAGACTACAGAGACAAATACGGCTGTCACTATCAATATCCTCGACAACGACACTTTCGGTACTTTAACCACAATCGAACTCGTCGATGATGCTGAGAACAACGGAACCATAGAACTCAACGACAACGGCACGACAGCCGACTTCTCTGACGATTTCGTTGTCTTCACCCCAAACACAGATTTTGTCGGTGGAGAAACCTTCTCCTACACCATCACTGATGAAACTGGTAGCGATACCGCCCAAGTATCGATTCTCGTGGGAACTTCCTTACTTGCAGTAGACGACGAAGCCACTACTGAAGCAGCTACACCTGTTACGATCAATATCCTCGACAACGACTTCTTCACCAGCTTAGATAATCTCGAAGTCAATTTAAATCCGGAAAACGGTACAGTTGAAATTCTCGACAACGGTACGCCAGATGATTTTACCGACGACTTGATTGTCTACACTCCCAATGCAGGTTTCGACAACGACATCGAAACATTCGACTACACAATTAGTTCTGATGGTGATGACCCAGATGATGACTCAGATGATGAATCATCTACAGCAACAGTTACCGTTACCGTCGGAGAAGTTATTACCACAATTGATGCAGTAGATGATAGTGCCACTACAGCTTTAGACACACCAGTCACAATCGATATCCTCGACAACGATACCTTTGGCACTTTAGTGACAATTGAAGTTGATGACGATTCTGCTAATAACGGTACTGTCGAACTTAATGACAACGGCACGACAGCAGACTTCTCTGACGATTTTCTGGTCTTTACTCCTAATGCAGGTTTCGATGGGTTTGAAGACTTTAATTACACGATTACCGATGAAACTGGTAGCGATACAGCCACAGTTGTCGTTGAGGTAGGTGGTGATGTTATAGCTACCTTAGACGCAGTTGACGATTTAGCTGAAACTGAAGCAGCTACACCAGTTACGATCAATATTCTCGACAACGATAATCTCGGCACAGGTTTAACTCAGCAACTTACTGTTGACGATACTACTTTGCTCAACGGCACTGTAGAAATCAACGATAATGGAACTACGGCAGATTTCTCCGATGACTTTATCGTCTATACACCAGATGGTGACTTTGAAGGTGTAGAAGACTTTAACTACACGATTACCGACGGAACTAATACTGATACGGCGGAAGTTACTGTCAGCATCGGCGTTGTGGACACTTCTATCGATGCGGTTGACGATGAAGCGACAACTGACGCAGCGACACCTGTGACTGTTAGTATTCTCGACAATGACACTTTCGGTACTTTAAGTAGTCTCGAAATTGACTTGGCTGAAGTAATTAACGGTACGGTAGAAATTAATGACAACGGTACCACAGCAGATTTCAGTGATGACTTTATTGTCTTCACACCAGATGCAGGCTTTACTGGGGTAGAAGATTTCTCCTACACAATTACTGACGATACAGGTAGTGATGCCGCGCAAGTGTCAATTACTGTTGGTGATGTCACGGCGACGATTATCGATGCGGTTGACGATATTGAGGAAACTACAACTGCAACTCCGATCACAATTGATATCCTCGATAATGACACTTTCGATACTTTAGACAGTCTCGAAATTGGTGACTTACTCAACGGTACTGTGGAAGTTATCGACTCAGACGGTATAGCAGATGACGACTTAACTGACGATGTAATTGTCTACACTCCAAATGCGACTTTCCGAGGAGTTGAACGATTCGATTACACAATTACTTCTGGTGATGAATCCGATAGTGCTTCAGTAACAATTACTGTTGATGAAGAGGTAGTCGTAGAAACTATCGATGCGGTTGACGATCGCTTTGACACTGATCAAGCTGTACCAATCACGATCGACATTCTCGATAATGATACTTTCGACGCTGATACTATCGAAGCGATCGAAGTTGACTTTGCTGATATCTTCAACGGTACGGTAGAAGTTAATGACAACGGAACTACCGCCGATTTCAGCGACGATTTCCTTGTCTATACTCCAGATGCTGACTTCGACGGGATTGAGGATTTTGAGTACACGATTACTGATGCTACAGGTAGCGATACGGCAACAGTGGTAATCGGAGTTAACGAAGTTGTTACGAGTACGTTCGCTGCTGTGGATGATACTGCAAGTGGTGAAGCTGGTACAGCAGTGACAATCGACATTCTCGATAATGACGTTTTCGATACTATTGATAGTCTCGAAATCGATTTTGATGATTTGCTCAACGCGACGGTAGAAGTTCTCGACAACGGTACTCCAGATGACTTCACTGATGATGTAATTGTCTACACTCCGAATGGAAGTTTCCGAGGAATTGAACGATTTGACTATACAATTACCTCCGGTGATGAATCCGATAGTGCTTCGGTAACAGTGACGATCGCCGAAGCTGACGAAGTCAATCAGCCACCTGTAGCGGGTAATGATACCGCAACCACTGACTTTAATACGCCAGTAAATATCAATGTTCTGGCTAATGATAGCGATCCTGATGGAGACGATCTTACCCTGAGCATCGTTAACCAGCCTGATAGCGGTACTGTGGAAATTAATGACAACGGTACGCCTACGGATCTGACTGACGACTTTATTACTTACACCCCGGATACTAATTTCTCTGGTGAAGATACTTTTGTTTACCAGGTTGATGACGGGAACGGTGGTACTGATACCGCAACAGTTACGGTGACAGTTGGAGATGATGACAGTGATGTGGTACTGAGTTCTCCAACGAACAATGTCTTCCCGATTACTGGTAGTCCAAATCAAGCAGCGACGCTGAAGTTTACTTTAACTGATGTAGATGCGGCATTGGTTAACCAAATCGGTGTGTTTGAGGTTGATGATGATGCTGGTGCGATCGGTACTCTTGAACCGGGAGATTCTGGTTATATCACCGCCGCGCTGAATTCAGGACAGGTAATCTTCTCTGCGCTTTCTTCGGATTCACCGAATTTCTTCGATAGTCCATTCTTAGGCGGCGATCCGATGCGGATTTTGTCTGGTTTCAACGGTAGCGATCGCCTCGGCTTCTATCTGATCCCTGGTAGCACTTCTGATGCGGTACTCTCTGGTGACACCTCTCAAAGTAATGTGTTGTTAGGGTTTGCTTCTGGTGGCGCAGGTGACGTTCTGACTGTAGAGGAAATCTCTGACGGCTTGTTCCAGCTATCTTTTGAGGATGTACCTGGCGGCAATGATGATGAACCTTTTGGTGATTTGATTGTTACTGCTCAAGTAACTACTGACGATCCTTTAACTGGTACAGGCTTGCAAGGAGAAGTCAAATTAATTGATTTGACTGATTTTGATGGTCAGCAACTACAAACTCAGATTGTTGCTACTAAAGATGCGGCACTAAATAATCGTGGTGGTTTGTATATTGTTCAAGATACTGATGGAAGCGTTATCGATCCGGTAACTGGTCAAACTGTTACTCCTGGTCAAGCAAATTACACTGAGGCTGCTTTGCGTAATAGCGTGATCAACTTTAACAATGTCGATCCCGATCTGTTTAACCTCTCTGGTGGATTCCTTTATGCACCTTATATGCAGGTAAATGGAGATTCTAGTCAAACCTTGTTTGCGTTCAACGAAGCTAATCCAAACGGTTTTGATGCTAGTCGTCTGCTGGCTGATAATACCTTCGGCTTTGAAGATGCTCCTGATGGCACGGAGTTAAGTGACTACAACGATTTTGCCTTCCAAGTCATTTTCGCGGTTGATGCTTAATTGAATTATTTGGGTAAAGTCTGAGACTTTACCCAAAAATTACTGGGGATGGGTTTGAAGCCCATCCCCTTTTCGATCTCAAAAATTTTTGCTTAACAAACAAATTTCATTTTGTCAAGCAAAATACAGACAATTTAACGAAAATTGTCCGCAGAGAGCATATTTTGGTAATTGTTTGGATTCCAGTATTTTTAGCTGAGTTGCACCCTTTGAGTTTCTAGCGCTACACGAATCGCGCCTAAGAGCGCTGCACTTGGCTCAATCGTGCTGCTTGAGTTTTAGCAAGATCGAGAAACTCCAAAATCGATTCAGGTTTAGCTTTCGAGTCAATCAAATGCTGCACATCAGCAACTAGACGTTTTGGTACATAACGGCGATTACTTCTGCCATTACGATAATATCCGTACCGATATTGTCTGACCGAACCATCCCAATTACGTTCTTCTTCAATCCATCCAGTTCCCCGGGAAGAAGAAGTTGTATAAATAAAACAGTTTACTGCCCCTGCTTCCTGAAGCAGATTTGCTTGTTCCTCAGAAAGAGCAACTATTTCTGCTTGGATTTGTAGTTTACGAGCAGGAGTTGCATCCTTAAGCTGGTGAACTAGAACCTGCTGTTCTTGTAAAATCTCGTTGAGACGAGTCTCTGGCGATTTTTCTTTAGACATAGAAGTTATCAGCAGTAATCCTATCGAAATCAGCTTGAGGCTGCTTATTACTAATTTAGCATCTAAGAGCAGTGGTTTGAGTTTACTACTTGACTGATTATAGTGCCATCCGAGCAGGCTATGAAAAGTTTGCAACATGTTGTTTCACCGCATTGAGTCCAGGCGTACCATCGACTTACCTCTCCACATTGTCTAGCGAGTAAATTTTGTTCTTGCTTGGGTTTTAGCAATTGAGAGGCTAAATGCACCTCAGCAAGTTGAAGAGGAAAAAGCGTAAGTATTAAAGCCGTAATCATGACGCAATGCACCCTTGTTCTATTGTTGCAGAAGTTTGGGAAAATATCCGGAAAAGTCCTTTGATACACCCCAAATAAATTTTGCAATCCTCTCGCCGATCTTGGTATAGGGGCTATACCCCTCAAGGAATATAGCTAGGAGCAAATTTCAATCTACCCACAGGAGGAAAGTCAAAATCCTCTAGATCAATTTTATCTGCTCAGAGTATTATTGTTCTTAGGGATTGGGGATTAGTTAGGGAAAAGAGTGATTGAAAGTGCGATCGCCTATCCCCTAGCTATCTGATTAATTAACTAGATTGAAGATTATTTATATTTAGAGACGTAGTCTGGCTAGATATCTACAGCTTAATTGAAATTGAAACATCGCCCAAAATTTCTTTTTCATTGTAATTAAGTTAGAATTATATTCTGCATAAAATTAGCGATCGCTAACTTTTCTTTCCTGCAACAGATAAGTAGTCATTTCTCCTTTGCCTTTAATCTTGATTACACCACGACATTCAAAGTGGTAGAGATCTTTGATTTTTTCGTAAGTAGCGGCAGTAACTTGAATTTTACCGGGAATTCCGTGGGATTCCATGCGACTAGCAGTATTTACTGCGTCACCCCAAAGATCGTAAGAGAATTTTTTCTTCCCAATTACGCCAGCAACTACCTGTCCTGTATTGATCCCAATGCGGATACTTAAGTTAAAATTGTGTTGAGTATTAAAGCGAGCAATTTCAGCTTGCATGGCGATCGCCATTTCTGCAACTGCTTCAGCATGGTCACTTCTCGGTGTCGGTAAACCACCAACTACCATGTAAGCATCGCCAATAGTTTTGATTTTCTCCAGATTGTAGTTTTCCGTTTCGCGATCGAAAATTGAAAAAATTTCATTGAGTAAATTAACCAATTCTACCGGAGAAATCTGTTCAGAAATTTGCGTAAAACCAACGATATCAGCAAAAAGAATTGTTACTTCGGCAAAACCTTTAGCAATATAACTTTTTCCTTGTTTTAATTGTTCAGCAATAATTTCCGGTAAAATATTCAGTAACAATTGCTCAGATTTTTCTCGTTGTAAAACTATTTCTTGATTGGCTTCGCGTAATTGTGCAGTACGTTCAATCACACTTCTTTCTAATTGTCGAGAAGTTTGTAACATTCGCCCAATAACTACAGCGATTCCCGAAATTCCCAGAAAGCCAATTATGCCTAACATTACGGTAGTTTCTCGGAGTCCTTCGCTACTATGTTCAACTAAATCTTCTAAAGGTGTAGTTACCTCTAAAACACCGCGTACATCGCCGACTTTCCAATCATTTTTTGGAGTATCAGGATGATTATTATGACAACCGATGCAGCTTGGTTGCATAATATCTGCTTGGGCATAACGTAATGCTAGTTTACCTTGAAAATCTTCAAAGCGAACGTATTTTTCTTGAGGATTTTTTCTTAACTCAATGAGTGCTTCCCGTTCAAAATCGTCTTGGGGACCACCTTCAGCTTCCCGCCAAGGAAAAGGGTAATCACTGTACAAACTTACCGCCATTCCGGTAAAATCATCAGAGAGAAGCTTACCAAGTTCAATTAAGTAAGTTGCAGGTAAAGGAATAGCTTGTTCGCGATCGCCATAATCGTGAGTAATCGTAACTCCTTCAACTGTTCTGAGTTGATCTACTACTGCCGAACTATAAAGCGTTCGTGCTTGAGAAACCGCTTCGGCATATAAAACAGCATTTTGTAAAGCTTGGGATTTTACCAAGTGGATCGAGAGATGGTGCATATTCCACAAAGCCACTGTGGTGCCGATCCCAAACAAGATTCCTAGTAGTAAAATTGTTTGTTGATAAAGAATTCGGGCAAAACTCTCTAAAAACTTAGAGATAAATTTGTTCATGAGGAGATTCTCCTGGAAACATCGTCACGATCTCGCCACTAAATACACTTTCAAATCCTGTGCCTGTTTTTCCGAGCGATCGCAGATGTTCCCTAAAATTATTAATTTTTTAATCGGGAATTGAGTTCACTTCCTGCTCTCCCGACTTAATCACTGGTGCTTGATATAAAGGAACAGTAAAAGTAACCGTCGAACCAAGCCATTCTCCCATACTATAAAAATTAATCACCCCACCCATCGCTTCAATCAACTTTTGGGAAATCGCCAAACCCAAACCTGTACCACCATACTGACGAGTGCGAGAACCATCTACCTGATTAAAAGATTGAAACAAGCGATCTTGCTTATCCAGAGGAACCCCAATCCCAGTATCAGCCACGCGCACACGCACCATCCCTGGATATTCTTGATGATTAACAAAAACTTTCTTGCGGACAACTTCCGCACCGATAGTTACTCCTCCCTCATTAGTAAACTTAATCGCATTACCGATTAAATTCAACATTACCTGTAATAAACGTTGGTAGTTACCGAAAACAATTACCTTGTCATAAGTAGCAGGAAGTTTAAGATTAAAATTCAGCTTTTTGCGTTCTGCTTGGGGTTTAGTAAAGTTTTTCACATTGTGGAAAAGTTCATCTAACTCCACGGGAGCCAGATCCAACTCCATTTTACCTGCTTCAATTTTAGCAATATCGAGAATATCGTTAATTAAATTCAGTAAATGTAGAGCCGAATTATGAGCTTCTTCGATAAATTCCCGTTGTTCTTCCGGGTCATCTGCCATTCCTTCTAAAATCAGTTTCAGGAAGCCAATAATTCCGTTTAGGGGAGTACGCAATTCATGAGAAGTAGAAGCGAGAAACTCACTTTTGAGACGAGAAACTTCTTCAGCTTCATTACGAGCTTCTTCAAGTTCGCGGTAAAGAGTTGCTTGAGCGATCGCCGTTCCGACTTGATCGGCTAACTCACGCACTAACTCTTTTTCCGCAGCACTCCACATCCGGTGGCGATCGCACTGATGCAAACAAATCAAACCATTCGGTTTATTGCGGTAACAAGTCGCCACTGCAAGCACCGACATCACTTGAGTATTATCAACTTCGATGCGATCGATCGTCACAATATCGCGAGTGGCGATCGCTTGTTTCAATTCCACATCCTCTTCCCCATCCAGTTTCGTTGCGAGCATCGACTTAAACGGTTTTTGGCGACTTTCTGCTTCTACCTTCAGTCTTTTACTCTCCGGTTGATAAGAAATTAACAAACAGCGACTGACTTTAAGCGCTTCTCCTAAACTGGTTGCTGTTTGCTGCCAAATTGTTTCTAAATCTAGGGTACGACGAATATTCCGGGCAATTTGAGTTAAGAGCTTTTGGTAAGGATCGGGATTCACAGGTAATGCGGAATTACTCGTGACTGAAATTTCCGTTTCATTCAAAACATGACCCATTACTAGCACTGATTTTGCCGTACCATCTCCTTGCAAAATCGGACTAACTACTAACTCCAAAGGTAAAGACTTTCCCGCACAGTCAAACCAACAATGACACTGTTCCGGAATTCGTCTTTCTAACACCCGCCCGATTCTTTCATGATAAGCTTCTAAAGCTACCGGAGCCACCAGTTCAGCGAGGGTTTTTTGCTCGATTAAATCCCCAACCAAACCATAATCAGCAGCTTTTTGCCAGTAGAAAGAAAGATAGTTACCAGAGCTATCTTGCACAAACACCATTTCTGCTGCTAAATTCTGCCAACCTTGAGAATTACCGAGCATTTTCGCCGCCGATTGGGGAAATCTAGACTTCATGTGAGAATTTTCGGAATCAGAGAGAACTATCATTGTACCTATTGATAGTGAAACAGTAAGCCAACTGGTCGAGAAGATAAAGTTAGATTAACAAACCCTGAGATTGCTTTGCACCGATTTAGATCGGGTCGAGACGTGATTTAAATCTTAATCGTTCCACTCTCCTCGCGGCGGAACGGGTGGATTACGGCGCAAACTGCGGCTGAGATCGTCATCTTGTTCGGCTCGTTCGCCTCTAAGCCATTGTTTGATTGCTGTTTCAATTACTCGCGAAGGGTCGTTGGTTAAGTGTTGGATTTGCTCAATTAGGTCTGAATCGAGTTGGATCGAAATTTCTACTTTTTCATCCGATCGCGGCGAACCGACTACTTTGTCATTCATAATTTGTTTTTTTTTCTAGCCCTACTTTTGCATTTTACGATCTTGCTGGAGAGAGCATACCGAGATCCCTAAGTATTATTAACATTTCCCCATAATTTTACTGTTTTGAATTTCGTTGCTGAGTTGGCTTTTCTTACCAAAAAGAACTATTGTAGCGAGATCCGTTCACGGTGCTGGCGCTCGATGCGCCAAGCGCTGTCAACCCAAATACAGACTTTTGGGCAAGATCGACATTACAATAGTTTAAGCAGATTGAAATTTTTCTTGCCGCAGCTTTAGATACTTATGACTGACGTTCCCGTCTCTCGCATCCGTAATTTCTCGATTATCGCTCACATTGACCACGGCAAATCAACCTTGGCAGACCGTCTCTTACAGGTGACTGGTACTGTCGCTCAAAGGAAAATGAAAGAACAATTCCTCGACAATATGGATTTGGAACGAGAACGAGGAATTACGATTAAGCTACAAGCGGCACGCATGAATTATACTGCTAGCGATGGGCAAAACTACGTGCTGAATTTGATCGATACTCCTGGTCATGTGGATTTCTCCTACGAGGTTTCTCGCAGTCTGGCAGCTTGTGAAGGTGCTTTGTTGGTGGTTGATGCTTCTCAAGGTGTGGAAGCGCAAACTTTGGCGAATGTCTATTTAGCGCTGGAACATGACTTGGAAATTATTCCGGTTTTAAATAAAATTGACCTTCCTGGTGCTGAACCGGAACGGGTTTTGGCAGAAATTGAAGAAGTTGTGGGACTCGATTGTAGCGCGGCGATTCGTGCTTCAGCGAAGGAAGGAATTGGAGTTGAAGAAATTCTCGAAGCGATCGTGCTTTTGACTCCTCCACCCCAGGATACCGTCCATAAGCCCCTCAGAGCTTTGATTTTTGATAGTTATTACGATCCTTATCGAGGTGTAATTGTTTATTTCCGGGTTATGGATGGGACAGTGAAAAAAGGCGATCGCGTCCGACTCATGGCTTCGGGTAAGGAATACGAAATTGACGAGTTAGGGGTTCTCTCTCCAACCCAAATCGAAGTCGATGAACTTCATGCTGGGGAAGTGGGTTACTTTGCCGCCGCCATCAAAACTGTTGAAGATGCCCGTGTTGGCGATACAATTACTTTGGCAAAAGCTCAAGCTGATTCGGCTTTACCTGGTTACAAAGAAGCTAAACCAATGGTCTTTTGTGGTTTATTTCCCACCGATTCTGACCAATACGAAGACTTACGCGATGCTCTGGAAAAGCTCAAACTCAACGACGCGGCTTTGAATTACGAACCAGAAACTTCTACGGCAATGGGCTTTGGTTTTCGTTGTGGTTTCTTGGGTTTACTGCACATGGAAATTGTCCAAGAACGCCTCGAAAGAGAATACGATCTTGATTTGATTATTACTGCTCCTTCAGTAATTTATCGCATTACCACTACTGATAGCGAAGTCATGGAAATTGACAACCCCAGTCAACTCCCTCCACCAAATCAGCAGGAAAAAATTGAAGAGCCTTATGTCAAAATTGAGATTATTACTCCGGAAGAATACGTCGGTCCGTTGATGGAACTTTGCCAAAGTCGGCGCGGAATTTTTAAAGATATGAGGTACTTTACTCCGACGCGAACGACTTTAGTTTACGAGTTGCCTTTAGCTGAAGTAATTACTGACTTTTTTAACCAGCTTAAATCTCGCAGTCGCGGTTATGCCAGCATGGAATATCAACTGTTGGGCTACCGCGAAGATAACTTAGTCAAGTTGGATATTTTGGTTAACGGCGATCCGGTAGATTCTTTGGCGACGATTGTTCACCGCGATAAAGCTTATAATGTTGGTCGTGCTTTAACTGAAAAACTCAAGGAATTAATTCCGCGTCATCAGTTCAAAATTCCGATTCAAGCTTCGATTGGAACTCGGATCATTGCTAGCGAACATATTCCGGCGTTGCGGAAAGATGTTTTAGCAAAATGTTACGGTGGCGACATTTCCCGGAAGAAAAAGTTGCTCCAAAAACAAGCTAAAGGTAAAAAACGGATGAAGGCGATTGGTACTGTTGATGTTCCTCAAGAAGCTTTTATGGCTGTTTTACGTCTAGAATAAGCCTTAACAGCAGTGCTAGCAGCCTCTTGTACCATTTAGGTAGATTTAAAAATTGTATTCAGTAAAGCAAGAACTGCATCATCCGGGAGAGGTCGAGAGAAAAAGTAACCTTGGGCGTATTCGCAACCAATATCGCGGAGAATATCTGCTTGTAGTTGTGTTTCTACGCCCTCAGCGATCGCCTCTAACCCCAAACTATCTGCTAAATTAACAATTGCTTTAACTATATCAATATTTTTTTCCCCAGAATCCATATTTCTTACAAAAGATTGATCGATCTTCAAAATATCGATCGGTAAACGGTGTAAATAAGCCAACGAAGAATAACCAGTACCAAAATCATCTATACAAATCTGGATTTCTCGTTCTTGTAATTGCATCAATAAACTACTCACTGCTTGGGGATCTTCCATCAAAACACTTTCAGTGATTTCTAGTTTTAATTTATTCCCACTCAGCAAAAACTTTTCCGAAAGTTTGTCAATACAATTTAAAAAATTAGGATGTTTAAGCTGAAGCCCGGAGACATTGACACTCATACTTAATTGTAACTTTTTTGGATAATAGTTTTGCCAAACAAATAATCTTTCTATTGCTTCTGTTAACACCCACTCACCCAGAGGCACAATTAAGCCACTTTCTTCAGCCACAGGAATAAACTTAGCGGGAGAAATATTTCCTTGTTGGGGATGTTCCCATCTTACCAACGCTTCAAAACCAATTAATTCTTCGGTTTCTAAAGAAATAATTGGCTGATAATTCAAAGACAACTGTAAACTTTTTAAAGCTTGTTGTAAATCTGTTTCTAAATTAAAACGTTCAATTACTTTGTCGTGCATACTGCGGTCGAATACAGCCCAACTGCCTCTACCATCTAACTTAGCGTAGTGCATAGCGGTATCTGCGGCTTTGAAAAAAGCTTCTGCTTCCTGATAAATTAGGTTACTCATTACGACCCCAATACTAGCAGTTGAACTAATTGTCGGACCGTCAAAGTTATGAGGAGATTGTAACTTATTTTGAATTTCTTTGATTCTTGCTTTGACTGCTTCGAGAGAATCTACCTTAGACAACAAAAAAGCAAAATTATCTTCACCTAAATGAGCTAAAAAATCACCATTCCGGAGACAACTTTGCAAACGAAGAGATGTTTCAATCAGCAATTTTTCTCCTACTGAGTGACCCAAACTATATTTAACCATTTGGTAGCGGTCTAAATCTAAAATTAATAAGGCAAAGGGAGAAGTAAAACTACTGTTCTGGAAATTTTCGATACTAAAATTGAGATGGCTGATTAACTTAGTTCGATTCGGTAAACCTGTTAATTCGTTATGGTAAGCAAAATATTGTAGTTTTTTCTCAGCTTTTCGACGTGCTTCCCGCCCTTCGGCTTCGCGAATTTCTCTTTCAATTGCGGGAACTAATCGTGCTAGTTTATTTTTGAGCAAATAATCGTGAGCGCCTGCTTTCATGGCTGCTACTGCAATTTCTTCTCCGATGGAACCAGAAACGATAATGAACGGTATATCTAGCTGATTTTCTTGTAATAATTGCAAAGCTTGAGTAGCACCAAATTGAGGTAAATTATAGTCACAAAGAACGATGTCCCACTTTTGTTGTTCTAAAGCTGCTTGCATTGCTACTTTAGTTTCTACTCTTTGAAAATTTGGCTCATAATCATTTCTTTCCAACTCTAGTAACACCAGTTCAGCATCATCTGGACTATCTTCTATGATTAAAACTTTCAGTAATTTACTCATGTATATTCAACAATAGTATCAATTTTACTTAATATTTGACTACTGACACTACTTAACTCAACTGGGTTAACTAATTGAACAAATAAAACGACTTTAATGATTTTAGACGACAAAATCAATTTTTTAGCAATTTCATTGTCAGTAATTACAGGTAATGCACTCTCTAATCAAATTTTTATTAAATTTAGCTCGTTGATTCTGTTATCTAGTTAACAAGTTATTCGTTAGATTTAAGAAATTGACGATTGTTGCTACTTATCTCAAAATTTACTCCTGAATTGTTAACTTAAGGTAAAGTAGAAAGTGGCTCCTTGATTGGGAGCAGCTTCTGCCCAAACTTTTCCTCCATGTCGATGAATAATCCGAGCGACGGTAGCGAGTCCAATTCCTGTACCGGGAAAATCTCGTTCGGAATGGAGGCGCTCAAAAACTCTAAATAGTTTATCAGCATAAGCCATATCAAAACCAACACCATTATCACGAACAAAATAAATTGGCGATCGCTGCACCAAATTCTGACTCGGCTCTGCTTGAGTCAGAACACCAAATTCGATTTTAGCAGTGGAGTTACCAGAAGTATATTTCCAAGCATTGTTCAATAAATTTTCTAAGGCGATTTGCAATAACTCGCGAGATCCTTGGACAAAAATTTCTGGATTAATCGAAAATTCTCCTTGTCTTTGAGGTTGAGATTGTTGCAACTCAGTAGCTATTTCCTCCGCGAGATGGCTCAAATTTACTTGGGTATACTGAATTTCGGTACGGGTAAGCCGAGATAACAACAATAAACTATCAATTAATTCGTTCATTTTTTGGACATTAGCACGAATTCGTTGGAGATATTTTTGACCTCGCGCGTCGATTTGTTGGCTGTAAGAATCACAAACTATTTGACTGAAGCCCTCGATACGTCGCAGGGGAGCGCGTAAGTCGTGGGATACTGAATAGGAAAAAGCTTCGAGTTCGCGGTTGGTGGCTTCAAATTGAGCGGTGCGTTGTTGGACACGCAGTTCCAAAGTTTGATTTAATTCTTTAAGGGCTTGTTCAGCACGAACGCGATCGCTAATATCGCTGATAAATCCTTCTAAAGCGATTAATTCGCCATCCTCACTAAAGATACCTTCACCTTTTTCCCAGAGCCACTTTTGTTCGCCAGACTTGGTAGTGACGCGATAAACTAACTTAAAAGCTTGCTTTTCGCTCAAAGCTTGTTGTACTTGTAAGTAAGCTCGTTCGCGATCGCCACAGTCAATCAATTCTCCAAAACTAATTACCCGATTCCCAATTAGCTCTTCTGGTTGATAGCCGACTAATTCGAGACTACCTTGACTGACAAACTCCATTGTCCATTCTCGGTCATTCTTGCCGCGATAAGCCATTCCGGGCAAATTACTCATTAAAGTAGCGAGCGTGCGCTGACTTTCTCTCAATGCTGACTCAGCTTGTTTGCGTTCGGTAATATCTCGCGAAATTGCTAGTTGGATGTAACTATTTTGAGCTTGATCCAAAATCGGCACTGCACGAGTTTCCATCCAACGTCGATTTCCTTTACTGGTGACGATCTCAAATTCTAAGCTTTCCTTGTTTCCAGCACAGACACTTTCATTTAAAGCTTGATATGCGGGACGATATTCGGGTGCGATCGCGCCATATATTGGTTTATTAATTACTTTGCGCGGATTATCCATCTCTAACATTGCCAAACCAGCCGCGTTCATATCGAGCAAAGTTCCATCCGATGCTACGAGTTTGACACATTCTGGTTCATTATCGATGATACCTCTTAAGTATTGTTCGCTTTGGCGGAGTGCGGACTCAGCTTGTTTAGTGGCGATCGCTAAACCTAATTGATTCGCAACTGAAGTAACTAATTGGACGATTTTTTCATCTTCTTGCAAAACTTGACAACTAAAAAATACCAAAATTGTGACAATTTTTCCTTTAGCAATAATGGGGATTCCCAATGCACCTTTCAATCCTACTTCTTTCGCCAAATCAACCCGCAAAAACTCAGTTTCGCTACAACTCGAAACATCATTAGTCCATTCGGGTTTTTGTGTCGCCCAAACTCGTCCCGGAATCCCTTCATTTTTTCTAAAACTAAACTGCTTACTTTTCTGACGAAACTGTTTTAATTTAGGATGATCGCCGTACCAAAAAGCACTCAATTGTAAGTTATTTTCTCTGTAGTTTATACTCCAAGCCTCAGCATAATTCCAACCTGTAACCTCACAAAGTTTTGTGATAGTTATTTCTAAAGCTGCGGCAAAAGTATCAGCATCAATAATTTCTTTAGTAATACTTTGCAAAAGTAAAATTTTAGTTTCGATCCGTTGACGTTCAGTGACATCATAAGCTAAAACTAATCTAGCCAGACAAGAGTCAAACTTAATTGGATGAGAACTAATTTCTACATCAATAATTGTCCCATCTTTTTTCCGATGTTTCCAAATTCCTGAATTGTTAATTTCTGGTTGAGTACCAAACGCTTCTGAAGAAAAACTCCGAGCATATCCGGGAAGATGAATTGTCGCAATTGTTGTTGAAAGAAATTCCTTTTCACTATACTGATAATGACGAATTGCCGCCTCATTAACAGCCAGAAACTTCAGACTTTGTAGGTCATAAACCCACATTGGGTGAGGATTACTTTCAAATAAAAGTCGATATCGAGATTCACTAGCAATTAAGTCTTCCTCAATTTTTTGTTGTTCAGTGATATCGTTGATAGTTCCAATGATCCGAATCGGTTTACCAGTATCGTCGGAAAAAATTTCTCCTTGGGACTTCACCCAAACAATTGTTCGGTCTGGTTTAACAATTCGGTATTTCAAGTCAAGAAAACTTTGATTTTTAATTGCTTCTAAAATTGCCTGATTAACAACTTCTAAATCATCAGGATGAACAAACTGAGCAAAAGCTTCATAATCCCCACTAAAGCTAGCTTTTTGAATATTAAATAAATTTGCTGTCTGCTCAGAAGTAACTGCCTGATTGCCGAGTAAATTTAAGTACCAAATCCCTGTTTTAGTAGCATTAAGAGCTAAGTTGATATCTGCTGAGTTTGAGGAGGGTTTTGTGTCGCTATAATTTTCGTTTTCCCAATGTAGTGATTTCGGAGTAGATTGTTCAGTTTTCTGGACTAAATAAACAATTAATGCTATTATCCAGGAGATAAACAATCCCCCGCCAATAATAATTTCTGGGAGAATTTGTTCGATTTGGGCTTGGCGATCGCGAAGTAAGCCTACCCACAATAGTAGCGTCTCCAGAGAGAATACCACTCCAATGAATACTGGTAAAGACCCCGCTTGAAACAGACTAATATTTTTCCCAAGCGACCATTGAGAATTAGCGAAACTATCTACTTGAGTTTGGGGTTGATTTTTCCCAGTCATAAGTAACTTTGAATACGGAACAATGGAAGGATATCTGCTAGTAATTTTCACACTTGTGAATAAATACAACATTTTAATTAGAAGTTTAGCATTCAAGATTTAAAATAAAAGGGTTATAGT